>NZ_CM001377.1:1200000-1500000 GCF_000237825.1 Thermanaerovibrio velox DSM 12556
GTGCTGTTGGTGTAGTATATCTCCCCGGTTCTGAAGTCCCCCTTTATGACCTTGGAGGCCTCCTCTGGAAACGCCTTGAGGTCCAGCTTGGCAAAACGGTGAGCGGTGCTCTCCGCCGGAGTCTGCTCCAACACCATCTTAACCCCGTAGCGCTCCGCCAGCTGCTCACACTTGATCTCCATGTACTTGACCACCGCCAGCCCCAAGTCCAACGCCCCCTTGTCCTCATGCAGCTGGTGGCCGGTCATCACCTGGACCATCTCGTTAACCCCCAGGATCCCTATGAGATGGGAGGCCTTATCAAACCTAAGGTAACCTTCCCCATCGTGATCCACACAAAGGGCGCTCAAGGGCCCCTTCTTACCCAAGGACAATATCTCCTTTATGAAAGCCCTCTTCTGCATATGCGCCTTGGCACTGAGCTCCATGTACTGGTCCACCAGGTCGAACAACACGTCCTGGTCCCCTTTCGACCGGTAGGCAAGACGGGGAAGGTTAATGGTGACGTTCTGAAGCGCACAGTAACGCATCTTCCAGGGCTGATGAGCCTCCTTCAGGTCCTCCTCGCTCAACTCAAAGGACAACCTGCAGCACTCGGACAGCTTGGCAACCCCACCTCGATCAAACACGAAGTAAGTGTTACCCTTCTCCGAAGCCACCCGGCAGGCAAGCTCCAAGAACTCCTCCCAGCCGTGCTCCTTGAAGAAGTAGTCGGTTATGTGCAGAAGAGGCTTGGGGAAGAAGAACGGCTGACCACGGCTGTCCCCCTCGAGGTAGACCTCGAAGAGGGCCTTTAGGAACTTCTTGGACTCCGAATCGTACTCCCCATAGGTCTTGCCGGTGAACTGGCCACCAGGCCCTATGGCAGGAACGTCCCGGAAGTGGTTCGGTATCTCGTAGTAAAGGTTTATGTCCGTGAACGCCACCTGGCCCCCACGACCACCCGCCAACTGGTTGAACTCGAATATAAGCTGCTGGGCCAGCTGCTTATACTCCCTGTCGGAAGCACCGACCAAGTAAGGGGCAAAGAACATGTTAACCGCATCCCAACCTATGGCCCCGGCAAAGTTGTTCTGAAGGACAGAGGTCATCTTGAGGACGTGGGCCAACAGCACGTCCGCATGCTTGGCAGGGGCGGAGACACTGGTTATAGAAGGGATGTTAAGCCCGTACCTGGCTACGTAAGCTATGCTCTGCCCGGAACAGTAGGGACGGTTAACCATGCCCAAATCATGAAGGTGAATGTCCCCGTTAAGGTGGGCAGAAGCCACGTCGGGAGTGAACACCTTGCTGAGCGAATACTCCTTAAGCACCCTCTCCGCTATGGAGAGGTTGATCGACTCCGGGTTGTGGGTGGTGTTGCTGTTCTCCTTGTTGGGCTTCAACAACATGGTCTCAAGATCCCTAACCGGCAACCCCACCTGGCTGTGGTCCGCCAGCTTAGCATCCAGCCCCCTCTGGAAGAGCTTAACGTTAACCATCTCCCGGATGAGACGGGTGGTAACCCTGTCCCTGCCATAGCGGATTATGTCGTCCTCCACCTCCGCCGCTATGCTGGACGCCACCTCAGGATCCACCCCCGCCTCCAACACCAAGGCGTTCTTTATTCGCACGGGATCCCACTCGTACCGCTCCTCATGCCCCAAGGCATCCACCATCAAGGCAAGGTCGGTGGACTCGCCACCCCCGAAGAGGTGTTGCTGGCGCCCCCCCAAAGACACCTGATCTATTCCGGTGACATCAGTGGTTATCATGCTTATCCTCCCTTTCCTCTATGAGCCTGGCTATCTCCGCGGCGAAATTAGAAAGATCCGTGAACTCCCGGTAAACCGACGCAAACCTCACGTAGGCTACCTTGTTGATCCTCCTAAGCTCATCCATGGCCAGGTCACCAACTTCCATGCTCAAAACCTCTCCGGACTCCCGCTCCCTAAGCTTGCCCTCTATCCTGCAAGCCGCGTCCTCCAGGACGTCCAACGGCACCGGCAGCTTCTCACAAGCCCTCATAAGGCCCCTCAAAAGCTTGCACCGGTCAAAACTCTCCCTCCTGCCATCCTTCTTCACCACCCAAAGCACCTGGCGCTCCTCAACCCTCTCGTAGGTGGTAAAACGATGGGAACAGGAAGGGCACTCCCGACGGCGACGAACCACCTTGCCGCCATCGGAGGTCCTGGTCTCTATGACCCGGGTCTCACTTAATCCACACTGAGGACAGAGCATCCGCTTCCTCCCTACATATTGTGGCTTGCCGGGTTATGATACACCATATTTAGTGGTATTGATAGTCTGGAGGGGGTCCATCGATAAGGTCTCAGGTCCCATGTTTTTGGGGCCCTGGACTCTTGCAGTCAAAAGAGATTTTTATTTAAGCCCCGAAAATACGAGGGGGCCGGGGCTAGGGGTATCCCCCAAATGCCCGGCCCTCATCTTAGATCCCGCGATCTCCTACCTTGAAAAACCAGGCCCTAGTTTCCCAGGGAAGCCAGGTAAGCGGAAACCCTATCCTTAACACGGTTGCCGTCCGCCCTACCCTTAACCTTGGGCATCAGCTGACCCATCAACCGCCCCATATCCTTAGGGCCAAGCGCCCCGATATCGGAGGCCACACGGGCTATCAGCTCAGCCAAATCCTGGTCAGAAAGCTGCTCTGGGAGGTAGCGCCGCAGGAAATCCGCCTCCCGGATCTCCGAATCGGCCCTCTCGGAAGCACCGCAGCTACGGTACTGCTCCGCCGCCTCCTCCCTCTGCTTTATCAGCCGCTGGACTATGGCTATAAAGGCATCCTCGGAAATCTCGCCGCCCCTGCCCTTCTCGGTCTGGGCAACCTGGAGGGCGGACTTCAGCATGCGAAGCACCGATAGGGCCAGCTCATCCCTGTTCTTCATAGCCGACACCAGATCCGCCTGAACCCTATCAATGAAAGACATCAACCGGACCTCCTACGATTCTTGGCCTGAGCGGCCTTCTTGCGCTTCTTGATCTCGCTGGGCTTCTCGTAATGCTCGTGCTTCCTTGCCTCCCGCAGCACGCCCACCTTCCGAAGCTCCCGCTTGAAACGCTTTAGGGTGTCCTCCAAAGACTCATTATCCCTGCGAACGACAGTGGTCATCCCCGTTCCCCCCTTTCTATGCCACCTGCTCTACCCGGGCGGCCAATTAAACCGTCGGCCCGCAAGCACGTGAACGTGCAGGTGGGGAATAGTCTGACCGGCCTGTTCTCCGCTGTTCACGACCAACCGAAACCCCTCTCGGTTGACCCCCAGCAGCTCCGCCACGCGAACCGCACCCTCCATCACAGCCCCCCATACCTCGCCACCCGGCCCCTCCGCAGCACCACATACATGCACCTTCGGGACCACCAAGACGTGAAAGGGTGCCACAGGGTTTATGTCATGAAAGGCCAGTACCGCATCATCCTCATAAACCTTCCTGGCGGGGACCTCTCCAGACACTATCTTACAGAAAAGGCACGATTCCATCGCAACAGATTCCTCCGAACAGCCAGTTCCCATCATTCTACCCCATTGACCTGTTTCTAACAATAGCGGAAGCCCAAACCCTGACCGCAGGGGAAGGATGCGATGAGGCCAGCTTCTCTATCCGAGGCATCATCCAAGGCTGAGGCCCCTCCCTCTTTACAAGCCTCAGAGCCGCTCCAAGAACCCCCTCATCCTCGGACTTTAGAAACCTGGACATGTCGGATACGTCCGGCAAACCAACCCCGGACGGCCACATATCAAGAAGCGCCGCCAAAACTCCAAGGTCCCGATTGCCACAAAAGGGCTTTAAAAGCCCCCGGTCCCGAACCCCTCCGTACTTAAGCCACCTAAGCACCCCAACCGCATCGGGCCTTCCATACACACCTCCCCAACGGCAGACGCTCCTGGCCACCTCCGCCGCAGAGGGTTTGAATATGCTCAAAACCCTAGATAAAACCTCCCCGTCCGGCATGCCCCTGGAAAGAGCCAAGACCGCCAAACGCTCCCGGAGCCCCAAATCCTCTAACTTCCTCAGTTCCTCCAAGGCCAACACCACTACCCCTGGATGGCGGCTCAAAAGCCTTGACTCCAACCTGGGAGATATGTCATGCCCCTCCGCGGGCCTAGCCCTCTTTAAGATCCAATCAAGCCGGTTCTCCGCCAGGTCCAAGGCCTCCCACAGAGCCCTGTCACGCTCAAAGCTCCTCTTCGCTTCCTCCTTGCCCACGCCTTCAGAACGGCCAAACCGCATGGCCCCCTTAGCTAGGACCGACCCTATGGAGCTGAGCCAGCTCAACCCCTTAGCTCCCCATGAAAAACCTCCGGACCTACGCCTGCGCCTAGACCGCCTGGTCTGCCAAGTCCCACTCGCGGCATCCCTGGCAGTCCCCTGCGCAGAAGCCGCCTTCGCACCCCCCGTCTGGCCAAGAGCACCGAATGATCCACTTTGAACCGCCTCTCGGATGGACATGTAGGCCCTGTTTATCTCCGCAAACCGACGAGAGTGCTCGGGACCCGCCACATCGGGGTGGTAGGTCCTGGCAAGACGCCGAAACGCCGACTTAACGTCATCCCAACTAGCACCGGGGGAAAGCCCTAACGTCTTGAGATCAACCTCAAGGCTCACCGTTAAGCACCCTCTCCATGTCTAAAATCAGCCGGTCCAACACGTCCAGGGCCTCCATAGCAAGCCCCTCCTGTCCAGTCCCGCTAAGACGCCTCACCTTGCCAACCATGCTAAGAAGCCTATCCTGCACCTGCCTCGACGCGGACATGCTGATAACCGCCAGACGAGCCTCCCTCTCGCGAAGCTCCCTCTCCAGGTCAAATGAGGCAGCCCCACCGGACAGGGCAAGATCTACAACCCTGCTGGCAGACCAGTTAGCGGTCATTACCTTTACTCGAAGAAGCCCTCCGGTGTCCACCACCAGGGAAAGCCTTACATCCCCGGTCTCCCCAGAAGGGACCGGCACCCGATATATAACCCTGGACCCAGAAGGCCCCCGCAAAACCCCCTCTCCCTGAACCAGCGTAACCGCCCCATCCAGGTGATCCAACGAAACCGACGACGAAGCCTCCGCAGGAAGGGGTGAACCCCGATGAACCAGCGTCCGCACGGAACCGTCCTTCAAAACCACCCCCACCGAAGCACTTAAAACGTCTATGAGGAGCCTTTGCCCCCCCTGCCTTATGAAAAGGCTAGCTCCTAAGGCCACCGCTTCATCGGGACAGACCTTCATGTGCTCAATAGGGCCCACCCGCTCGCTAAGGCGCCGTCTAAGAAGGGGTATCCTTCCACTACCCCCCACCACAACCAGCCGATCCGGACGATGACGACGAAACAGCCTCTCCGTAAGGCGTACCACTTCGTCCACCACCGGGGCTATTATCCCCTCCAGATCCTCCCTGGTCACCCTAAGGGGCCCTGTATCATCAAAACCCCACGGAGGAACCCAGTCCACCACCCCCACGTCCGAAAGGGCAATCTTAACCTGCTCTGCCTCCCTAAGAACCATGAGCCAACGGGGGTCAACCTCGTCAAGAGGCACGCTCCCAAGGTGACGCCAAAGCCACACCGCAAGACGCCGGTCCAAATCATACCCACCTAGGTCCTTGCGCCCTAAACTGTCCAACACCTGGAACACCCCGTCCTCACCCTCGAGGACCGATATGTCCAGGGTACCTCCACCAAAGTCAAGGATGAGGAACCTGCCGTCCGAAGCCACCGAAAGAGCGGCGGCGGTGGGCTCGTTTAAAACCCTAACAAACTCGAAGCCCGCCCCCTTCGCGGAACGATATAATGCCCCCCTCTCGGGGAAACCGAAGTGGGCGGGAACAGTTATCACCGCAGAGGTCACAAAACTCCCAAGCGACGCCTCCGCATCCTCCCTCAGAAGGCAGAGAAGATGCGATAAAAGGTCCTCCGCCCCATAGGCCCTGCCCCCGCAACGGGCAACCCAGTCCGTACCAAGCTTTCTCTTTATATCCCACCACATGTCACCGGAGGATATGGCGGAGCCCCTTAAGGCATCATCCCCACAAAGGAAACGCCCATCCCTGTATGCCACGTAAGAGGGAGTCCTGGTCTTGCCCCAACGATTGGGCAATACCCTGGGCACCCCCCCGGGGGGACAGTATGAAACCAGGGAATAGCGAGTTCCCAGGTCTATTCCTATTACGGGCTCCTTCAACAGAACACCCCCGCGAACTACATATGCGAACCCAACGGGACCGTGATACATCAAGTATCACCGGGAAACCCTAAGACAACGAACCCAAGGACACCTCACTGGGCTTACAAAGGATACAACAAATCATCGGACGGGACAAAAGCCCCCTCCCCCACCACAAGGGTCCCTCCCATCGATGCGGTGGGAGTCAGCTCTACCACCACCCCCAAAGGCCCATGATAGGGGAAACGAACCCTTACAAACCCCTCGGTAAGACCGTCCGCCAGGCCTTCCGACACCCTCTCCACCAACACCGTAACCCTACGGCCAACAAACCTGGAAGCGAAGCTCTCCAACCGGGAAGCCCCCAATTCCAAGAGCCTATTAAGCCTCGCCCGAACCACATCCGGCGCCGGCCTCTCCCAATTAAAAGCCGGAGTGCCCGGCCTTGGGGAGTACGAAAAAGGATGTATACGCCCCACCGAGGCCCGATCAAGGACCGTCAGGGTTTTCTCAAAGGCCTCATCGTCCTCCCCTGGGAACCCAACCATCACATCGGAACTCAGATGAAGATCATCGCCCAGGATGCTCCTAGCCCGGTCAGCCAGGGCCACATAATCATCCCCCCGGTAGCCCCTCCCCATCCGCCTAAGGACGGAGTCATCCCCACTTTGGAGGGGGATGTGCAGGTGCCTCATAAATGCCCCACAGTCCCCTAGGACACGGAGCAACCTCTCCCCAACAGAAAAAGGCTCGATGGAACCAAAGCGAAGCCTCTTGAGCCCCGCCACCTTCCCCAATGCTTCCACCAGATCCGCCAGGTCAAGGCCCTCCCAGTTGTAATCCCCCAGATGAACCCCGGTGAGCACGACCTCTAAAGCCCCGGAATCCAAAACCCTACGCGCCTCATCCAAGACATCCCCAAAGGGTCTCGATATCGAAGGACCTCTGAGCTTGGGGATTATGCAGTACGTACAACCCCTGGAACACCCGTCTTGGACCTTAATGAACGCCCTGGTGTGCCTGGTGGGTCTTAAAAGCGAAAGGGAATCCCAGGAGCTTCCTCTCTCCCTGTAGACGGGCTCCAACCTCTCCCCTCGGACGTGACGTTCCACCAGCTGGGGCACCAGATGCTTCATACCGTTAACCAGACCCACGTCCACTCCCATGCTCGAGAGGTCCTCATCGGACACCCGGTCAACCCAACATCCGCAAACCACCAAAAGGGCATCGGGGTTCCTGCGCCTCAGACGCCTTACCTCCTGCCGGGCCTTCCTCTCCGCCTCGGCGGTCACCGCACAGCTGACCAACACCATAACCCCCGCATCCTCTACCCTCTGGGCCTCATCGGGCCCCCAAGGAGAGCAGCTCGGAAGCTATGGCATCCCCTTCATACTGATTTACCCTGCACCCGTGGGACACCACGAAAAAACCAACCCCCGCTAGACCGCTCACAGGGAACACACCTCCGGGTGAAGGATCCTTGCCGCCCCTAGGGCAGCGGCGACCGCGGTGGACGCCCTAAGCACCCTGGGACCCAAGGAGACCGCCTTAAAACCCGCCCCCTTGAGGATCTCCACCTCCCTAGCAGTCCAATCACCTTCCGGCCCCACCGCGATAGCCAGGTCTCCCTCCGGCAAGGCGGATACCAGAGGCACGGAATCGGGGGACAAAAACGCCCCCAATCGAACCTCCGGCAGCTCCGACAGATCCAGCACATCCAGGGGCTTCAAATCCATGAGCTCCGGGGCCCTAAGAGCTCCACACTGCCTGGTGGACTCGAAGAGAATCCTCTCGTAACGCTCCTTCTTCCGCCCCCAGTCATCCGGCCTAGGAACGGAACGTTCACAAAGAACTGGCCAAATCCTGGCAACCCCAAGCTCACAGGCCACCCTTAGAACCTGATCCCATTGATCCGCCTTCAGAAAACCAACCAGGAGATCCACCCTTCGAAGGTAATCAACCCCAGGGGAACTAGAAACCTCAAGGGCCTCAACTCCGTAAGGGGTGACCTGAATCCTTAAGAGCACCGACCCCTCCTGGCAAAGGCCCTCCACAAGGGCACCGGTGTAACATCTTAAGACCTTAGTAAGGTGCCTAGCCTGGGCCTGATCCAGCAGGTACCTGCCTTCTCCTGTCTTCGTACAGCTCTCAAGCCTTAGGCGATGCAAGGACACCCCACCAGTCCCCCTGGGTCATCTCCGCCAAAACATCCATCCCGTTTTCCCTAAGGGCCTCCATGAACTCATCTCTCTCGGCGGCTAGAAGCCCGGAGAAAACGCAAAGCCCCCGATCAGTCAGAACCTCACCCACTTGGGGAAGCATAGTCAAAAGGGGATCCTTCAATATGTTTGCGGTGACCAAGTCAACCTTCTGGGAGAAGCCCTTCAAGAGATCCCCCTCCTCAAAGGACACCTGGCCCTCCAGCTGGTTGAGAGATAGGTTCTCCTCAAGCTCTGAGGCCACCGTACCATCCAAATCCCTGGCAAAAACCCTTGAAGCCCCGAGCTTCAACGCCCCTATGGCGAGGATCCCGGATCCAGTCCCCACGTCCAAGGCGCTGAAGCCCCTACCCAGGGAATCGCAGGCCCTCTCCATGAGCTCAAGGGCTATCCTGGTGCTCTCGTGATACCCGGTTCCAAAGGCACTGCCGGGTTTTATTATTATGGGCACCCGGTCCCCTTCATAGGAATCCGCATGCCACGGAGCGGTTATGACGAAAGACCTTCCAGCCTCAACCGGGGTAAAGCCCTCCTCGCAAACCTTATACCAAGGCTGGTTTTCAAGCTTCCCAGAGTCCTCCACCACGATCCCAGGGATGTCCCGGAGGGCATCCAAAAGCCTCCCCTGCCAATACCCAAGGTCATGGGATGACAGGAAATAGTATCGAATCCTAACCCCTGACGGCAACTCCTGAACCTCAGATCCGCAGCTGCCCGCTATGTCAGCGGCGGACATGAGCGCATCCTCGTATCCATCCGGCCCCATGAGGGTTATGTACCACCAAAAAGAGCCCAAACGACACACCCCTCTCTAGTACTCTCTGAAACTCCAAAAGGGGGAAGCGCCGAAAGCACTTCCCCCCACATGGGTTAACCTCCGAAAAAGCCCTTCAGCTTGTCTAGTATACCCTCTTCCTGTCGGACTTTTACGTTCATCTCCTGGGCTAAGGCCTGAAGAAGCGCCCTTTGCCTCTCCGTCAGGTTCTTGGGAACCACGACCCTCACCTGAACCAGAAGATCCCCCCTGCCGCCGCCCATCCTGGGCATGCCCTTGCCTCTGATCTTCAGCACCGATCCCGGCTGAGTCCCAGGCGGTATCTCTATCCGCTCCACCCCGTCAAAGGTCTCCAGGGAGATCTCGCTGCCAAGGGCAGCCTGGGGGAATGCGACGTCCACCTTAACCCTGAGATCCGCCCCATGTCTTTCAAAGACCTTATGGGGCATGACCTCCACTATGAGGAAGAGATCTCCGGGAGGCCCACCGTTGATCCCCGCCTCGCCCTCGCCGGGAATCCTAAGCCTGGTTCCGGTCTCTACCCCCTTGGGGATCTTAATCTCAACCCGGTGCGGTACCCTCACCCGGCCCTGCCCCTTGCACTCCTTGCAGGGGCTGTTTATCACCCTACCCTTACCGGAGCACCTGGGACAGGTGTTGACCTGCACGAACTGGCCAAAAGGGGTCCTCATGGACTGCTCCACCTGACCGCGGCCACCACAGCTAGGACAGGTCTCGGGCTTAGTCCCGGGTTCCGCCCCAGACCCCCCACACCTCATGCAGGTCTCCCATCGAGGTATGGTGAGCTCCTTCGATGAACCCCTGAAGGCCTCCTCCAAGGTAACCTGCAAAACCGTCTCCACGTCGGCTCCCCTTCGGGGGCCGGAGGGGCCCCTTCCGGGGCGCCCCCCCACACCGCCGAAGAAGTTCTCGAAAAGATCGCCGAAGAGATCCCCAAACGGATCACCACCAAACCCGCCGAACCCCTCAAATGGATTACCCCCGGGAGGAACGTCTCCCACATACCCAAACTGGTCGTACTGGGCACGTTTGGCAGGATCGCTCAAGACCTCGTAAGCCTCGTTGATCTCCTTAAATTTGGCCTCCGCGTCCTTATCGTTCGGGTTCGCGTCCGGATGATACTTACGAGCAAGCTTGCGGTAGGCCTTCTTTATCTCCTCCGACGTGGCCTCCCGGGATACTCCCAATATGTCATAATAATCCTTCTTTCCCGGAGCAGCCACCGGCCACCACCCTCCTTAAGCCCTTCCGGCGTCCTTGAAGTCCGCGTCCACGGAACCGGTATCATGCCCCGTTCCGGAGGCGTCCGATGGGCTCTCAGCACCGCCGGAGGCAGAGTATATCTTATGAGATATGCCGTGAAGCGCCTGGGTGAGCTCCTCAATGCCCCGCCTTATGGCAGCCGCATCGTCCTTGGCGGTGAGCTCCTTAAGAGCCTTCACCTTATCCTCCACCGGAGCCTTCTCATCGGAGGTAAGCTTGTCCCCAAGATCCCTCAGGGTCTTCTCGGTGTTGTACACCAAGCTCTCCGCCTCGTTCCTGGCCTCCGCAAGCTCCTTCTTGCGGCGGTCCTCCTCCTCATGCTGCTCCGCCTCCCTGCGGAGACGCTCTATCTCCGCCTCGGAGAGCCTTGAGGACTGTATCGTTATGTGCTGGGCCTTGCCGGTTCCCTTGTCCTTGGCGGTGACGTTAACTATACCATTGGCATCCACCTCAAAGGTGACCTCTATCTGGGGCACCCCCCTGGGTGCGGGAGGAATCCCATCGAGGATGAAGCGCCCAAGCTCCACGTTGTCGTTAGCCATGGGACGCTCCCCCTGGAGCACCCGTATCTCCACCTGGGGCTGGTTGTCCGCCGCGGTGGTAAAAACCTGGCTCTTGGAGCAGGGAATCGCAGTGTTCCTCTCTATTATCTTGGTGAACACCCCTCCCAAGGTCTCAAGACCAAGGGACAAGGGGGTCACGTCAACCAACACTATCCCGCTCTTCTCCCCACTGAGCACCGCACCCTGTATGGCAGCCCCCACCGCCACACACTCGTCCGGGTTGATGCCCTTGGTGGGCTCCTTGCCCAACAGCTCCTTAACCTTACGCTGCACCATTGGCATCCTGGTAGAACCACCGACCAGAAGGACCTTGTCTATCTGAGAGGCACTGAGTCCCGCATCCTCTAGCGCCCTCTTGGTGGGGGCCACGGTCCTCTCAAGAAGGTCCGCGGTCATGTCCTCGAACTTGGCCCGGGTCAAGGTGAGCTCCAGGTGCTTGGGACCGTTCTGATCCGCAGTTATAAAGGGCAGGGATATGGTGGTCTCCATCATGGAGGAAAGCTCTATCTTCGCCTTCTCCGCCGCCTCCCGGAGACGCTGGAACGCCATCTTGTCGTTCCTCAGGTCTATGCCCTCGGACTTCCTGAACTCGTCTATCATCCAGTCCACTATGCGCATATCCCAGTCGTCACCGCCCAGGTGGTTGTCCCCAGAGGTGGCAAGCACCTCGAAGACCCCATCTCCAACGTCCAGGATGGACACGTCAAAGGTCCCACCGCCCAGGTCGAACACCAGTATCTTGTGGTCCCCCTCCTTGTCCACCCCGTAGGCAAGGCAAGCAGCGGTGGGCTCGTTTATGACCCGCAAGACCTCAAGCCCCGCTATGGTACCCGCATCCTTAGTGGCCTGCCGCTGAGCATCGGTGAAGTAAGCAGGACACGTTATGACCGCCTGAGTAACCGGCTCCCCAAGGTAGTCCTCCGCGTCCTTCTTGAGCTTCTGGAGTATCATGGCAGATATCTCCTGGGGAGTGTAGGCCTTGCCGTCTATGTTGACCTTGTAATCGGACCCCATCTTACGCTTTATGGAGATAATGGTCCTGTCGGCGTTGACTATGGCCTGCCTCTTGGCCAACTGTCCCACAAGCCTCTCCCCGTCCTTGGTGAAGGCCACCACCGACGGAGTGGTCCTGCTGCCCTCCGCGTTAGGTATTACCGTTATGTTGTCCCCTTCCTTGACCGCCACACAGCTGTTGGTGGTCCCAAGGTCTATTCCTATCACCTTTCCCATGAAAAACACCCTCTTTCGCAAGATTTTTCTACTTCTCTATGCTGACTTTATACCTCTGCCTCAGCCCTTGAACTTTGCAACCTTAACAAGGGCGGGCCTTATCAACTTTCCCCCTAACAGATACCCCCTTTGGAGCTCCGCCACCACCTTGCCGTCCATCTCCGGATCCCCGGTCTCCTCAAAGTCCACCGCCTCGTGGACCGAAGGATCGAAAGCCCCCTCCGAAGCAACCCGCTCCAGGCCAAGGCTCTCCAGGGCGGAGAGGAACTGGCGGGCCACCATCTGAACCCCCTTTATCACCGGGTCATCCACCCTGTCGGTGCAGGACAAAAGGGTCCTCTCCAGGTTGTCCAACACCGGGATCAAAAGGCCCACCGCGGACTCCGCAGATCTCTTCCTCTCCACCTCCCGATCCCTTTCAACCCGCCTTACATAGTTTGTGAAGTCCGCTTTGTTGCGCAAAGCCTCCTTCATGAGGTCATCGTAGCTGTCCTTTAACTTGGACAGCTCCTCCTCCATCCTCTTTATATCCCGATCCTTACCCCGAAGCATCTCCACCAGCTCCACCTTGGACATCTCCGCCACCATAAGATCCTCCTGGCGGGACACCTCCGCAGAAGGGGAAGCCCCCTCCTGGGAAGCAGGACCATCAAAAGCTGCATCAATCAAGCGATTCTCTTCCATGGCACGTTACTCCTCCAAACCCTCGATGGCAGATGCCACGTCCTCAAGCACCGATATTACCCTCTCATAGTCCATCCTCTTGGGGCCTAATATGCCCACTATCGCCTTAGCCCCTCCCTTGGGGCTGGAGGCCAGCACCAAAGAACAGTCCTCCAGCTCAGGGCACTGAGACTCCTCGCCTATGACAACGCTCACCCCGTTGCCCACCGAGTGCCTAGCCACCAGCTCCGCCAACTCCTCCTCCTGCTCCAGCAGGGAGAAGAACGCCTTGAGGCGGCTTAGATCCTGAAAATCCGGAAGGCTCAACATCTGACTCACCGGACCGGTAAAGACCCGGACCTGCCTGGACTCCACCATCTCCCCCAGGGTGCTAAGGGCTACTCGACAGGCCTCAGAGAACTCCGAAAGCTGATGCAAAAGGTACCCCTCCAGAGAAGCCCTGACCTCCGACCAGGGCCTCCCGGACACCGCCATGTTCATCTTCCTTGAGAACTCGTCAAGGAGATCGCTGGACAGGTCCCAAGGCATGGGGATAACCTTGTGATGCACAAGCCCACCCTCCAGCACGACAACCAAAAGCACGTTCCTACTATCAACCTTGAAGAAGCTTACGTTCTTTATGGTTACGTCGTTCAGGGGGGCTATGGCACCTATCCCCACGTAGTGGGTAAGCCTGCCCAAAAGGTCCGTGGCCTCGTTGAGAAAGCCCTCAAGGTCTTGCCTCTTGCGCTTGAGCGCCTCCGCCAAAGGCAGCCCAACGCCCTTTGAGCGGGATCGCTGGAGCACCGAGTCCACGTAGAGCCTGTAAGCCCTCGTGGTAGGGACCCTACCAGCGGAGGTGTAAGGTTGAGAGAGAAAACCCATCCCCTCCAGGTCCGACATCTCGTTCCTTATGGTGGCGGGACTGTGAGAGCAGAGGTACCGCTTGGACACGGTCCTGGAACCCACGCTCTCCCCGCTCCTTATGTACTCGTATACCACCGATAACACTATCTCCAACTGACGCTCCGTAAGCATGGGGCACACCTCCATGGCCTTGGCACTCTATAAGCAAGACTGCTAACACCCAAGCCACGGCAATTAAATTACCTCTTCTTTGGCCAATTGTCAATACAGGTCAAAAAAATATGTCCGGGTTCTAATGTACAATCTACCGGGTCTCAAAACGAAGAAAATCCCATCGGACCCAGCGGGATAGGAGGACTGTCATGACTCCATACAGACTGGAACTCACCGACGACACGGAGCTGGCGGAAAGGCTCGCTAGCATTGGGGCGGACATGAGAAGCCTGCCCTTCTTCTCCAAGAAGAAACAGGTTTTGTGCCTTGGGTTTAAAGACCTGGACTTCAGGGCCGCCAACGCCATAAAACAGGAGATGCTTGCCCGGGGAGGAGATGCGGTGGTTCACAGGGGCGCCATATGCGGATCCGTGGACCGCTCCTCGGTGATCATCTTAGGCACCTTGGGACAGCTCCAAAGCCTCGCCGAAAAACTTAACCTTATGCCCTATTTCGGCCTTCAAGAGGTCCGGGACTCCCTGATTAAGGCCCTTAGAGGGATGGGGATCCGGAGATGGAGCTTGCCCCTTCCCGGGGGGCGCACGCTGGAAATGGGGGATCACACCAAGGTGATGGGGATAATAAACCTCACACCGGACTCCTTCTTCGAGGCCAGCAGGTCAAACGGAGTTGAACGGTGTCTTAAGACCGCTGAAGAGATGCTCTCCCATGGAGCGGATGTGCTGGACCTCGGGGCGGAATCCACAAGACCTGGGTCCGATCCGGTGAGCCCCGAGGAGGAGCTGGAGCGCCTTATAAACCCCCTCAGGGCCATAAGACATCGGTTCCCTGAGGCCGTGATATCCGTAGATACCTACAAAAGCACCACCGCCGCGGCCTGTGCGGAGGAAGGGGCGGACATCATAAACGACATATCAGGCCTCACCTTCGACCCCCAAATGGCCGGCACCGTGGCAAAAAGCCAGTGCGCCCTGGTGCTCATGCACATAAAAGGCAGGCCCAAAGACATGCAGAAGGACCCTTCTTACCAGGACCTCTTCGGCGAGATCATTGACTTCTTCGAGTCTCAGATAGACCATGCCAAGAAGGCCGGAATAGAGGAAGACAGGATAATACTGGACCCGGGGATAGGCTTCGGGAAGAAACCCTCCCACAACCTGGAAATCCTAAGGCACACCGAGGCCTTCTCAACCCTAGGCAGACCCCTGCTCATAGGAGCCTCTAGGAAGAGCACCATCGGCCTCGCCACCGGGGCAGAGGACCCAGCGGAGAGACTGGAGGGGACCTTGGCAGTAACAGCCCTTTGCGCCATGAAAGGGGTACCACTGGTAAGGGTTCACGACGTCAAGGAGAACGTTAAAACAATAAAAATGATCAATTCTATCAGGAGGGGTTCCTTATGAGTAAAGTAGTCCTAGCCCTGGGATCGAACCTGGGAGACCGGCTGGGGGCTCTCCGATCAGCGGTTAACCATCTCAAGGCCCGAGGGTGGATTCCCCTCAAGTCAAGCCCGGTCTTCGAGACCCCACCCTTCGGTTACGAAGAGCAGCCCAGGTTCCTAAACGCCTGTATCACCATGGAATGCCCCCTTGAAGACCCCCTGGAGATGCTGAGAGAGGTAAAAGCAGTTGAGACCCAGATGGGGCGGGTTCAGCGGTTCAAGAACGGGCCGAGGGAGATCGACGTGGACATACTATTCGTGGACCAAATGGTGTTTAATTCTCCGGACCTGCACATACCCCATCCAGGCATCCAGGAAAGGGCGTTCGTATTGGCCCCCCTAAACTGCATAGAGCCCGGATGGGTCCACCCAAGCCTAAACCTCTCGGTGTCGGAGATGCTGGACAGGGTTGATAAAAACGGGGTCATAAGGATAACCAACCTGTAGAGCAGCCCCGGGGAAGAAGGGCTAAAAACAGGAGCCACCTTATCCGCAAGGTTAAGGGGGACAGCAAGGCCCCGATGGTTAGGCGGTTGTGAAATTGCCCCAGCTTCAGGACCTTACAGGCCCTGGGCTATCGTCAATGGCCGAGGGGCCCCATTGGGGCCCCTCAAAGCCTGCGGTTTTGGACCAGCTTGTGGGGACGTCACTTTACCACAAGGGTACCGCTGGCGGTCCCCATTATGGAACAGACAGCGACCACCTTCACCTCAGCTCCCTTGGGCAGCCCGCTCAAGGCTACGGTCTCCATAAGTCCACCCACGCCGCTCTGATCCTTGTACTCCCGCTGCTCTACAAGCTTACCCCCCACGAAAACCGATAGGCGGCTCACATAGTGTTTCGTGGGATCCGATACCTCATGGACCACGGTCACGTAAAGGTTGGATCCGTCGTAAGACAGGTCCACCTTGGAGGGCGGATGAGCCAAAGCGGCCCCACATATGCCCATCAACATCAAGAGAGTTGCCACGGTCCTAGCCAAAAACCTCAAGGGAAACACCCCCTTCCTTGGGGGTAGTTTACAATATGTTGAGCACCTCTTCAAAGTCCGGCAGGGTCTTTATCTCGTAAACCTTTACCCACTGCACCTTGCCCTCCTCGTCGATCAGGACGTTGGCCCTCTCGGAGAAACCGTTCTTCTCCCGGAAAAGACCCAGGGACTCCGCCACCTCCCCGTGGGGCCAGAAGTCCGCCAGGATCTTGAGGTTTTTAAGCCCCATGGAGTCCGCCCAAGCCTTCTTGCAGAACATGGAGTCGACGCTAAGGCCCAAGGGCTCCACGCCCTTCTCCGCAAACCTATCGTACAGATCGTCCAGGGCCTTCATCTGATCCCTGCATATCGGGGTCCATGCCAAAGGATGGAACGAAAGCAGCACCTTTTTACCCCTGAACGAAGAAAGGGTTACGTCGTTACCGTCCTGGTCCTTTAGGGTAAAGTCCTTAACCAAATCCCCAACCTTAACAAGATCTGCCATGCTTATCTCCTCCTCTTTCTTGTTTTTATCTATTTTTCATGCCCATAAGGCGTGAAAAAATGCGATCATCTGAAAGAATCCAGCAAAAGGTTCAGCTCCTCCGGATCCCTTCGCCTCTGATAAAGGGGCCTTGGATCACCAGACGCGTAGGGAGCCAAGGTCCTGTGAAACGGGGTACCCGCATTTTTATAGAACACCCCCACAGGATAGGGGGCTCCTCTCAATGCCAGCTCCATAGCCCTGATCCTATCCGACGGATCGTGGTCATCTCCTATAGGCACGGTATTGTCACGAAACCACTGATACGTGTTTATCTTGTTGAAAGATACGCAGGGCTGAAAAACGTCCACCAGGGCATAGCCCTCCCAGGCCAGGGCCTTTGTCATAACCTCCACCATCATGGCCTTGTGGGCGCAGAAAACCCTGGCCACGAAGGACGCCCCAAGGGATATGGCCACCGCCAGGGGATTGAAGGGCTCCGAAGAAACCCCCTCCACCTGAACCGGGGTTACCATCCCCCTCGGACTCGTAGGAGACGCCTGCCCTTTGGTAAGGCCGTACACCATGTTGTTGTGCACCAGGTGCAAAACGTTCGGGTTTCTCCTTATGGCGTGCAGGAAGTGGTTACCCCCTTCCCCATACATATCACCGTCACCGCCAACACATATCACCTTGAGGTGGGGGTTGGACGCCTGGATAGCCGTGGCAACCGGCAGGGCCCTTCCGTGAAGGCCGTTGAAGAAGTGGCTTCTGAAGTAATGGGGAAGCTTGGCAGCCTGTCCTATGCCCGATACAACCACCACGTCACTTGAGGTCAATCCAGAAAGGGCTACCGCTTCCTTAAGGCAGTCCAATATCGGGAAGTTGCCGCAGCCGGGACACCAGGAGTTATCCCCGGGAACATCGAATGTCCTTGGATCCACCGCCATAACACTTCACCTCCCAATCGCTTCGCCGATGGAAGCCTCCGCCTGCTCCACCGACATCTGGAGCCCGGAGTAGTGACTAATCCTGCGGTGGGTAACGAAACCGTGAAGCTTCAAGATACCATCCAGCTGTCCCGTAGCGTTACCCTCCAGGACTATTAACCGCTTCCCGCCAAGAAGACCTCTAAGCTCTTCCACCCGCAAGGGCCATACTTGGGGAAGGTGGACCTGCGTTATCCCACCCCCCAAACGTCTTATAGCCTCCTCCACGATCCACTTAGTGGACCCCCAGCCAATAACCGCCACGTCCGCCTCCAGGTCTCCTGAAACCACGGGAGGCATGGCACAGGACTTAAGCCCCTCCGCCTTCTTCAGCCTCTTATCCACCATTCGGACCCTGAGCTTGAAGTCCTCCTTCATGTGGCCGGTTCGGTCGTGCTCATGGCTGTCAACACATACAAGCCCATCCCCCAAACCGGGTACTCCCCTGGGAGAAACCCCGTCCTCGGTAATCTCGTATCTGGCGTACTCACCAGAGGTCACGACCACATGGTTGGACAGCACCGAGTCAACCCTGAAGGGAGTCACAGACCAGGAGCTGTCCAAGAGGTACTGGTCGGTGAGGATGAAAGCCGGCACCTGGTAGCGGTCTGCCACGTAAAAGGCTTGTTGGGTACAAAGGAAGGCCTCAACCGGATCACCAGGGGTGAATATGGCCCTTGGAAACTCCCCATGCCCGGCGTAAAGCGCCAAGTTCAAGTCTCCCTGCTCCGTCCTGGTGGCCATGCCAGTGGCAGGCCCTGGACGCTGTCCTATGTGAACCACCATCGGCACCTCGGTCACCCCCGACAGGCTCACCGCCTCACACATGAGGGCAAAGCCCCCGCCGGATGTGGTGGTCATGGCCCTTCCCCCCGCATACCATGCCCCCAACACCATGTTGGCGGCACATATCTCGTCCTCCGCCTGCTCCACGATTACCCCGAACTTCCTGCCATGGGCCGCCATGAGCTGAAGAACCCCGGTCCCCGGCGACATGGGATAGGCGGTAACGAAGTCACATCCACCCGCAAGAGCACCTAGAAAAACCCCGTCGTTCCCGGACAACAAAAGACGCTCCGCCAGCTCTTCGTGGGGGGTAAGGGAGATAACGATCCCAAGCCTATCCTTAAGGCCAAGCCCCTCCTGGTAACCCGCCAAAGCACCTTTGAGGTTGCCATCCAATATAGCCTGCCCCTTAGAGCTGAAACGGGACCTCACCTCCCTGACCAGGAGGTCCTCAGGAACCCCCACGATGGCCCCCATGAGGCCAAGGACCACGGAACTTATAAGAGATGGAGACCCGGCGGATCGGCTTAGGGCTAGGAGGGGAAGGGGGATGAAGGTACCGCCTAGGGATGCCGCCTCATCTGCCATCTCATCCGGATCTGCCAAAACCAACGTATACTCCCCTATGCGCTCCCGTATGTTATCCCTTATACCCTTGTTCATGCATATGAGCAGATCGATCCGGTCAGCCAAAGCACCAACCGGAAACTCGGATATCCTAAACTGCGAGGAATTGCTGCCCCCACGGACCCTGGACATAAACTCCTTAGTGGCGAAGACGTGAAGCCCATGGCGCTTGAACATCTTAGCCCCAATAGCCTCAACGGTCTGAAGCCCTTGTCCGGCGGCTCCGCAAATCACGATGGAAAGTTCCTGAGAACCATCGCGAGGAAGAGAAACCGACATCCCCACACCCCCTTCGCATTTATCTGTAACAATTTCAGTTTATACCATCACACACTAAAGTCAACAGACCTGGCGAACCTGTTTTAAGTACAAACAAAGCCCCGGGCAAAGCCCGGGGCATCGAATCAAAGGGCGTCCTTCTTAAGGGCTCCAAAGGCCTCCTTCACCATGAGGATTGCAAGGATCATCAGGAGAACCGAGGGAACCACCAAGATGTAGTTAGGAGTGGCCAGCATGAGGTTATCCTTGATCATTATTGCAAGGGCGCCAACGGTTGTGACCAACATAAACCACATGGGGACCATGAGGAACGAGTTGTCCTTCTTGAGCCCCTTGGCCACCCAAACCGACACGGACAACAGGGCAAGGGCGGCCACCATCTGGTTCGAAGCCCCGAAGACCGGCCATATGGCGGCCCAAGCGGGCACCTCCTTGCCGTCCGCCCCATGGATCTTGACCAACAAAAGAACCAGGGCTCCCACAACGGTTATTAGGGTAGCGCTGTACTTATCAACCTTGTAGTTGGTCAGCTCCTGTATCTGATACCTGGTGAGCCTCGTGGCGGTGTCAAGGGATGTAAGGATGAAGGAGTTTATGGCCAAAAGCCCAAGGGAGACACCAACCTTTGGGTTGATGCCCAAAAGGCCTGCAAACTTCCCAAAGCCCTTGGCGTAAGTGACCACTGGACCTCCCTGATCCACCGAACCGCTTATCATGACCGTACCTATGGCTATCACAGCCACTACGCCTTCAAGGAGCATGGAGCCATAGCCCACTGCAACGGCGTCGGTCTCCTTGCGGAGCTGCTTGGACGTGGTGCCGCTGCCAACAAGGGAGTGGAAGCCCGATATGGCTCCACAAGCCACCACCACAAAAAGCATGGGCCAAAGGTACTGGTTCCCAGCGGAGAAACCTTTGAACGCGGGCAGGGTAACCGCGAAGTCGGATCCCCTTCCAAGCAGCATGCCCACACCGCCTATGATCACCGAGAAGTACAGGAAATAGGACGCTAAGTAGTCCCGGGGCTGCAGGAGAAGCCACACGGGCAAAACCGACGCGGCAAATATGTAAACCGCCAGGATCCAACGCCAGGTCTCAACGGGCAGGGAGAACACATCCTGAACCCACTGGGCATCGTTTCCGTACCAACAGGCATATATGACTATTGGCACCATAACCACTGTGGCCCAAAGCAGGGAAATTCTGTAGCGATATACCATCACCCCAAAAACCATGGCTAGCAATATGTACAGCATGCCAGAGAAGGCCACCGCGGGATCCGCAGCGAAGGAGTTGGCCGCCAGCTGAAGGAACACCGCCACCACAAGCACCAACGCCAGTATGGTAAAGCATAGGAAAAGAACCTTGCCCTTCCGGCCTATCCATCGGTCCACCACCTCCCCAACGGACTTTCCCTCGTGCCTCATGGAGGCGACCAGGGAGCCCATGTCGTGGGGGCCACCGACAAAAGCGGATCCGATAAGACACCATATGTAGGCCGGGAGCCAGCCGAACATGGAGGCCGCAGTTATGGGCCCCACTATGGGACCCGCTCCGGCTATGGAGGAGAAATGATGCCCCAACAACACGGACGGATGGGCAGGACAAAAGTCCACGCCATCGCAAAGGACCACCGCGGGGGTGTCCTTGTTGGGGTCAAGAGCATAAAGTTCAGCCATCCTATTGCCGTAAAAACGATAACACACCGCAAAAACGGCCAAAGCGAATACCAAAAGCCCTAGAAGCAAAATTAATCACTCCTCTCTACGCCAACCTCTTAAATCACTCTAAACTGCCATTCAATAAAACAATGGCCAATCCCCTATACCCTTTCACTCCCCCCTCTCACCTCGAAGTTACCCTTCCATGCGGCCTGAGCTATGGCCCCAAGGTCCTCGAACCCCCTTGGGGCCTCGATACCAGGCCCCAGAAGGCAAACCTCCGCAAAACCCCTCAAACCGAACAGAAAGGACCGTACCCTCCGCTTCCCATCCCCGTTTAGGCCTGACCAAAGCAGGAAACGCTGGGTCATTACATTCTCCATGGGACGAACAGACCCAATGAGATCTTCCGCGTGGCCTCCGCTGAACTCACCCCAGAGTATGTGGTCAAAGGCATAGTAGCGGCACACCTCCCCCAAAAGACCCCCCTTTACGAAGGCCACGCGCCTCCTTACCCCATTAAAGTCCCTCCACCCCCAGGGCTTGAACCCAAGGGATTCGAAAAGCCTCATCCCACCGCGAAGATCCAAAAAACCGCACCCCTTCAGCCAAATTTAACACCAAGAACAAAAAAAGAGGGGGATCACTCCCCCTCCCTGCAATCGTATCCAGCTTCCTCGATGGCCTCAAGCGCAGTCTCAAGGCTGCCCCGGTCATCGGACTGAAGGATCACTTTCTTCGACGAGAGATCAACGGTGAAATCCTCAACTCCCGCTTCCCTGAGGGCCTTTGATATGCGGTCCACGCAGTGGCCGCAGGACATATCCTCAACCTTTATGCTCATCATGTCTCAACACCTCCCCGATTTTAACCATACACATTCGCCATCAAGATGTCCTAGAACCCACAAAAACGAGCCGGCTTTTCATTCCCTGGACCTTATCCTAAGCGAGTTGATTATAACGGTGATGGAGCTGCAAAGCATGGCAAGTTCCGCCAACATTGGATGCATTACGCCCAACATGGCAAGGGGGATGAAAACCAGGTTGTACCCGAACGCCCCCGCCAGGTTTTGGGCTATCACCCTCGAAAGACCCCTTGAGATGTCAAAGGCCCTTACCACTCCGGAAAGGCCGGGCCTCACCAAGACCAAGTCAGCGCTGTCTATGGCCAAATCCAACCCACTTCCCATGGCGATACCCACGTTAGCCCCCTTAAGGGATGCCGCATCATTTATGCCATCCCCAACCATGGCCACCTTGAGCCCTTTGCTCTGCAGGGAATGTACGAGCGCCAACTTGTCCTCCGGCTTCATCCTGCCTCGCCAGCTGCCGATGCCCGTCTCCTTCGCAACCCGCATGGCCACCTCTTCGGAGTCACCGGTGGCCATGATCACCTCAACACCCCTTTCCTTAAGGGCCCTGAGGGCCTCCAAACTGTCCTCCCTCAGGGGATCCCTAAGGCCCAGGGCCCCCAAAACCTCCCCGCCCTTCCGCACTTCCACCACGGTCAATCCATCCTGAGCCCAGCTGGTCCATTTTGAATCTGAAGGCCTACCTACAAACCAGTCCTCCCCCGCTATGACCCCGAATATCCCTTCGCCAGGAACCTCCCTTAGATCATCCACCTCAACCCTCTCAACCGCGAAGCTGGAAGATATATGAGCCACCACGGCCTTGGCTATAGGATGCGAAGACGATGATTCAATGGACAACAGGGAACCCAGCGCCCAATCGGGCAGATGACATCTAACCACCGCAGGACGTCCCATAGTCAAGGTTCCGGTCTTGTCCAAAACCACCGCCCCTACCGACTTCAACTCTTGGAAAGCCTCCCCGTCCCTTATCAGAACCCCGCATGAGGACGCCTCCCCCGCCGCCACCGCAAGGGCCATGGGGGTTGCAAGCCCTAACGCACATGGGCATGCAATCACAAGGGTGGCCATGGAGGCGTATAACCAGGGCCAAGCGGTGCGGGTGATATTAAGCCCTAATGAGGAGAGTACAAACCCCCGAATGAATTCCATCGGGCCTTCCATGGCAAGCCAAAGGACCCCTGACAACACCGCAAGGGAGATGACCACCGGGACAAAGTACATGGTGATGCGATCCGCAAGAGCCTGTATGGGCGTCCTTGCCCCCTGGGACTCCCGGACCATCTGGAGCATCCGGGATACGAATGACTCATCCCCCACCTTGTCCGCCCGTATTATCAGAGGACCGGTGAGGTTCAAGGAACCGCTAACCACCGGGTCCCCTGCCCCTCTTGTCGGCAGATCGGACTCCCCGGTTATGAAGGATTCATCCACGCTGGAAACGCCATCTATGATGAGCCCGTCCACTGGTATCCGCTCCCCGGGTAGAACCCTTACCACCTGACCCACCTTAAGAAACTCCTCCGGGACTAGCTCCTCCCGGCCTTCCTCAAGCACCCTGGCCATCCGGGGTTTCATGTCCATGAGGCTCCTCACCTTCTTAAGGGCCCTGTCCCTAAGCCTGGACTCGATGAACCTCCCGGTCAGGTGAAGCACCACCATCATGGTCCCCACGGCCGCAAAGGACGGCACCTCCGGGGAGACCACGTTAAGAAAACCGGTAAAGGAACCCGCCGCAGCACCAATGCCTATCAGGACATCCATGTTGGCATGCCGGTGTGACAAAGCTATCCATGCGCTGCGGAAGATGCTCCTTCCTCCGGCGAATACGGCTAAAAAGGCAAGGACCGCCTCCACAAGGGGACCAAGGGGAGCATGGCGATGCAGAAACATGTGGTAAGCCATGTTGAACCATACCGGTGTGGAAAGGACAGCCGCAATAGCCAGATTCATCACCGATGCCCTGTATCGCTGGTTCTCTCTAGAATCCGGGGCCTCAGAGAACGGAACCATCGGGTATCCCGCCCTCTCCGCGGCGGCTAACAACGCCTCTTCCGACACCTCCTTGCCACATATCACCAAGGCAGTCTCGGTTGCAAGGTCCACGGACACAAAACTTACCCCCTGTACCTTCGAAAGCCCCTTCTGCAACATCCTGGCGCAGGTGGCGCAGGTCATCCCGGATACCCGGTACGTCCTCTTTGTTAATTCTAAGTCAGACAATTTTAAACCCCCACTTATGCAACTAGACAAATCTTAATCCCAATACCTCCAAGAATTAACGCCACAGGTCTAGGCGCACCGCCCCCAACGGGGTAATCACCAGGTTACCCACAAGACGCCCGCCCTTCAAAGAGCTGTAGATCCCAAGGGATACACCGGGGGAGAAGGTATGCCAATTGGGATAATAGGTTATGAGATCCGCGTAACCAGAACCTATGAAGAACGCCCTTCCTCCGGCATCAAAGGTCTCCCACCGGTTTGTCTTGAACCAAACGACCCTGAGAGTCTGGCTCCTTGAGGACAGCGTAACCTTGAGGGAAAAGGGCTCCCTGCCCTCCTTAGCCCTAATCAGAACGCCCCTAAACCAATCGCAGGCCTCTAACGCGGCCTCTTTACATCGGGCATCCTCCGGATCTGCGGTGAAACCACCATACATCCTAAGGACGAAAACCCCCAGGAAAAACGAGGCCAACAGGAGCGATATAAGGAGTTCCACCAAGCTGAACCCGCCGCGGCGCCAAAAGATCCGCTTGCCCTTGTTAACACAAGACGGGGAAGACCCTACCCCCCTGACACGTTTATCCTCTCCTTAAGCCAGAGATAAAAAGGGTTGTCTCCAGTCATCAAACGTCCGGCCCTGTCGCATATGCCGTGCTTTGTGGTCCCCTCCGCAAGTAACACTTGGTCTAGCAAAACGCGGTATGAAAAGGTCACGCTGTGAGGGGACAGGTCCTTCAGACGGCACTCCACGGTTATTACATCATCGTAGCGGGCGGGTCTTTTATACCTGCAGCGGGCCTCCACCGCAGGAAGGAGTATCCCCCTCCCCTCCCACTCCCTGTACGAGATCCCTAAGGCCTCACAAAAGGCCCCCCTTGCAACCTCGAACCACACCAGATAATTGGCGTGATACGCTATCCCCATCTGGTCGGTCTCGCTGTAGCGGACCCGGACCTGCACAGCCTGAAACGGCAGGGACATCAAAGGGTACCTCCGGATAAGGACCTGTGGACCGCCATAACGCACCCCTCAAACACCTCGAACCCCAGGGTTCTAAGCGCTTCCTCCCCCTCCGGGTTCTCCGCTCCGGGCTGGAAGAAGACCGCAGGCCTGCCCTTCGTTCGCCCCAACGATTCGATCACTTCCCGCTGATTAGCGGGGGACAGGAACAAGGCCACCACATCCACGTCCTCCGGCAGCGCCGATACATCGCCGAGGCATACGTCCCCGTTTACCTTTTCACCCTTTATGGATGGGTTCACTGGGTATACCTCAAACCCTTTGGACTTTAGATACTTATGCACCCGATTTGACATCCTGTCTTCCTTCGCGGAGGCACCAACTATAGCCACCCTTCGGGCGGACGAGATCACCGATTCCATTTTTGAAGACATTAAGCATAACCTCCTTAACGACATCATCCACCTATTCTCCGCCAAACCCCATCACAAAACCGCCAAGACCCCTTTGAACTCAAGCTTATTGTTCTTGTTGTTTTATTTTCCACAGGCTCCACAGCTCTCGTCCAACAGCATAACCCTTACCCCCGAGGGTATCAAGCGGGATTTTAAGGTTAGGACGACCTCTCCTACGGATCGGGCGGGCAGATATGCCCCCTCGGGCCTGCCCCAGGCGCTTGATAGCTGGTTACCCAATGAGTCAAGCAACACCACCGCCACTCGAGGGGACGGGACCCTCTGCCCCCCTAGGTTCTGCACGCGAACAACGGCCCTCCCGAGCCTTAAGACCGCGTCGTAGGACCACTCAAGGCTTCTTACGGTCAGCGAGACCTTCTGCCCCCTCGTCATACCCCAAGAAGGGGCGGAGAAACCAAGGAGAAGGAGGGAAACACATAGCACCGCCATCGGCGTTCTAAGGCTGCATACGCCGATGCGAACAAGCCCTTTTTGTGATAAAATCGTCTCCGCATGCGGAGGGCTGGCCGAGCGGTCTAAGGCGGCTGACTTGAAATCAGTTGTGGCACTGCCACCGCGGGTTCGAATCCTGCGCCCTCCGCCAAACATGCTCAATCCTACTGTCAAGCCAACCACTGTCTGAACTGTCCCTTCCCGTAAGGATAGTCCTTGAACAGCATTTCTACCTCCTCGTAGCTTCTGCGAGCCACCAGATAGGTCATGGAGACCGGGATATCTCCCTGCCAACCCTCCAAAACCCTATACTGATATACCACGTCCATGTCCTTGTTCCCCGGCACGGGCACCCTGTTAGGCCATGCGGGAGGCACGCTGGGTTCTCCAACCCTGCTAACGCCATAAAGGTACGATACCTCCCCGGGCACCCGGTAACCGGACCTCTCCACCACCCCGGATATCCTCATGAAGGCCGCCCCCTTTCTTCTGCATTTCTACATCGTTTCCTGCTCTACTCAATCCCATTCGTTAAAGTATCATAGCAAAAAGAAGGGCAATTAAGGAGTACCCTAAAGCCACCCCCATCCCTTGACTTTTTGTTTAACTAGCTGTAGTTTTTGCCTGATACCATAACACCTAGGGGGGTGCAGGGGGGATGAAGAGACATTTCTTGCCTTGGTTAACGATTTTGCTGATTCTGACCTCAACCGCCATGGCGTCCGCCAGGGAGTTAAACATCGCTGGACCTTGGATCCTAGAATATCCGCATGGGAAGGGAACGCTGATCCTCACAAGGATGGGGGACACATACGTAGGGGATCTCACAATACCGCGTCCCCAGTCGGGAGGTTCTTTCGTTTGGAAGGTTAGGATGCTGACTCACCCATCTCACGTTACGCCGGGGTTCACCGTAAGCTTTGACACCGGATCAAACGTTTTCCTTTTCTTAAACCTCAGCAGCGAGGTCAGCGGCGTAGGCTGGATAAACCCAGGAACGGAGAACGCGGAGCTGCAATCCCTCTTCGGAGTCAAGGTACCAGCTCACCGGTAGCACGTAATGCACAAAGCTTCTCCGCCTCTCCAAAAATTAGCTAGGGGGTGACCACATGTCGGAACAGACCATACTCCAGGCCGCACAGGAAGCCGCCAAGGAGCTGAACGGTAAGTTCGAGAAGAAGGGGGACGTGTTCTGTCTTAATGCCCTGATAGCGGAGAGAAAGGCTTTTCTATCGAAACAGAGCCTATGGTACACCGCCCGTTTTAAGGTAGATGAGGCCTCCCGGCAGGTCACCTTCACCGAGATGCTGGAGGAGCGCAAGTCCGGCCTTGGGTCAGGGGATCTTGAGGACTCCCCATCGGGCTTCAGCTTCAAGAAGACCGTTACAAAATCTGGGACCGAGGGGCTGGAGGGAATAATTGATGAACAGTCCGTGCTTTTTGGCAAGAAGTATTCCTACTCCCTGGATCTCAAGAAGGTGCGGGAGGGGATAAAAAGGGCGGCGGAGGTGGAGGGATACTCGTTTAAGTACAGCATATGGGGCAAGCTCTAGCTAGAATCCTTGCCCGTAGGGGGGATGGGACATGAGGAAGAACTTGATTTCATGGATGGTCACAGGAGCCCTTCTGCTTTTACTCGCTTCATCCGCCAATGCGGTATCGGGGCCATACTCGGTTTACGCATCGGTCACCACCGGGAGCGGGTCTATCCAAGCGGTTCTTGTACCCGGGGAGTTCACGGTACCAGAGGGTAAAAATGCGGTCATAGTGAGCTTTAAGCACGACGACCCCAACACGGGCTACCACTCCGAGAAACTGGGACAGAACATCTACTCCATCACCATGGGCAAGTACATGGTGGACGGGAGCGGCAACCCCCTTTTCCGCCTGCCGCCGGGCAAATATCGGTTCTTCGTGGGAGGTTATCCCGGTGCCACGGGGGTTCTCACCTACAACCTAGAACCATAGCAAGAAGAGGGGGACGGGCTTAAAGCCCGTCCCCCTCTTCCCTCTCTTCTCCCCAGGCTCTTCAGCCCAGACGGGCATTTATGGGGGCTATCAGCAAATGTCACTTGCCGGAGAATGCCCTGCTCACCAGCTCCTCCACAAGGCCATCTCTTGGGACGTAGGGCAAGGTTATGTGATCCCTGCCGTCGGACTTCAGGTTATACTCCATGGACACCTCAATGGCGTTCCTGTTCCTGGCCCACGCCCTCCTGGCCACGCCACCCATAACGTCCCAGGACAGCGCGGACTTTATTATCTCGTCCACCCGATGGGATCCATCCAACACTAGACCAAAGCCACCGTTTATGGACTTCCCTATGCCAACCCCTCCGCCGTTGTGAAGGGCTATCAAGCTCATGCCCCTCGCGGCATTGCCGGCGAAGCAGTGGGTGGCCATCTCCGCCATCATGTTGCTGCCGTCCTTTATGTTGGCGGTCTCCCGGAAGGGGCTGTCAGTGCCGGAAACGTCATGGTGATCCCGGCCAAGCATTATGGGCCCCACCTCACCCTTGCGGACCATCTCGTTGAACCGCAAAGCTATCCTCACCCGGCCCTCTGCGTCCTGATAGAGGATCCTGGCCTGGGTACCAACCACCAGCTTGTTCTTCTCCGCATCCCTTATCCAAACCCAGTTATCCCTGTCCTGGCCCCGACGGTTCGGGTCTATGCACTCCATTGCGGCCTGGTCGGTCTTCCGGAGATCCTCCGGGCGCCCGGATAGGCACACCCAACGGAACGGACCGTAGCCATAGTCAAAGAGCATGGGGCCCATTATGTCCTCCACGTAGGATGGGAAGATGAACCCATCCTTGTCATCCACCCCGTTCTTAGAGACCTCCTTGACCCCCGCATCGAAGACCGCCTTGAGGAAGGAGTTGCCGTAATCAAAGAAGTAGGCTCCCCGCTGGGTGAGTATCTTTATGAGCTCAAAGTGCTTCCTGAGGCTCTGATCAACCAGCTCGCAGAAACGGGTTCTGTCCTCCTTTAGAAGCTTCGTCCTCTCCTCAAAGGTCAGCCCCTGGGGACAGTAACCGCCGTCGTACACCGCATGGCAGGAAGTCTGATCGGACAGCAGCTCAACCTTGACGTCGTTGTCTACGCAGTACTGGAGGAGATCCACGATGTTGCCGTGATATGCGATGGACAAGGGCTCCCGCTTGGACAACGCCTCCTTGGCCCAGGCGAAGACCTCGTCCAGGTTGGAGGAACACTTGCTCACCCAGCCCTGATCCAACCGGGTCTTTATCCTGCTGTAGTCCACCTCCGCTATTATGCCCACCGCTCCAGCTATCTCCGCCGCCTTTGGCTGGGCCCCGCTCATGCCGCCAAGCCCCGAGGATATGAAGAGATGGCCCCTCAGGTCCTCATCATCCCTTATACCCAGCTTGAGCCTCCCGGCGTTGAGGATGGTGTTGAAGGTGCCGTGCACTATCCCCTGGGGCCCTATGTACATCCACCCCCCTGCGGTCATTTGGCCGTAGTTGGCCACCCCCAGCTGGGTCGCCAGGTGCCAGTCTCTGGGGTTGTCATATATCCCCACCATCAGGCCGTTGGTGATTATCACCCTCGGGGCCTCCGGATGGGACTTAAAGAGACCAAGTGGATGCCCAGACTGAATGACCAGGGTCTGATCCTGGGTCATCACCTGCAGGTACTTCATTATAAGGCGGTACTGCATCCAGTTCTGGCAAACCTGGCCGGTCTCGCCGTAGGTCACAAGCTCGTAGGGATACAGGGCCACCTCAAAATCCAGGTTGTTATCTATCATCACCTGGAACGCCTTGCCCTCTATGCAGCGCCCCTCGTACTGATCTATGGGCTTACCCCATATCCTCCCCTTAGGACGGAACCTGTAGCCATATATGCGTCCCCGGGTCATGAGCTCGTTTAGGAACTCCGGGGCCAGCTTCTCATGGTACTCCTCGGGGATGTAGCGGAGGGCGTTCTTCAAAGCCACCACCGTCTGAGCCTCCGTTAGGGTGAACCCCCTGTCCGGGGCCCTCCTTATACCGGGCTCAAAGGGGGGTATCTCGTCCGGGATCTCGTCCAACCTGACCGTCATGGCCTGCCTTATGTCCTGATTCGACAGCATGCGGATCTCCTCCTTGCTGGAAGGTCTTGGATCTTTAGTAAATTCTAAACCATCCCCCAAGCAACGTCAAATATACGTCTATAGATCATCAAAAAAATATTGCCCCATCCACCGCCACTTTTAGGTGCTTTTGTGGTATCCTCAACAATCGCGCCCCAAGGGGCACCATCAAATATGAAAAGAAGGTATGCCATAGCATGAAGTCCCACGAAAGAATAAGAAACGTGGCCATAATAGCCCATATAGACCACGGTAAGACCACGTTGATAGACTCCATCTTCAAGGCCGCAAGGACCTTCAGGGAAAACGCCAGGCTTTCAGAGAGGATAATGGACAGCAACGACCTGGAGAGGGAACGGGGCATAACCATAAAGGCGAAGCACTGCACCGTGACCTGGGGAGACTACACCATAAACATCGTGGACACCCCGGGACACGCGGACTTCTCCGGCGAGGTAGAGCGGGTGCTATCCCTCGTGGACTCCGCGCTGCTGCTGGTGGATGCCGTTGAAGGCCCCATGCCCCAGACCAGGTACGTGCTCTCCCGAGCCCTGAAGATGGGGCTTCGTCCCATCGTAATAGTCAACAAAGTGGACCGCCCCCACGGAGACCCTTCTGGAGCCCTCAACAAGACCTTCGACCTCTTCGTAGAACTGGGGGCATCGGACGAACAGTGCGACTTCCCAATACTCTACGGGTCCGGCCTGAACGGATGGGTGGTTAAGGACCTGGACTCCCCAAGGGAGGGCATGGATGACCTCTTCGATACCGTAATCCGCTTCGTCCCACCCCCCAAAGTGGACCCCGACGGCGATTTCCTAATGCAGGTATGCACCCTCGCCTGGAGCGATTACCTTGGACAGATAGGATGCGGCAAGATACTAAGCGGCACCCTAAAACGCTCCAAGAAGCTAAACCAGGTTAGGGTGGCCTGGACAGATCGGCAGAACGGTAGTTTCCACACCATATGGTCCGGGGAGACCTCCTGCGAGCATCTGTTCGTCACCCAGGGACTTGAACGAGTGGAGGTGGAAGAGGCCCACGCAGGAGACATCGTGTGGTTCTCCGGCCCGGACGAGATAGCCCTGGGGGACACCTTCATGGACCCCACATCCCAGCTGTCACCCCTGCCGCCCCTTGACGTGGAGGAACCCACCGTATCCATGTTCTTCCTGGTGAACAACGGCCCCTTCGCCGGCAAGGAAGGACAGGCGGTAACCCTGAGGCAGCTCAAGGCAAGGCTTGAACGGGAGAGCAAGACCGACGTGGCCCTAAAGGTGGAGGACGTGGGACGCCACGACGGCCTTAAAGTATCAGGCAGAGGAGAGCTTCATCTGGCCATCCTGATAGAGGAGATGCGCAGGGAGGGGATGGAGTTCTGCGTATCAAGGCCCGAAGTCATAACCTCCAGGGATGAGAACGGGGACGTACAGGAGCCGGTTGAAGAGCTCACCATAGACGTGCCGGAGGAGTTCCAAGGAACGGTGATCCAGAAGCTGGCGCTTCGCAAAGGTGAGTTGGTCTCAATGGAAAACCATGGGACCGGTACCATAAGGCTCAACTATGTGATCCCCACAAGGGGCCTCATCGGCTACAGGGGGGAGTTCCTCACCGACACCAAAGGCCTTGGCACCATGTCCAGCCGGGTCATCGGGCACGCCCCATGGGCGGGCGAGATATCCGGCCGTTCCAGGGGATCCATGGTAAGCGTGGACGACGGCCAGGCCACATCCTACGCCCTGGAAAACCTTCAGGTCCGAGGCACCCTCTTCATATCCCCAGGTGAAGAGGTCTACTGCGGCATGGTGGTGGGCGAACACTCCAGGGGTAACGACCTGCCCTGCAACCCTGCCAAGAGGAAGCAGCTAACCAACCACCGATCCGCCACAAAGGACGCCACGGTAATACTCGACGCCCCCAAACGCCTCACTGTGGAAGGGGCGCTGGAATGGATCGCCGACGACGAGCTGGTGGAGATAACCCCCTCATCAATAAGGATAAGAAAGGCCATACTGGACCCCAACGAGAGGAAGAAGGCCGCTAAGGGGGCATGAAACACCCATAGCTTACGGGTGAACCAAATACGCAAAAACCAAGCCCGGGGAAACTACCCCCGGGCTTTGCTCACCTTACTCACTGGCCCATTTGGACGGGGATCTCCACGGACGGGCCAAACCTAGGAACGGTAACGAAGTCATCCAACCGGGCCCACCGGCGGTAAACCTCCAGAGAAGGAGGAGACGAACCAAGGTCCAGTCCAGAAGGGGATCCGTCGGGCTTGAAACCCTTGTCCCACCAAGCCACCGCTCTCAACCCCTGTTCCCTCGCCGCCATGAAAGCCCTGAACGCCTCCTCCATCCAGCGGGGCTTATTAATATCCGGCCCATCCGCCACGGACCACTCCAAAACCGCCAGGGGCTTCGACCGGGATACATCCCGGAGCCTGCGGAGGGCGTAGGCTAGAAGACCGCTCATGTCCCTAAGGGGTCTTGTGCCCAACCTTCCGTAGAGGCTAACCCCCATCCAGTCAACCACGTCATCCCCGGGGTAGTAAAAAATCCCACGGTTCCACGGTGCATCCGGCCCAGGGCGCTCCGCCAGGTGAAAGACCCATGTGACGTTAAACGCCCCCTGGGCTTCAAATATCTTGACGAAACGCCTGAAGGCGTCTTTAAACCGCTCGGGCCCGTCGGGCACCCTGGGATCCCCATACCGATCGGTCACGGAACCGCCGTTGAACCGGCCAGACCATGGGAACCAACCACCATCCGCCTCGGGACCAAAGGTTATCATCACCGGGAACCCCAAGGACCGGACGCTGTTGGCCGCCTCGGCTATCTGGGCATCATAAACCCCCGCGAGGATCCTGCCGAGGGTCATCCTCCTCTCCGGCCTGTTCTGCACCCTCTCAGACCAGGGCATTACCCCAACCATGGGAACTATTCCCCTTTCCCAAAGGGCCTTGCACTGCTCAGAAGGGAACTTAGACCTCCCGTCCCAGTTCCAGCTCAGGTACATCCACACGATGCCCCTGCCGGTCATAGATATGAACCGGTCCAGCTCATCCTCCATAAGGATGTCATCATAAGGGCCGGAATAGGGGTGGCCAGATAGGTAAATCCCCCTCTCCGGGGGAAGAACCTTGAGCGCTTCCAGAGCGATGGACCCAGTGGACAGAAGGGTAAGGAGCATGACAACCCCCGCAGCAAAGGACCACAGAAAGCCCTTCAGGATATCCTCTCCCCATTCCTCTTCTTAAGCATGAACACCACGTAACCCACCACTATGAGGGTCACGAAGGCGATGAGCCCAAAGGATGCCTTGGTCACCACCCGGTGCACCATGTCCTGGTTGCTGCCGAACCAGTACCCCGCCAACGCAAGGACCACCACCCATATGCCGGAACCCAGTGCGGTATACAAAGAAAAGGACCAGAGGGACATCCTGGATACACCGGCAGGCAGGGATACATACTGCCTTATCACTGGCAAAAGCCTGCCGGTAAAGGTGCTCACGTGACCGTGTCGGGCGAAGAACCTCTCCGCCTTGTCCAAGGACGAAGGAGTAACCCCAAAGTAGCGCCCGTACTTCTCAAAGAAGGGACGCCCGAACTTGACCGCCACCCAATAGTTAAACCAAGCCCCCAAGAGACTGCCCAATATCCCAGAGGCTATAACCGCCCACAGGTTCATCCTTCCAAGGCTCGCCAGATACCCCGCCGGGGGAACCACCACCTCGCTCGGGAAGGGGAAAAACGAGGACTCCAAAAACATCAGCGCCACCACGCCGGGGTAGCCCATCTTACCTATGGTGCTTACGAGGAAATCCACCAGATAGTGAAGAACACCGGTCAACTAAAGCTCTCCCTTCATCCTGTCAATCCAAAGCTCCAAGTTAAAATCTCCGAACACCCCGCTAACCCAATCAGGGGAACCGCCGCCCTTGAGTCCAAGATCCCTGTTATCCCTAAGCCACTTGCAAAGATCCAAAGCCACATCCCCGCCGCGGCAAATCGCAAAGCGATTCGCCCCACCGCTCACACATACCCCAATGGATATGGACCTCGGATCCTCTTCCCCCTTGGCCCGGAGTTGATGGGTCATGATCTCCGACGGGAGATCTCCTAAGGACATGAGATCCATGACGAAGACGCTTAAACCCTTAAGGCAGACCTTGGTCATAGGGAATACGAGGAAGGGCCTCAGCCTCTCCAACAGCTTCGCCTTGGACTTGGCATCCTCCTTGGCCGCCCCGTAAACCTTCTCCAGCTCCTCGGGCTGACAGCCCACGTCCCTGGAGAAACGCCGAACCACCCTGCTCCAACGGTCCAAAAGGGCGGACCTCACGGGCTCCACGGTGTACCTCACCTCCCAACGGGAAGGAGATCCCTTGAAACCGGTCACCAATACCCCACCGATCTGGGACGTGCTTTCCACGTGCAATCCACAGCAGGCCACCCGGTCGTAGTCCCCCAGGCTCACAACCCTTATGGAATCCGGCATGTCCAGCTGAAGCCTCTCCCAATTGGCCTTCAGTGCCTCGTCTTGTAGGGCCTGATCCCCGGTAAGCTCCTCTATGCGAACCGCAAGATCCATGTTCACGACCCGGTTGGCCTCCTCCTCGGCGATCCAAAGCTTATCCCACGTGAGATCCTCGGGATAGTCCAAGGTTATGAGCCCCTCGTCCTCGCCTATGTTGACCTTGAAGACCCTTAGCCCCTGAAAGTTCCTCTCCAAGGCCCTGGAAAGGGCATGCTCCCCGGAATGCATGCGGGCAACCCACGCCTGCCAATCAAGATCCACCTGAACCTCTACCCTGGCCCCTGGGATGACATCATCTACAGCACCCTTGATCAGCTTAGCGGTTATGACCGACACATCCCCCTTGCCACGGCAGTCCTCCACCCGAAGCTCAAAGTTGTCCCCGGATATTCTGCCCCTACCACCTGGCTGCCCACCCCCAGATTGGTGAAAGGGGTTGTCCCTCAACACGATTAGGAACGATCCCCCCTTAACCTCCACAGAATCTATGACCGTCTCCATCCCTTAATCTACCTCCTCAACGGTAGGGAGGACCCTAAAGCCCTCCCAAGGTCCCGCCTGCTCGGCCGGTACGTCCCAACACTCAAACCGATCCACCCGAGCCCACGGGTGACCATGGGCTATCACCTGGCACATCTCTTCTACCGCCCTAGGCTCCCCCACCAAAAGGGCCTCAACGGATTGAAGCCCCACGTTTCTAACAAAACCCCTTAAGCCCATCCCCATCGCCTTCATCTGGACGAAACGCCTAAAACCAACCCCCTGGACGTGACCGCTCACCATAACCCTGCGGGCCACGACTCTGCCGATAGAACTCGAAGCACCCTGGGAGCCCATGAAGAGCAACACCTCCCGGACACGGCATAGGAACATATCCCATACCATAACCATCAGTCGCCACTGCCGACTAATTGGACATCATACGCAAGACAATCCACCAAGCGCAAGGGGAACGGCAATTCCATTGAGGTGCCTGCATGTAACATACCAAGGGTTTATAATATTTCGGAGGTTAACAGGGTTCCAGGAGATATCGCTGTGCTTCACAACATACCCTCCCCTAGCAGCTTCCTGGGACTAAGGTTTTCATGCCGGCAGAGGGGGACAAGAGACCGGCAAGGGGGGCGGATAGGAAGATGCTTTCACGGGCATCAGGATATTTCCCCCAAGATCCCCAAGGATGGCGAAAGATGCGCTGGGAGGTGAAGGTAGACAGATGACTGATCTAACCGACCATAAAGAGCGTGCCCAGGAGGCTCTGGCGGAGTGGGTGGCCCAAAAGCTGAGGGGAAGGGGTTACGCAGCATCCGTGGCCAAGGACTCCGGGGATGCTCTCTCTAAGGTGCTGGAACTGATACCGGAGGGGGCTTCGGTTGGCATCCCCGGCAGCGTTACCCTCCGGGAGATTGGCCTCATCGAGGCGCTGAAAAAAAGAGGGAACAGGGTAATTCAACACTGGGGGGATATGACACCGGAGGATCGCAAAAGGGCGCTGGTAGAAGAGATATGCGCCGATGTGTTCGTGTCCAGCGTCAACGCCATATCCCAGGAGGGGCACATAGTGAACATAGACGGCACCGGCAACCGGGTTGCGGGCATATCCTTCGGCCCCGGAAGGCTTATCCTGGTGGCGGGCATTAACAAGATAACCTGGGACCTGGAATCCGCCATCAAGCGCGCCAGAAGCTCCGCATCCCCCAACGGCATAAGGCTCAACTCTCCAGTGCCATGTTCAAGAACCGGGGTATGCGTGGACTGCCAAATACCGGAGAGGATGTGCCGGGTCGTATCAATCCTCGAGAGGTGTCCCGCTGGGAGGGATGCCCACGTTATAATCGTCCTCCAGGATCTGGGCTATTGAGCAATCGCTTCGGATCCCCTACCACGGGCTCAGCTGTACGGGCTCGCATGGATCATCAGACTCAAGGAGGCAAGCGATGAGATCGAAAAAGATGGCACTGGTCTTCGCCGGAAGCCCATCCTTGGCGGACCTCGCGTCAGCATCGGATTCCATGAAGACAATGATAGGGCTGCCTACGGAGATGGGGGATCTGGAGGTAGTGGAGTGGAGCCGGCAACCCAGCAGCCACTACACCATACGAGTAACCACCGACCTTTTGGAGCTCTTAAGGTCTTTAGTAAACGACGGCTTCGACGGCATCGCCGTGGCAAGCGGCACCGACGTCATGGAGGAGATGGCGTACCTGGTTGACCTCCTTTGGCCCTACCCGCAACCGGTTGTTTTCGCCGGTCTCGGGTCCCCCGCAAGACATGGCAGCAACGAGGGGATCATAAACCTCCGTCAGGCGGTTTTATCCGCCTCATCCGAGGAGTGCTGGGGCATGGGGGTCACCATATTCTCCAGGGGAGAACTCTTCGCCGCATCCGAGGCATGCAAATACTACAGTCACCGGGGACACGACTTCGCATCCCCGGGGCTGGGACCTGTGGGTGAGGTGGTTCAGAACCGGGTTTACGTCAACCGGATCCCCAAAAGGCCGCGGGTCATAGACAGGCCGGTGGTGCCAGCCAAAGACGTGGAGGTCCTTTACGCCTCGCTTGGGGGCGGAGAGCTGATCCTTGGGCACCTCTCCAGGGACGAGTCCCTAAAGGGACTGGTGCTGGGAGGGTTCGGAACCGGCAACGTCCCTCCCCCTTGGATACCGCACCTCAAAAACATAATCCGCCGCAGGGTCCCGGTGGTCATAACCTCTCGCTGCCAGCTGGGCAGGGTGCTGTCCCTTTATGACTTCGAAGGGTCCGCCAAGCGGCTTATAGACATGGGGGCCATCGACGGTGGGACCTTAAGACCCATCCAGGCAAGGCTCCGCCTGTCCGTGGCGGTGGGGGCCGGCATGGAGGAACAGGAGATAAGAGAATACATGTTAAGCTAGATTGTTAGGACACCAAGAACCGCTGGTATCAGGTCCCAAGGCCCAAGGATAAAAGGACCCCAGGCCTTGGGACCGGCCTCTTCCGAAGCATCAGCGGTTCTCAACCATCCTCCCCTTCTCCCCAGGGACTACCGACGGGCAACCCCGGCAATCCTTTTCGTTTCCCTTTTATTTCTTTATTTCCCCTACCACTGCCCCGGTGTAACCCTTAAGATCCTCCGGGGAGACGGGGAAGAAGGAGTGGTCATCCCCCGCCGCAGCCCAAACGACATCGTACAAGAACAAGTCTTCGTCCATGACCGACCTTATCGGGAACTGATATCCCACCGGCGGCACGCCGCCGGGCTTGAAGGGGGTAAGGGTGATCACCTCGTCATAAGTGGCCATCCTAAGCCTTTTAAGCCCAAGAAGCCCCGCAGCCCTCTTAAGGTCCAACCGATTAGGACCGCTCATGAGGGCCAAAACCAGATCACCCCGGTCCATGAGGAGGATGCTTTTGAGTATCCTACCCTCCTCCACTCCCACGGCCCTCGATGCGTCCTGCACAGTATGAATCGTTTCGACGGACTTCAAAATACTTCCGCGATACCCAAGTTCTTGCAGTTTCGACTCCACAAGCCCCACCGGATCCGAGGAACAAAGCATCTTTAATACCCCCTTGACCATAAGTACAAGCTCCAAACCTGGTATACTCTTCCGGGTCAAAGTTTAACACCCGAAGCAAGCAAACCTTCAAGTCCACGGACCACGCCACCTGATAATCTCTAATCGCAGGGCGTGCCCCAACTTTTTATGAAGGGGAAGTGATCCATTGGAGGTACGGACCGATCACCTGGCGACCGTTATAGGCTGCGCTGCAACCTGGGCATCCGCCGCGGAGGTGCTGGTGTGTCCTAAGCCCGGCCTTGTGGACCCCCTTGACAGGGGCTGTCATGATGATATGGATTGGACCCATTTCCTCTTGAGCTGTTCCGCCCTGGCGGGCTTTTGGAGCGAGCAGGCCAAGGTTGGGCTTTCAGGCATAGCCCACGGAGAAGCGCTGGAAGCCCTAAGGCGGAACGGGCTTGCGATGGAACGGGTCATGTTCGAAGCCACCGGGGGGGTTAACACTCACAAGGGGTTGATATTCGCCCTGTCCCTTTGGGTCTACGGGGCGGGCAGGTGTGCGACCAAGGGATTGCCGATGGACGTATCCACAATGGGCTCCGTCGCGGCGGGACCGGCAACAGGACTTGTAGACCGGGAACTAAGACCCCTGAAGGACGGCACGGACAGGAGATCCAAGCTCACCCATGGGGAGAGGCTCTACCTGGAACATTCGGTGACCGGCATACGGGGGGAGGCGGAGGCGGGATTCCCCACAGTGGTCAACCGGGTATACCCGGCGGTCAAGGAGTGGATCGCCAAGGGGGCATCCCTTAACGACGCGGCCCTCATGGGGCTTCTCTCCGCCATGGAGAGCTGCGAAGACAGCAACGTGATCCACCGGGGAGGATACGAGTTCTGGGCTGGGACCTACAAGCGGGCGGTGAGAAACGCCATCCAGGAGTTCAACCCACTCTCAGGGGATCACTCCCCCCTCTTTACGCTTGACGCCAAGTTAAAGGAAGCCGGTGTAAGCCCAGGAGGGGCTGCGGATCTCCTCGCCTGCGGGCTCTTTGCCCTCATGATGATAGACAAGGAGTTGATAACTAAAGCAAATGGAAATATACTAACAGATAACATTAAATAAAGAGGAGGTGATTATATGAGCCTTGGCATGAGGGTAAAGACCCTTAGGCTGGCCAAGGGACTCACCCAGCAGAAGCTGGCGGACATGATAAACGTCAGCCGTATATACGTGCAGGCGATAGAGAGCAACCGCAGGAAGCCCTCCATGGATCTTCTCGAGCGGTTGGCGGAGGCGTTGGACGCCACGCCGGCGGATCTGATGAGGGCTCCGTGCGACGGGGGCGGGAGGATGCAGCTGGAAGAGGTCCTATCATCCGGAGAGGTGGAGGTATGGTACAGGAGCAGGAAGCTCTCCCCCAAGGATATGAAGCGCATCCATCGGCTGGTGGAAACCGTGTTAGAGGAATGGGATGAGGAAGAGGAAGGAGACCGAGCTTAAAGGGCATTCCAGTGGATGTCGGATGGACTTCCCGTCTCCCCCGGAGGAGCTGCCCCGGTGGGCGCTTGAGGAGGCCAAGAGGTGGCAGAGGAAGGACGAGTTCGACGTGCTGGTCATGGCGGAGGAGATCAGCGGCAGATCACTTGAGGTGAGGTATGCTCCGCTGCCCGACGGCATGTGGGGCTTTCACGTGTGCAGAACCTCCAGGGGGGCCATATTCATCAACTCGTCCCTGCCTCCCCTCTGGAGGCATTTTACCCTCTTTTACGAGGTGTACCACATAATTAATCACCCCAAGGGGCAGGCCTTCTTCGAGAGGACCCTTCAGCCGCTCAGCCGATTCGAACAGGAGGCGGACAGCTTCGCGTGGGCTGCGGTCTGGCCCGAGTGGATTGACGGGGACTACCGGGATTGGTGATGAGGCTTGCCCTACCCAAGGAGGCGGGAGGTGCTATCCATTGGTATCATTGAAAACCGTAAGGGAACTTTTTGAGCCGGCCAACCTGGGAGGTATTCCCCTGACCTGCCGTTTCGTGGCCTCCGCGATAACACCTGAGGTCTTTGGCCGATGGCCCTCGGAGAGGGCCCTTAGATTCTACCGATCCCTTGGAGCGGGAGGAGCCGGGGCCGTCATAACCGGCTCATTCTATGTGGACAGGCTGGGGGCTGACGAGTCACACGGGGACCAATTCGTGGGGTTTGTGGAGAGGCTGAGCGGGCTTCTTAAGGATTTCGACTGCCCCCTCGTCGTCCAGCTTGGACATTCAAGCCACAGGCTCCACAACGTGCCTCAACTAATGGGGCCCAGGGGCCCTTATCCCCATGAAACGGATCCATACGAGGTGACTCAGGCTTTTGGCAGGTTCTCCAAAAAGGCCTTCGAGGCGGGAGCATCGGCGGTTCAGATCCGCTGCTGCCACGGGAGTCTCCTGGACTCATTCTTGACAATGAGCGAAGGCCTGCCCCCGGGACTCGAGAACCCCTGGGACCCGGCTGTCATGGCCCTTGACGCTTGCCTTGCCCACGGGCCCGTATGGGTCAAGGTGGGGCTCGGGGAAGATATGCCCCATGGATACGGGGTTGACGATGGGATCCGACTGGGTATCGAACTTGCCAAGGGGGGAGCATCCCTCATAGAGGTCACCTCCGGGACCTTTGAATCAAGGCCTCCGGTTGGGGTCTTAAGGATTGGGGTTTCATCTGGGGAAAGCGAAGCCCATCTGGCGTCCCCTTGTCGGCGCCTTTCGGAGACCCTTAGAGAGCTTGGCCTAAGCAGCCACATCATGCTGTCCGGCAGCATAAGGAGCATCGAGCGTTCCGCAGAGCTCTTGGAGGAGGGCATCTGCTCGGCGGTATCGATGGGCAGGCCGTTTATAGCGGAGCCAGACCTGGTGAACCGGTGGCGGGAAGACGACCGCCGTCCATCCGCCTGCTTCTCATGCAACGCATGTCTGGCCGAGGGCGTTGAATTTGTAACCTGCCCCGTGATGAGGGAGAAGGAAGAAAATTTTTGGAACTTGCGAAGCCCCGATTGACCTAAAAACCGCAAAATTTAGAAACTTCAAACCCATTGGATTGACAGGCGCAACCCACAAGTTTAAACTTGTCGGCAAAGGTAAGCGTGATACCTAAAGCTCGATGCAAAAATCACATAAAAACCTTGGCTATTCTTGATCTTTGCGCTACTATGAAGAAGTGTCAAAGTAAAAGGTTCTCCAGAAACCCTTTTACGGCGTACGCCGGGACCCAAGGGGCATAAAAGAGACGAAGGAGTGGGTATCATGTCATTGGAAGACAAGCTGTCGGAAGTGGGACGGAACTTAAGGTCCTCCATCATAAGGGAGCTTTTGAAGTTCGCCGCCTCCCCGGAGGCCATATCCTTCGGCGGTGGAGTCCCGGATCCTAATACCTTTCCCCGTCACGAGCTGGCCGAGATAGCCAAGGAGGTAATCGAGCAGGATTACTCCTACACCCTGCAGTACAACACCACCGAGGGAGACGACCTCCTGGCCCAGGAGATGTCCAAGCTGCTCACCAGGATCTACGGCATAGAAGGCATCCAGAGGGACCAGATGCTCTTCACCACCGGCTCCCAGCAGGCCCTGGACCTCATGGCCCGTATATTCCTCGACAAGGACAGCATATGCTTCATGGAGTTCCCCGCGTACCTTGGGGCGGTGAGCGCCTTCAGGATGTCGTTCCCGAGGTTCGAGACGGTCCCGGTCGAGGATGACGGCATGGATGTGGATTACCTCGAAAGGCGCCTCAAGGAGATCGACGCCAAGGGGGAGATATGCAAGGTCAAGTTCATATACACGGTCCCCAACTTCCACAACCCCGCCAGCGTCACCATGAGCCTCGAAAAGCGCAAGCGGCTTATAGAGATCTGCAACCGCTACGATATCCTAATCCTCGAGGACGATCCCTATGGGATGCTCCGTTTCAGCGGCGAGCCCAAGCCATCCCTTTACAAGCTCGCAGGACCCGATCGGGTGGTGCTCCTTAACACTTTCAGCAAGGTCCTCACCCCGGGCCTCAGGATAGGCGTAATCCTCGGCAGGTCTGATATAGTCCGCCGGGCCACCATGGCCAAGCAGGCCATGGACCTCTGCTGTCCCAGTCTGACCCAGCGGATAGCCGCAAGGTACCTTAACCGCTACGACATAGTGGAACAGATCAAACCGGGCATAGAGCTTTACCGTTCCAAGAAGGACACCATGATAAAGGCCCTCAACCAGGATTTCTCGGTGATAGAGGGAGCTAAGTGGATAGACCCGGAGGGGGGGCTCTTCGTATGGATCACCCTCCCCCAGGGCTTCGACACCATAGGCATGTTCGACGTGGCGAAGTCCAAGAACGTTTACTACATACCCGGGGAGGCCTTCTCCATCGAGAAGACCCCGTCCACTTCCATGCGTCTGTCTTTCTGCCTGCCCCCAGAGGAGAAGATAGTGGAAGGGATAAGGCGTCTCAGGGACGTGATCGTAGAGTACGGCAAGCAGAAGGGGCTGATGTAGCATGCGGATACTGGTCATCAATCCCGGATCGAGCAGCACCAAAGTCGCCATATTTGAGCACAAGGACAAGGTGGCCCAGGAAAACCTAAACCACCCGGCGGAGGAGCTGGAGAAGTACGAGTCCCTCATGGATCAGAGGGAACTACGGGAGAGGGCCATATCGGATTTCCTCGCTAAGAACGGCCTATCGGTGGACCAGCTGGACGCCATAGCCGCCAGGGGAGGCATACTCCCTCCCCTGGAGAGCGGCACGTACCTGGCAAATCAGGAGATGGAGGACTTCCTTCTCCACCATGCAAAGGTGCAGCACGCCTCCAACCTGGCAGCGGTGATAGGGCTCGAAATGGCCCGAAAGGCCAAAAAGGAGATCCCCGTGTACGTCACCGATCCGGTCAGCGTGGACGAGATGGTGGACGTGGCGAGGATATCGGGGATAAAGGACCTGGAGCGGAAGTGCCTTTCCCACATATCCAACATGCGAGTCGTGGGCATAAAGGTGGCGGAAGAGGAGCTTAAGAGGCCCTTCCATGAGACGAACATGGTGATAGCCCACCTGGGGGGCGGCATATCCGTGGCTCCCTTCGAGAAGGGCCGCATGTTCGACGTTAACAACGCCAACGATGAAGGCCCCTTCAGCGTGGAGCGGACCGGGGAGCTGCCGGTTGGAGACGTGGTAAAAACCGCCTACTCCGGCAATTACACCAAGGACCAGCTTAAGAAGACCTTCGTGGGCAAGGGGGGGCTTGTGGCTTACCTCGGGACAAACGACCTTAGGGAGGCCTTCAAGATGGCCCAGGAGGACCCCAAGGCCCTGGAGGTCATCGAGGCCATGGCCTACCAGATAGCCCAGGAGATAGGGGCCATGTGCGCAGCCCTGAAGGGCAAGGTGGACTGCATCGTAATAACCGGCGGCATGTCTCACAGCGTAGATTTCGTAAACATGATACGAGGCTACGTGGATCGGTTTGCCAAGGTCTTCACCGTGCCAGGGGAGATGGAGATGGAGGCCATGGCATACGGAGCCCTCAGGGTCATGACCGGCCAGGAGAAAGCCAGGACCTGGACGTTCAAGGCTTAGCCCTTGACTCACCAGCAAGGAACCACGAAAAGGCGGTGCTGAAGGATGAAGATACTGGTCATAAATCCCGGTTCCACTAGCACCAAGGTGGCGGTTTTCAACGGAGAAGACCTCATGGCCTCCAAGACCCTCCGCCACTCATCGGAGGAGCTGAGCCCCTTCAAGAAGCTCACGGATCAGTTCGAGTTCAGGACCCGGATAATAGAGGGCTTCCTGGAGGAGTGCAACGTCAACCCCAAGGACCTAGCGGCGGTGGTGGGCAGAGGGGGGCTTCTAGATCCCATATCCTCCGGAGGTACCTATAAGGTCACCGAGGACATGCTGGAGGACCTCAAGGCTGGGAAGAACGGAGAACACGCATCAAACCTGGGGGCCCTCATCGCCTATCAGTTCACCAAATCCTTTGGGGTTCCCTCCTTCATAGTGGACCCGGTGGTGGTGGACGAGATGGAGGATCTGGCCCGTTACTCCGGACACCCCATGTTCAAGAGGCGTTCCATATTCCATGCCCTCAACCAGAAGGCCACCGCCAGGGGTGCGGCGGAGAAGCTCGGCAAGGCTTACGAAGAGGTCAACCTGGTGGTGGTTCACATGGGAGGGGGCATATCCGTGGGGGCCCACCGGAAAGGACGGGTTGTGAACGTGAACAACGCGCTGGACGGTGACGGGCCTTTCACGCCGGAGCGCAGCGGGACGCTGCCGCTGACCCAGCTCATAGACCTTTGCTACAGCGGCAAGTACACCTTGGATCAGATGAAGAAGAAGATAAAGGGCTCGGGCGGCATGGTGGACTACCTGGGGACCAACGACGGCATGGAGGTGGCAAAGCGTATAGAACAGGGGGACAAGGAAGCCCTCCTGGTCTACAAGGCCATGGCGTACCAGACCGCCAAGTGGATTGGCAAGATGGCAGCAGTCCTCAAGGGTCAGGTGGACGGCATAGTCCTGACCGGCGGACTTGCTTACGACAAAGACTACATGGTCCCCTGGATAAAGGAGATGGTGGAGTTCATAGCCCCGGTGTTCGTCTTCCCCGGCGGCGATGAGGAGAGGGCCCTCGCAATGGGTGGGTTAAGGGTTCTTAAGGGGGAGGAGACCCCCAAGGTCTACTCCCAGATGAAGCTGCAAGGCTAGGGGTGCTAGGGTGACGGAGCTCAAGAAGAACTACGCTTTCATAGGTCTGTTCGGCAGCGGGAAGACCGAGGTGGCCATAAACTGGGCCCTGCGGCTCCGGCGGGAATGGCCCCATGTGGCCATAGTAGACGGGGATATAATATCCCCCTACTTCAGAAGCAGGGATGTGGCGGAGGAGCTTGAGAGCATGGGTTTAACGCCGGTGTACCCCCAAGGGGCCTTGAGGAACGGGGATCTGCCCGTCATAACCGGGGCCGCCAGGGGGTACCTGGAGCGTCCGGAGTACAAGACAGTTATGGACGTGGGCGGCGAAGAGGGAGGCATTGTGGTCCTTGGGTACCTGAAGCCCTATCTTGGGGACTGCGAGATCTCAATGGTGGTGAACGTGGCGCGTCCCTTCTCCTCCACCGTTGACGGCATTTCAAGGGCCCTGGATGAGTTAACCCGGGCGGGGGACCTCAAGGTAGACTACCTGATAAACAACCCCAACCTATCAGTGGAGACCACGTTAGATCTGATCCTGCGAGGGGAGGAGGTCTTGGCGGAGGCATCAAGCCGTCTGGGTATACCGGTGAAGTTCACGGTGGTGCCGGACTTAATAGAGCCCCAGGGACTTCGCTTCCCGGTTTTTCCCATAAGGCGTTTCATGAGGATGGAAATATAAGATCTATATCAAGGGAAGGGCCAAAAGCAAACAACGCACGGAGGTGTTAGGGTAATGGCAAAGGCCAAGGGGAAGATCGAAGTTGATCAGGAGAGGTGTAAGGGTTGCGGCCTATGCGTAAGCGTATGCCCCATGAAGGTCATCGAGTTCGGTGATAACTTCAATGCAAAGGGGTACCATCCCGCAGAGGCTAAGCACCTGGACAAGTGCATAGGATGCGGATTCTGCTACAACATCTGTCCCGACGTCTGCATAACCGTGTACAAGGAAGTGGCGGAGAACGCATAAGGGCCGCAGGGATAACCTAAAAAGGATTGGGAGGGGAACTTAGATGGCCGAGAGAGTTTTGGTAAAGGGAACTGAAGCCATGGGGGAGGCCGCCGTTAGGGCAGGCTGCAGGTTGTTCTTCGGCTACCCCATAACACCCCAGAACGAGCTTCCGGAGTACATGTCCAAGCGGATGCCAGAGGTTAACGGCACCTTCCTCCAGACCGAGAGCGAGGTAGCCACGATAAACATGGTCTACGGTGCCGCCTGCACCGGCACCAGGGTGATGACGTCCACCTCTTCGCCGGGCTACAGCCTGATGCAGGAGGGGGTTTCTTACATGGCCTGCGCGGAGCTTCCGGCGGTGCTGGTAAACGTGGTTCGTGGAGGCCCGGGCCTTGGGGACATTCAGCCCTCCCAGGGAGACTACTGGCAGGCCACCAAGGGCGGTGGGCATGGGGACTACAAGCTGATAGTGCTGGCTCCCTCCACCGTGCAGGAGGCAGTGGACCTCACGGTGCTGGCCTTCGATCTGGCGGATAAGTACCGGAACCCGACGCTGATAGTAGCCGACGGGGTCATAGGGCAGATAATGGAGCCGGTCACCTTCCCGGACTTCAGGGACATCTCTTCCCTCCCAACTCACGACACCTGGGCCCTCACTGGCACATCTGGAAGGCAAAAGAGGATCGTAGCCCCCTTTGACCTCGATCCCTACAGGCTGGAGCAGATGAACCTGGCGTTGGTGGCCAAGTACGAGCAGATGGAAAGGGACGAGGTTCGCTGGGAGGAGTACATGCTGGAGGACGCGGAGGTCATGATAACCGCGTTCGGCACCGTGGCGAGGATCGCCAAGAGCGTGGTTGACCAAGCTCGCTCCCGCGGGATAAAGGCAGGGCTCTTCCGCCCTATAACCCTCTGGCCCTTCCCCTATAAGCGGCTTGAGGAGCTCGCCAAGGGCAAGAAGCTGATCCTCGATGCGGAACTCAACATGGGACAGATGCTGGAGGACGTGAAGATGGCAGTGAAGGACCACGCCCCGGTGGAGTTCTTCAAGCGGATGGGCGGGATAGTGCCCACCCCCGATGAGATCCTGAACGCTCTAAACTCAAAGCTGGGGAGGTAAGGGAGCCATGACTTTTCAGGTTGTTATGAAGAGGCCCGAGAGCCTCACCATGAAGGAGTTCACCTACTGTCCAGGCTGCACCCACGGGGTTATCCATCGGCTGGTGGCAGAGGTTCTGGATGAGCTTGGCATAAGGGAGAAGACCATAACGGTGGCCCCCATCGGCTGTTCCGTCTTCGCCTACGAGTTCTTCGACACCGACGGGACCATAGCGGCCCACGGGCGGGCCCCCGCAGTGGCCACGGGCATAAAGAGGGCCAGGCCGGATCTCTACGTGTTTACCTACCAGGGAGACGGTGACCTGGCGGCAATAGGCACCGCAGAAATAATCCACGCGGCAAATCGTGGCGAGAAGATGACCACCATATTCGTGAACAACGCCATATATGGGATGACCGGTGGACAGATGGCCCCCACCACCCTGCTGGGCATGAAGAGCACCACAACCCCCTACGGCAGGAAGGCGGAGAACGATGGGTTCCCCTTAAGGGTTTCGGAGGTCATAAAGGAGACCAGGGGGGTGGCTTACCTCGCCAGGACTAAGGTGAACACCCCTCAGGACGTGCGCAAGACCAAGGACGCCATAAGAAAGGCCTTCCTCGCCCAGGTAAGGGGGCTTGGCTTCGGCATGGTGGAAGTGCTCTCCACCTGCCCCACCAACTGGGGGATGGATCCCGTCAAGTCGCTCAAGTGGCTTGAGGAGAACATGGTTCCCGAGTATCCCTTGGGAGTATTCGTGGACAAGGTGGGTGAATAAGCGATGAACACTCGGATGATCTTCGCTGGATTCGGAGGCCAGGGAGTCATGCTGATGGGACAGATAATATCCCTGGCGGGTATGCTTGAGGGGAAACACGTGACCTGGATGCCTTCCTACGGCCCTGAGATGCGCGGCGGCACCGCCAACTGTACGGTGGTGATAAGCGATGAGCCGGTGGCTTCTCCGGTCACCAACGATGCAGAGGTGGTGGTGGCGATGAACATCCCCTCCCTCGCCAAGTTTGAGCCTGCGGTCACCCCCAAGGGATATCTTCTGATCAACCAGTCAGTTGTGGATCGGGAACCTAAGAGGGGGGACATCGCATCCATAAAGGTCCCCTGCAATGAAATAGCGGACCAGCTGGGGAACCTCAAGGTGGCCAACATGGTGATGCTTGGAGCCGTGGCAGGAGCAACCGGCGTGGTCTCCATGGACAGCATAGTCAAGGCCCTGGAGAAAAAGCTATCCGCCGGCGGCAAGACCTCGCTAATAGAGGTGAACAAGAACGCCATAGAGCGGGGTTACCAGATGGCCAAGGAAGCGGTTTCCGCTTAAGAACACCGCATCCATCGCAGAACCGTCCAGCCCCTCCTCTATCGAGGAGGGGCCATTTTTTCTTTGATTTTTAGCCATAATCCCATAGCCATGGCCTACTATAACAACCGATCACCACAAAGGTGTCAACTGTAGACAGCAAGCAAAAAGGAAAAATCAGTTTCCTTAGCATATACCATGGTATATAATGTACAGGAAAACTTGAACGGAAATCCCGTTAAAGTTTACCAAACTAGTCCCCAATGCCTTCCCGTAGGACCTTAAAACTCCAAGTGGCAAGGCTCAGCCTTCAAGGGGTTAACGCGTCCCAGTCGTCGGTGTCACTGTGGCGGTTTTGAAGGTAAGGGGCGAAAAATCCTGTGATCCCAATGATGACGGAAGGGGTGTAAACATGGACAGTGCCCAGCTTCAGGCGCTGATGATGGAACGGGTGGAGGCCATGCCCAACAAGGCAAGGCGTGTAGTTGAATACCTGTTATCAAACATGCGGGAGGCGGCCTTCAGGTCCATAGGGGACGTGGCGGAGGATCTCAACGTCTCCAAGGCCCAGCTGGTTAGAGTTGCCCGGATGCTCGGTTTCGATGGCTACTCGGAGCTAAAGGACGCACTGCAGAAGGCCATCCTCGAACAGGTGAACCCCGCCGCCATGTTGGCCAAGGTATCCAGCTCGGAGGAGAGCCTTCCAGACACCATATACCGAATGGAGCATGCCAACTTAGACGACACCTGGTCCCAGATGTCCGCCTCAAGCGTGTCCGTTTTCTGCGATATGGTTCAGCGGGCACGAAACATATATTGCATAGGATGGGGCATATCCTCCATGGTGGCGGAGTCACTGCAGGTACGCCTTCGGGTAATGAACCTGAACTCCTTCCTGCTCAAGCGTGGAACCCTAACGCTGCATGAACAGGTACGGGTGGCAGGCAAGGAGGACCTTCTGGTGGTCTGCGAGCTCCCAAGCTACGTGGTGGAGGTAACCGAATCCGTGGAGACCGCCCATAACAATGGCTGCAAGGTCATCTCCATAACCGATAGCCCCGCAGCTCCGGTCTGCCGGTTCGCGGAGCTCTCAATGTACGTCTCCGCCTCCTCCCCCACCTTCGGGAGCAGCATCATAGGCCCCCTGTTCCTGGTACACGTGATAACCTCCGTCTTGGCAATCCGCATGGGAGACCGGGCAAAGAAAGCATTGGAGGAACAGGCCAAGTTCCTGCACGACGAGCGCATCTTCCATCCGGTCTTCGGCCTCAGGTACTGATCAGCCCTATCGAGGATCAAGCAGTAGGGGGGCGGCCAGCCCCCCTGCTAGTCCGACCCTAAATAACCCCTCTTTAGGATCATTACCCTATCGTCAAAGACTCCCCCGGAGACAGTATCACGGTCTCCGCCTCATCCCCCACGAGCTGGGAAAACCTTTTAGGATCCGCTTTTATTGGGGGGAAGGTGTCATAGTGCATGGGGACCACCTTCTTGGGCTTTATCATGCTCACCGCCCTGGCGGCATCTTCACAATCCATCACATAGAAGCCCCCGATGGGCAACAAGGCCAGATCTATGCCCTCCTGAGCCAAAAGCCCCATGTCTGCGGTAAGCCCGGTGTCCCCGGCGTGGTAAACCCTTACCCCGCAGGCCTCTATCACGAAGCCGCAGGCAAGCCCACCATAGGCCACTGTATCCCCCAGGTCCACCCCGGAGCCGTGAAGGGCCTTGACCATGCGGACGCTGCCGAAGGGCATAGGGGTCCTACCGGCGAAGTACATCCCCATGGTCCTCACCCCCCGGCGGGCAAGGATTAGGGACAGCTCGTAGTTGCACACCACCGTAGCCCCGGATTCCCTTGCGATGTCCACCGTATCCCCCAGGTGATCCCCATGACCGTGGGTCACGAAGATCCACTGCGGTCTTATCCCTTCAGCCCCTTTGGCCGCGGGGTTACCGCTTATGAAGGGATCCACCAGGGCGCTGAAGGAGTCCCCCTCCAGGTAAAAGGCCGCATGTCCAAGAAACCTGACGGAAAGCAAAGGCAACACCCCCTGTCTTGGATTACCGGATCAACCCGTCATCTTCAGCCAAGTTAGAGACACGGTCAATCCGCTGGGTTGTCCTCCTTAAACGTGCTGGCTATGTAAAGCTCATCCAGCTGGGACTTGTCCACCCAAGAGGGAGCCCCAGAGAGCAGGCACTGGGCCCTTTGGGTCTTGGGGAAGGCCATTACCTCCCTTATGGACTTAGCCCCACAGAGCATCATAACCAGTCGGTCAAACCCAACGGCAAGCCCACCGTGGGGAGGCGTCCCATAGGACAGGGCATCCAACAGGAAACCGAACCGATCCCTCAGCTGCTCCTCCGAGAAGCCCAACACCTTGAACACCTTCTCCTGCACCGCCGGGTGATGTATCCTAATGGACCCGCCCCCAACTTCGCTTCCGTTAAGCACCAGATCGTAAGCCCTGGACCTGACAGAAAGGGGATCGGACTCCAGCTTCTCCAGGTCATCCAGCTTGGGGGAGGTAAACGGATGATGCACCGAGACGCAACGGCCCTGCTCCTCATCCCACTCGAAAAGCGGGAAGTCCACCACCCAAAGGAAACGCCACCCATCCTCCACCAATCCAAGGGAGCGGGAGACTTCAAGCCTTATGGTACCTAGGACCTCACAGGCCAAACGCCAGGACTTATCCGCCAAGACCAGGAGGGCATCTCCCTCCTCCAATGCGGATACCTCCAGCAACTTCTCTCTTGCCCCCTCGTCCATCCCCTTGACGAAGGGCCCTTTAAGCCCCTCCTGGGTCCGCTGTATGACCGCCAATCCCTTGGCCCCCAGCTCCACAGCCCTGGCCTCCAGGTTGGACACGTCCTTCCTGGAGAGCTTGGCACCCCCTTGGAGTCTCAGCCCTTTAACCGTACCCCCTTCCTCCACCAGACTCTTCAAGGGAGAGCCCTCAAAAGCCATGACGGACGATAGATCCACCATATGGGACGGTATTCTAAGGTCCGGCTTGTCACTTCCGTAAAGGTCCATGGCCTCCCGCCATGTGATCCTCTTGAACGGAGTTGGTATATCCTCCCCCAACACGTGAGAGAACAGCCCCTTCACGTAACCCTCGAGCAGTGAGAACACGTCCTCCTCGGTGATGAAGCTCATCTCCAGGTCCACCTGGGTGAACTCCGGCTGGCGGTCCGCCCTCAAGTCCTCATCCCGGAAACACTTGACTATCTGGAAGTACCGGTCGCAGCCAGAGACCATGAGGATCTGCTTGAATATCTGAGGGGACTGGGGAAGGGCAAAGAACTTGCCGGGGTTTACCCTGCTGGGCACCAAAAAGTCCCTCGCCCCCTCCGGGGTAGACTTGGTGAGCATTGGGGTCTCCACCTCAAGGAAGCCATTCTCGGAGAAGTAGCTCCGGGTGAAGAGCGCGGCGGCGCTGCGAACCCTGAGGTTATGCTGCATCCTATCGCGCCTCAGATCCAGGAAGCGGTGCTTAAGCCGCAGGTTCTCGTCAACCCTGTCCGCCTCGTTGATCTCGAAGGGAAGCGGCTTGGAGGGAGCCAGCACCTGGATGTCCTCCGCCACAACCTCCACCTGCCCGGTGGGCATGTCGGGATTCTCGGTGCCCTCGGGCCGCGGGCTGACGCGCCCCTTCACCGCGAGGACGTACTCGCTGCGCACGTCCTTGGCCTTCTCATGGGCCAATGGGGCCACCTCGGGGTTTATCACCACCTGGACAAGACCGGTATAGTCCCACAGCTCAAGGAATATGATCCCCCCCAGGTCCCTGCGGCGCCTGAGCCATCCGTTTAACACCACGGGTTTGCCAGACAGCGGCAGCCCTACCTCACCGCACTTAACGGTCCTCTTCCAAGCCTCCCCGAAGAGGCCCTCTGAAACGGACATCCTACCTTACCTCCCCTGCTATCTTTCTAAAGATGACCTCCGCCACGGTTGAAAGGGGCGCTTCCTCTTGGTTGCCCCTTCCCATGTCCTTGATGGCCGCCACGGACTTCTCAAGCTCACTGCGGCCGATTATGCAAACCCAAGGGACATCCTTCTGGGAAGCCAGCTTCATCTGGGCCTTGAAGGACTTCCCGGAGTAATCCATGTCCGCCCTAACACCCAAGGAACGAAGCTCCTTTAAAACGCCCGCCACGGCGAGGCGAACCTCCAGGTCCTGGTCAGCGGACACCAGGAAGACCTGGCAGTTAGGGGCCTCTCCAAAGGAGCAGCCTTGGCTCTCCATGGTTATCACGATCCGCTCTATGCCGGACGCGAAGCCGACGCCGGGCACGAAGGGGCCTCCTATGGCCTCCGCCAGGTGGTCATATCGTCCACCGCCGCACACCGCGTTCTGGGCTCCCAGGTCTCCGGACAGTATCTCATAGGCGGTCTTGGTGTAGTAGTCGAGCCCCCGGACAAGCCTCTTGTCCAGGCTAACCTTGGCGCCTACCGCGTCCAAACCGCGGAGAAGGGCATCGAAGTGCTCCCTGCACTCATCGCACAGGTGATCCGTCATGGCAGGGGCCTCCTCGGTCAGTTCCTTGCACGAGGGATTCTTGCAGTCCAATATCCTCAAGGGGTTCCTGGAAAAACGTCCCTGGCAGGTCTCACAGAGCTGCTCCAAGCGGGGCATAAGGTAATCGGTCAAGGCCTTTCGATGCTCCGGCCGACACTTGGGACAGCCCACGGAGTTGAGGACCACTTCTAGGTTTGAAAGTCCAAGCCTGCGGTAGAGTTCCAGGGATAAACCTATGACCTCCAGATCCACCAGTGGATCCTGCCACCCCCAACGCCTCCACGTCCACCTGCCAGAACTGCCGGTAGCGTCCCTTCTGGGGCCTCTCGTAGCGGAACATGGGGCCAGCGCTCCAAAGCTTCACCGGCTGAGTCTGGTTCCTCAGGTCATGCTCAAGGTATGCCCTCACCATGGACGCGGTTAGCTCCGGCCTCAGGGTTATGCTCCTGCCCCCCCGGTCGGTGAAGGTATACATCTCCTTCTCAACCACGTCGGTGGTATCCCCTATGCCCCGGCAGAAGAGCTCCGTGTGCTCGAAGATGGGAAGCTGAACCTCCCGGTATCCGAAGTCATCCGCCACGTCACGGCACACCTTAAGGACGTACGCCCACTTCCACGATTCCTCGGGCATGATGTCCTTGGTTCCCCTAGGCGCCCTTATGGCCTCCATCTCTCTTATCCCCCCAAGACTTTAAATTATGAAGACGCGGATCCCTCCACGGCAAACCCCAAAAAGAGATCCCCTAAAATGCTTATCCCCTCATATTACTAAAACGGGGTCCCCCGTGACAACTCACGGGGGACCCCGAGATGAATCGGTTCCCGCTGTTTATCGCCCCAACGGGTAGCCTAGCGGACACGGCTCGATCACTTTAAGCTCTGGAAGCCTTGTGGCCAAGTCTCCCAGTAGTTCTAGACGATCTTAACGGGACTCCAGGAGGAACTTGATGGCGGTCCTCTCCTCGTTGTCTATCTCTATCCTGGCGAAGGCGGGAATGCATATCAGGTCAATCCCGTTGGGGGCCACGTAACCCCGGGCGATGGCTATGGACTTCACCGCCTGGTTAACCGCCCCAGCTCCCACTGCCTGGACCTCAACGGAACCGGACTCCCGAAGAACCGCCGCAATGGCACCAGCCACGGACTTCGGCTGGGAGTTTCCTGAGACCTTAAGAACTTCCATATCGCTTCCCCTCCCTTAAGCTTGTAGATGTGACGACGCGCGCCCGGCTTGAAGCACATAAAGCGCATCGAAAGGCCTCTTGCTCGCAAAAGGCAAACCCTTTCCAAGGGGCTTTGGAATACTATAAAACAAACCGTTCAAAGATGCTATAATCTTCGCCTAAAGGCCACCATACATCAGGAGGATGCCCCGAGCTTGAGGAAGATTGCTGCCCTTTTAGCTGCAGCGCTGGTTATGATCTCCGCTGCGACGGCCCAAGCAAGACCCTTCACCGTCGAGGATGACGAGTACTGGATCAAGATAGACAAGGCAAAGCTAAGGCTCTACCTCATGAAAGGGGACGAGCCTTTTAAGTCCTTCCCTGTGGCAATAGGGAGAGGCAAGGGGGACGTAAAGAAGGATCGCCTGGACCTCATAACTCCCGTGGGGGTTTTCAAGGTTCGCCGAATCCTACAGGATGCCAGGAACCTGGTCTTCGATCCTGCGTGGTTCAATGAGCCCGGGGAACCGCAGAAGGGCGTTTACGGCAGCAAGCTCATATCCTTCTACAACCCATGGCAGATAGCCATACACGGCACGAACAGTCCTGGCTCAATAGGCAAGAGGGTCACCCACGGCTGCATAAGGATGAGGAACCGGGACATAGAGAAGCTGGTGGCCTACATAGCCCCGGGCACCAAGATATGGATAACCCCGGGGGAAGTAAAAAACGGTGATCAGCCAAAAGGGGATAAGGCGATCAAGGCACCGGAAGGGACTTGGAACGGCAAGGGCGCGGAGGCAAGGGCTGGAAAGGTCAGACGCAACACAGAGAGCGCAAAGGCCCCCTCACCAGAGCCCATCACCATGACCCCGCAGGATCAGGATGCGGATAACAACAATTCCTCGGGAACCCAAGACGCCCCCAATGGGACTGAAGACCCGCGCATCACCCCCTCCCGGGGCAGCAAGGACGGCAAGAAGGAGTATCTGTAGCGCTTAGAGGAAGTGTTCAACGTTCAAAGCTAAAAGACCGGGGCTAACCCTTACGTTCCTCCAACATGGCCTTGACCCTACGCAGCTCCTCCTCGGTGCGCTCTATGTCCTCCCTGGTCTGGGCTATCCATCGTTCCCGGGTGGCGGGGTCTATGGACTCCGCCTTGGGGTCCGATGTCAGGAACGCCAGCTTCTTGCGCTGGATATTTAGCCAGTCGGTCCGTTTCTTAACATAGGATTCGTCATACTTCAGGTTAAGCAGATCCTCGTCTTCTTCCCTCACGAAAGCTCGGCTCATGTTGCGAACAACCTCCAGTCCTGCAACATTTTATGCGTCACAGCCCCATCGGGGGGACATGGCACGTTCAAGAGGTCATATAAATATAACACCAAATGGGATTGCTCATTAAGGTGTAAGCCATTAAACTTCTCCAGGGCTCGCCGAAATGAGCGCACAAAAAAGGGGAGGAGAGAGGAAAATTTGAAGACACCCATCTACACCTTTGACCTGGACAGATACTTCACTCCGGACAGGTTCGAGAGGATTAAGGCCTTCGCCGCCCAGAAGGAGACACCTTGCTTAGTGGTGGACATTTCCAAGGTGGTGGAAAGGTACGACGAGATAAAACGAGAGATGGGCTTTGCGACGTGCTACTATGCGGTTAAGGCCAACCCCCACGAACAGGTGGTTAGGGCCCTTGCAGACCGGGGCAGTCATTTCGATGTGGCCTCCATATACGAGCTGGACCAGCTCCTTTCCATGGGTATAGAACCGGAGAGGATAAGCTACGGCAACACGATCAAAAAGGCCGGGGACATAGCCTATGCGTACTCCAAAGGGGTCCGGGTGTTCGCCACGGACTGTGAATCGGATCTTAGGAAGATAGCGGAAAACGCACCGGGGTCCAAGGTGTTCTACCGGATCCTGTCGGACTGCAGCGGGGCGGACTGGCCTCTTTCGAGGAAGTTTGGGACCCATCCGGACTCCATATATCGCTTAATAGGGCTATCTAAGAGGCTGGCGGTTGAGCCGTATGGTCTTTCGTTCCACGTGGGATCCCAACAGAGGGACATAGGTCAGTGGGGATTCCTCATATCTACTTGTAAGTATCTGTTCGACTCCGCCAGAGAGTTCGACGTGGAGCTCAAGATGATCAACCTGGGGGGAGGACTGCCCGCCCAGTATCTGGAGCCCACGGCACCGCTGTCCGTTTACGCCTCTGAGATAAAGCGCTTCCTAAGGGAGGATTTTGGGGAGCAGCTACCGGAGATATGGATAGAACCGGGCCGGGGTATGGTGGGGGACGCGGGGGTACTGGTCTGCGAGGTGGTGATGATCTCTAAGAAGTCCCAGACAAACCCATACAGCTGGGTCTACCTGGACGCTGGCAAGTTCGGAGGCCTGATAGAGACCCTGGACGAGGCCATAAAATACCCCATATACGTGGATAAAAAGGGACCCAGCCAGAAGGTAATACTGGCAGGCCCCACCTGCGACAGCGTGGACATCCTATACGAGCACTTCAAGTACGAGCTGCCGGTGAGCCTGGCGGAGGGAGACAGGGTTTACTTCCTCACCACCGGTGCTTACACCGCCAGCTACTGCTCCGTCAACTTCAACGGGTTCCCCCCGATTAAAACTTACGTGTTCGAGGGGTAGGAAGGATGAACGGAAGGGCTCAACCCCTTGTGGTGGTGGAAAACCTCTGCAAGGGATTTGAAGATGGAGAGGTGCTCAACAACATAAACCTCACCATAGAGGAAGGGGACCTGGTATCCATAATAGGCCCGTCGGGCTGTGGGAAGTCCACTCTTTTGAGGTGTCTTAACTGTCTTGAGATCATGGATCGAGGACGCCTTACGGTGTGCGGTCACACCTTAGAACGGGACGGCAGCGAAAAGGGCTACGGCAAGGATACTCTCATGAAGGCCCATGAGATCCGGAAAGAGGTGGGGATGGTGTTTCAGTCCTTCACCCTCTTCCCCCACAAGACGGTGCTGGAGAACGTAATGCTGGCCCCCATGGTGGTCAAGGGGGAGGATCGGGACGTTGCGGAGGCCAGGGCAGTGGAGCTTCTCAAGAAAGTGGGGCTTGGGGACCGGATGAACCGATACCCCTCAACCCTTTCGGGGGGACAAACCCAGCGGGCCGCCATAGCAAGGGCCCTGGCGATGAACCCAAGGGTCATGCTTTACGATGAACCCACATCAGCCCTGGACCCGGAGCTTGTTGGAGAGGTCCTTCAGGTCATGAGGGACCTGGACGCGGAGGGGATGACTCAGATAATAGTCACCCACGAGATGCGGTTCGCCAAGGACGCCTCGGATTACGTGGTATTCATGGACCGGGGGGAGATCGTAGAGATAGAGGACGGAGAGATCCTCTTCTCCTCCCCGAAGAACGAACGCACCAGGGAGTTCTTGAGACACCTGGTGGGGACGGGGATAGCGTGATGGGGCGCCGATGCTTGGGCATCCCGTTCCTCGGGATGTTGGTGTTTGTGTTGATATCGTGCCTTCTTCTGCCATGGACTGCATCTGGGCAGGAGAAGGTTTTGCGCTGGGCCGGGGACTCCGAGGGGGGCGTACCCTTCATGTTCAACGACCCCAAGAACGTGGACCGTCTCATCGGCTTCGAAGTGGATATAATCGAGGCGGTGGCGCGGGAGATGGGACGCAAACCGGTGTTCGTCAACAACAGCTGGGACAACCTGATACCGGGGCTAAATCGCAAGCTCTACGACGTGGCCATAAACGGTCTTGAGGTTACCCCGGAGCACCAGCAGGAAGTGGCGTTCTCCATCCCCTACTACCATACTTACCTGCAGATAGCGGTAAGAAGGGATAACAAGGACATAACCTCCTTCGAGGACCTCAAGGACAAGACCGTGGGAACCCTCAAGCAGTCCTACTCCTACTTCCTGCTGAAGGAGCTGGGATGCAAGGACATAAGGACCTACATAGTGGAGGCCAACGCCTACGACGATCTAACGAACGGCAGGCTGGACGCAACCCTGTTCGATGCCCCGATAGCCATGTACTCCGCTGGGTTCAACCCGGACGTCAAGTTCGTTGGCGAACCGGTGGGCAGCATGACCTATGCAATAGCGGTGCGCAAGGAGGACAAGGCGCTGCTCCGGGAGATAAATGCCGCCCTCATGAAGCTCCGGGACACGGGGGAGTTAAGGCGCATATACGATCGATGGAACCTATGGAACCCGGTGATGGCCAAGGAGTGGAACGACTTCTCCCCTCCGAAAAGCCCTCCTTATGCCTATAACGACTGGGCGGAGGCTCACAAGCCAAGGGTTTCCCTAAAAGACCTCATCAAGCGGTACATAAGCTTCTTGCCCACCTTTGGGGAGGCCGCGCTGGTAACCTTAAAGGTTTCGGTGTGCGCCATGCTGCTCGCCATGGCGGTAGGTTTCATCCTGGCCATCATGAGGGTCTTCGGCCCCAAGTGGGCATCCGCCTTGGCTTTGGGCTACATAGAGGTCATAAGGGGTACGCCGGTGCTGATACAGCTCTTCTTCATCTTCTACGGCCTTCCCAACGTGGGGATAAAGCTATCCCCCTTCATGGCTGGGGTAATAGGTCTAGGGCTCAACTACGCGGCATACGAGGCGGAGAACTACCGGGCAGGCCTCCTGGCGGTACCAAGGGGACAGATGGAGGCGGCGCTGGCGCTTTCCATGACCCGATGGCAGGCCTTAAGACACGTGGTCGTTCCTCAGGCATTCCGGGTGGTCATACCTCCGGTTACCAACGACTTCATATCGCTCCTCAAGGACTCGTCGCTGGTATCCATAATAACAATGGTGGACCTCACCAAGGCATACGGCCAAATCGCCGCCACGTACTACGACTACTTCGGCACCGGGATAATGGTGGCCGCCATATACCTGTTGCTTGGACTGCCCTTCGTAAGGCTCTCCCGGTGGGCGGAGAGGAGGTTCTCAATCCAGGACAGGGAGAAGCAGCGCCACCACGAACAGATGATGCGAGGCTGGCATTAGGGGAACGAAGGTCAAGGAAGAGGGGGGACGAGAGCCCCCTCTTCCTTATTGGGAAATCACGCGACCCTGCTCATACTGGGGCTTGTGCTGTCAGGACAACGGTCAACGGCCCTGCCGCTCTGCCACCTTCCGCTCCAGGGCGGACACGTGAACCACCGCACGCTCCTGGGTACCCTTAGCCACCGGACCGTACATATCACTGGCGACCATGGAAAAGAACACCCTGTTGCCCTCTACGCTGTCCAGGGAAACGGTGAACGCCACGTCCTCCCCCAAGACAGCAGGAGCTAGGTTCTCCACGTGGGACATAACCCCAACCGATACCAACCCCTCCGGGAGCTTGGGGTCTAGCATCTCCACCGCCAGCTGGGTCATGGTCTCAAGACAGGCGGCGGTTGAAAGGAACTCCTCCAACGCCTTGGATTTATTCCCCACCGTGTCGGACGTGGACACCTTCTTGACCAGTCTCTTTACCGTGCCTATCGGCAGGATCTCTCTGAGGTCCATCGGATCACCTCCTTAACTTTACCTTTTTATTATATCATAACACGTTCCAATCCGACGTTATGTACCTAATGCGCTCCTCCACCGCATTGAGATCCATGGTCAAGAGGGTGCCCCGGGATACAACCTTACGTCCCCCTACGAAGACGTCCCAGACACGCCCTTCGTTGAGGACCTTAAGGTCTCCCAAGGAACCAAGCTCCATGGATCCCACATTGCCGCACCGCATGTCAAAAGGCACGATAGGAACTGACACCCCGAACTGCTCAAGGGCAAATTCCCGTTCCTCCTGTATGCTCAGACCGTAGTTGCTGGCCTCCCCATCGGTGCCGAGGTAAACCGGTATGCCCCTTTCAAGCAACCCACGGACGTCCGGAAGCCCCACCCCCATTCGGTGGTTCATCCTAAGGTTCAAGACCACCGATGCCCCCATCTGGGCAAGAAGGTCCTTTTCCTCTTGGGACAACCATATGCAATCGGAGAGCAGGAGCCTAACCGGGCCAGTTCTCTCCAGAAGTCGGGCCAGCACGAAGACCGGCCGCTCTCCATAGAGGTCCAAGCATAGGTCCACATCTCCCTTGTCCTCGGAGAGGTGAAACTGAAGCGGTGAGCCAAGCTCCGACGCAAGCTCCAACACCCTGGCCACAGCACCCAGGGTGTTGGCATGAAAGCTGTGAAGCGAAGGGGCAACCTGTACCTCCGCAAGCCCATTGAACTCCTCCATGAGGGAGATTAGGTGGTTCTCGTAGTAGGGTCCTTCGAAGTAGCTTTCCTGGGAAGCCCGCTTTTCAGGATAGGCCTCCTTGGATACCAAGTCGTAATTCATCCTCCCGAACAGGATCCTAATGCCTGAGTCAAGGGCCGCTTTTATCACCTCCCGGTCCAAGGCGTTACCCATGCGGTTGTGGCAGTAGAATGAGACCGCAACGGAGGTTATGCCGTTCAGAAGCATGCGGCCAAAGGCCCTGCAGCAGCTCAAGTAGACGAGTTCAGGGGTCATGTGGACGCTGTGGGCGTATATGGTCCTCCTGCACCAGGTAGGAAGATCCCAGCCCTCCTCCACCATCTCGGCGTAAACGGACTGTTCCGGGTGACTGTGCCCGTTGAAGTCCCCCGGCATCACGGAAAATCCCCCCTGGTAGTCCTCAATCCTCTCCACCGTGGAGTCCCCCAATGGGACCTCCAATGGATCCACAAGGAAACCGCCCTTAACCGCCGCCACAGGCCTGCCGTCAATCCTTATCAAGACGTCCGATCCCAATTACCCACACCTCCAAAACCCCTAACCTAAGATCAGGGCGGGAAAATCCTTTCTATTCTATGATAAACTCCTGTTTGCTGAATTAAGGAGGCCTGGTAAGTCGTGATCCTGTGGAACCTGTTCGAAGCATTGGGCACCGCGGCCTTCGCGGCCTCCGGGGCCCTTACGGGAGTGAAGAAGGGCTTTGACCTCTTTGGGGTGTGCGTGCTGGGGCTTGTAACCGCGGTGGGAGGAGGCATAACCAGGGACATACTCTCCGGGAACCTGCCACCCCTGGCCTTGAGGGACCCGTATTACTGTCTAATAGCGGTTGCCACGTCCGTCCTGGTGTTTATAAGGCCCCTCCCGATACTTAAGATGGACAAGCTCATAGTGCTGATGGACGCGGTGGGGCTTGGGGCGTTCTCCGCTGGAGGCGGGATGCTGGCCATAAACATGGGGTTCCAAAGTGCCTTTACCGTGACAGCCATGGGGGTTATCACCGCGGTTGGGGGTGGGATCTTGAGAGATGTGCTATCCGGCTCAACCCCCCTGATATTCCACCGCGAGGTCTACGCGGTGGCAGCGCTGGCTGGATCCGCCACGCTCCTCCCAATCACGAGGGCCCTCAGCGGGGAACACGCCATGTACTTATGCATGATGATAACCACCGTATCAAGGATATACTGCGCCACCAAGGGCATACACCTGCCCTCCGGAAGGCCCGGGAGAAGACCATGAACCGTCTGGGATGCCACGACCAATGTCGGGGGTGCAAGTACAGAGACATCCCATATGAAGAGGGCATAAGGCTGAAGGAGGCGTGGGTGCACAGGGCGCTTGCCGATCACCGGGAGGTGATATCTCCCATTCGAGGCGTCGGTGAGGGGAGGACGTTGGGATACCGCAGGAGGGTCAGGCTTAAAGCCCTTCACGATGGATCCCGTTGGCGCTTCGGCATGATGAGGAGAGACCAGCTGATACCCCTGGAGGAATGCCCGGTTCAACAGGATCGGGTGAACCGCATGCTAAGGGTGCTCATGGGGCTTCCAAAGGGCATCCCGCTTTTCATGGTGTCGATAACCATGGCCCAGGTCGCATTGGTGTTCAAGGACAGGCACCTACCATCCGTTCAGTTCCCCTTGGAAGAGCTTGCCCATTGGGGTTGCCAGGGGCTCTGGGGGCACACAAACCCTTCGGCGGGGGTTAGGATCTTCGCCAAAAACGGGTGGCACTTGATATTTGGGAAGCCCTTCTCCTTCGATGAAACCGGCACCGCCTACGGGCCGTGGTCGTTCGCCCAGCAGATACCAGATCTCCACCGGGACTCCCTGATGAAGGCCTTGAACTTTCTAAGCCCCTCCCAAGGCAAGGGGGTGGCGGACCTATACTGCGGGGACGGGGCCTCTTTGGCACTGTGGTCGAGCCAAGGGGCGTCAACGTTGGGGGTGGAGGTATCCGGCATGTCCTTGAAGATGGGGGGCATCAATTCCCCGTCATCGTCGCTGCTGCAGGGCACATGTGCCCAGAGGGTCCCCCAGATAGCAGATTTTTTACGGCTCTTTCCGGTCGAAAGCCGACTCATCTACGCAAACCCTCCAAGGTCCGGGATGGAGGCGGAGGTTCTGAACATGCTGGGGGAGGTCGGTGTATGGCGCATGGCATACCTGTCCTGCGCCGCCTCAACCCTCTCCAGGGACCTGGCCAAGCTGTGCACGATGGGGTACAGGGTTGTCAAAGTCATCCCCTACGACTTCTTCCCCATGACCGATCACGTGGAGTGCCTGGCTTTGGTAGAAAGGAAAGGCTGAGTTAGGGAACGACACCAAGAGAGTGGCAAAAAACGAAGCGTGGAGGAACTGGACAGGGAGAGAAGCCGCCACAAGGGAGTACCGGATGACACCTTGGACGTGTGCCAAGGCAAATACCAAGGCCTTGACATGAACACCCTGCTAGATTTCGCAAAATATCAGCTTGTTTACTGGTCAAGCGACGACATGGCCGCAAATTTTAGGAGGATGATAGCTAGGGAGCGGCAAAGGAATCAACACATGCTAGATCTTTTCAACAAACACTTCGGGGTTGGCCCAGTAGAGTGCGTGCGTGACATATTAACCCAAAAGCTTAAAATAGACAAACACTCAGCAACAATAATATCTATAGGGTTAATTGGACCCATGTATTTTTACTATGAACTACTATGAACTTAAAGACGGCATTGACACAGAAAAATCACCAGAAAAAACCGAAGACATAACAACAGCAATAAATGATTACATTGATGTATACTTTGGAATGATTGACGAAATTGCAGCTAAAATTAATCGAGAGAGGGTTTTATGTGATGATGTACAAACTAAGCAATAAGTACCAGGACAAAAAGTTCATGGATAAAATAATGGGTCCTAACCCAATGAAGCTCACGGAAGAGCTCTTGATGGACCATAGGATACCCGAGGGCGCCGTGGTGTGTGACCTCGGCAGCGGCAAAGGGGTGACCAGCGTCTTCATGGCTTCCGAATACGGGTTCACCGTATACGCCCTGGATTTGTGGAGCGATCCGGCGGAGAACCAGGCCTTCTTCGATCAGTTCGAGTGCAGGGACCGGTTGATAGCCGTAAAGGGGGACGCCAATGACCTGCCCTTCGAAAGGAACTTCTTCGACGCCATGGTGAGCGTGGACTCGTACAACTACTTTGGTAGAGACCCCAACTTCCTGGACCAAAAGCTCATGGACTTCGTAAAGCCCGGGGGACTTATCTACATCGCCATCCCGGGGATGAAAAAGGACGTCCACCACAATCCCCCAAAGGAGCTGCTCCTTTCATGGACTGAAGATCAACTGGACTACATCCATGACGGGGACTACTGGAAATCAATGGTTGAGAAATCCCAGAAAGCAGAACTCATATCCATAGGGGAGATGCAAAGCTTCCAAGAGGTTTGGGATGATTGGCTCCAGATGGATAACCCCTACGCCGTGGAGGACAGGAAGGCGTTCCAGGCGGGGGGCGGTAAATACCTTAATTTCATATCCATAGTCCTGAGGAAGCGGTAGAGTACGGCAGCGCAAGCCGCGGGGGGACAAGTCAACCACCTAAAAACTCGTAACAGCCACAAAACCACAAAAAAGCCCCGGAAGGCCCTCGCCCCCGGGGCATATCTTTTTCAAGTTACCTATGGGCAGGGGGACGGATCCCCCAAGCCCCATCAGTCCTCCAGGTAGTACTGAACGGTGGTCACCACCCTGACCCTCTTGTAGTCCGGGGATCCCTTGTCCCGATCCTCTATGCTGAAGTATCCCTGCTCCGCCCGCCTTATCCCCCCAAGGCGGCTGTTGGAGTCCTTGGCAAACTGTTCCGCCGCGTTCCTGGCGCTAACCGTGGCCTCCGCCACCATCTTGGGCTTTATGGAGTCCAGCTTGGTAAATATGAACTCCGGCATGACCCCGTACTCCTGGGACAACACAACCCCCTTGCTCACCAGCTCACCGGACCGCTCCATGGCCCTCTTGACCTTATCAACCTGGTTGGTTCGCAAGGTCACGAAGCTCTGGGCCACGTAGCGCTCGTCCAGCTTGGAAGCCTGATCCACCCCGTACTGGGTCTTAAGGTCGTTTATCTGGGGAGGAGACTCGCTTATCTCCTCCGGCTTGAAGCCAAGGGAGAGGAGAAACGCCCTTATCTCCCCCTTAGCCCTGTCGTTAAGCCTCTGCAGGCTAGCCAGGTCGTTGGCGGAAACCTTGAACATTATGGGCCAAACCGCAAGGTCCGCCCTAACCTCCATCTCGGAGAACCCCTTCACCGTAACGTAACGGTCAATGCTCTTAAGCTTCCCCAGAGAACCGGCGATGAGGAAGGCGGATAACACCAAGGAAACCCCCAGCAACGCCGCTGGAACCGTCAAGCAGCCCTTTCTCTCATCCACTCTGAACACCCCTTCCTCAAGACAGGAAAATATAAGAACCCATGCCACTTTAGCGCTCTTTAACCTGCATAGCAAGTATCCCCTTGTCCATCGCGCTCCGCCTAGCGGAGTCCGCCAGCTCAACGGACCTTAAAGCCGCAGCGGAAACCGCCCTCATGAAGGCGGTCCTCACCCTACCCTCCTCCAACTCGTAAAGCCCCTCTATGGTAACCCCTCCGGGGGTTATCACCTGATCCCTAAGCTCCGCCGGATGACCACCGGACTCCAACAGCAGGGACGAGGCCCCTATGGCGGTGTTGGCCGCCGCCCTAAGCGCCAGGTCCCTGGGAAGCCCTGCCTTGAGGGCTCCAAGTATCATGGCCTCCAAAACCGTGTACATGTACGCAGGGCCGCTGCCAGACATGGCAGTTAGCACGTCCAGGTACTGTTCGTCCACCTTCTCAAAGGCCCCCATGGATCTGAAGACGCTTCTCACCACTGCCTCCTCCTCTTCCCCAACGGCTAAACCGTTGGAGTAGACCGTATACCCCCGCCTTATCCGGCATGCGGTGTTTGTCATGGCCCTCACCACCGGGAAGGGACAGACCGCCTCCATCATCTGGATGGTCATGGCCGCCGCCAGCGATACCACCACCTTAGGAGCAGCCTCCGGAGCTACCTCAGATATCTGCGACATGACCTCCAGCACCTGATATGGCTTCACCGCCAATATCACCACATCAGCCCATGACGCAGCCTCCTGGTTAGCCCCTCCCTCCTCCACCCCAGCCTCTAAAAGCTCCGTGGGGATGCCACCTCTCCTACGGGTCACCATCACCTGGAAATGAGGCCTGAGCGCCATGGCCACCGCACTGCCTATGGTTCCAGCCCCTATTATGGCCACCCTGTTAACTTCAACCGCCCTGTCCATACTCAACACCTCCCATGAAAATAAAACAGGGCCGCCCCCGAAGGGACGGCCCAAACCCTAATCTCCCGGTAAACGCCTTAAGATCTCACCAGCTTCAAATCCTAAGGCCGAGGACGGGCAAAGGGCATCCTTCCGGGGAACCCCAAGGGCTCCCCGGGCTAGGGATCATCTGAAACCCAGACCAGTCAAACGCCGCCTTCAAGATCCCAACCCCTCCCCGCAACATACGGGGGATTGTAAAACAAGTCGAACCAAGTGTCAAACCAATAATTTAATCAGATGGCTCCAGATCAATCATCATCACTGAGGATTAAAATTTTCATTTCCCAGCTTTATTGACATATCCTAAGATGAGAATCAAAATCCTTAACGTCAATTACTTCGAGGGAGGAATAAAATTTGAGAGAAGGAATCCTTGCCCACGTGGGCAACACCCCCATGGTACTCCTCAAGAACTCGTCACCCAATCCAAACGTAAAGATATGGGCCAAGCTTGAGATGCTCAACCCCAGCGGGTCGTTGAAGGACCGGGTTGCCCTGTCGATCGTCGAGGGGGCGGAAAAGCGCGGCGAACTCAGGCCTGGCATGACCTTGGTGGAGGCCACCAGCGGAAACACCGGCATAGCTCTCGGCATGGTGGCGGCGGTCAAGGGATACAAACTTAAGATCTTCATGTCCGAGGCCAAGACCATAGAGAGGCGGAAGATCCTTAAGTACTGGGGAGCTGACTTGGTGCTCACCACGAAGGACGACCCGGACAGCCACATACTCTCCGCCATGGCATACGCCAAGGAGAACCCGGACTGCTTCTACGCGAACCAGAACGAGAACTTCGATAACGTGGAAGCCCACAGGACCGGCACCGGTGTTGAGATCATAGAGCAGCTCAACGGCCAGGTGGACGCTTTTGTGGCTGGGTTCGGCACCGGCGGCTGCCTCATGGGGGTGGCCAAGGCCTTCCACGACAAGGGCGTCCCAGCCAAGGTCTACGGGGTGGAGCCAATGCCCAACACCGGTGGCATCGATGGGCTCAAACACCGCTCAGAGTCCTACCAGCCCCTCATCGCAGACAGGGGGCTCCTGGCAGGGATAATAGACGTCAGCCGGGATGAGGCCATAGCGGGAGCCAAGGCCATATCCGCCAAAGAGGGCATAATGGCCGGCATGTCCTCCGGAGCCACCCTTCACGGGGCCCAACAGCTGGCCCTAAAGATGGACCGGGGCAACATCGTGGTCATCTTCGGCGACCGGGGAGAGCGGTACTTCAGCACCCCCATCTTTGACTACCAGGGGTAGGGACGAAAACTTAAAAAAGCATGAGCACAGATGGGGCCCCTAACCGCTCTGCTCTGTGCCGTACCAGAGAGGCGCTTAGCTCCCCCGGGGATGTCCATGTCCTCCCCGGGGGAACTGTTATATCCTCCGGGCTAGACGGGGAAAGGAGGCGCCTTAACCATGAACTTTGAGGACCAGGGATGGAAACTGAAGGACGGACTCGCCAGGATGCTGGTGGGAGGGGTGATAATGGACGTCACCACCGCAGAGCAGGCGAAGATCGCAGAGGACGCAGGGGCTGCGGCGGTAATGGCCCTTGAGAGGGTGCCCGCGGAGATCCGCCAGCAGGGAGGGGTGGCCAGGATGGCGGACCCCAGCAAGATAATGGAGATACGAAATGCGGTCTCCATACCAGTGATGGCAAAGGCCAGGATAGGACACTTCGCAGAGGCCCGGGTCCTTGAGGCCTTAGGCGTTGACTTCATCGACGAAAGCGAGGTGCTGACACCGGCGGATCACGAGGCCCACATCGATAAAAACTCCTTCAAAGTACCCTTCGTGTGCGGCGCAAGAAACCTTGGAGAGGCTTTAAGAAGGGTAAACGAGGGAGCCGCCATGATAAGGACCAAGGGGGAAGCCGGCACCGGCGACGTATCCCAGGCGGTAAAACACGTAAAAACGATAAACAAGGAGATAGAATCCCTTGAGGGACTTGGGGAAGAGGACCTGTCCAGGCTTGCATTGGAGCTACGAGTCCCGCTGGAGCTCCTTAAGCGGTGCCGAGAAATTAAAAGGCTTCCGGTGGTGAACTTCGCCGCCGGCGGCATAGCTACCCCCGCGGATGCGGCGCTCATGATGAACCTCGGGTGCGACGGGGTTTTCGTGGGCAGCGGGATCTTCAAGAGCGAGAACCCCTCAAAGAGGGCGGAGGCCATCGTACAAGCGGTGACCCATCACGAGGACTGGGACCTGGTGGCCAAGGTCTCTGAAGGCCTTGGAGAGGCCATGAGAGGCATTTGCACCAGCTCCCTAGAGGAGGCCTCGCTCCTTCAGACCAGGGGTTGGTAACCATGCGGATAGGGGTGGTGGCCTTTCAAGGGGCCTTCAGGGAACACATCTCAAAGCTGGAACGTCTTGGGACAGATGTCATAGCGGTTAAGGTGCGGAAGGACCTCGACGGCTTAAACGGCATAGTAATCCCTGGGGGGGAGAGCACGGTGATAGGCCGTTTCCTCCATCAAAAAGGACTTTCAACAGTCATCGCCCAAAGGGTCCTGGAAGGTTCGTTGGCCCTCATGGGCACCTGCGCCGGGGCAATCCTGGCGTGCAAGAAGATCTCGAACAACCCTCCCATGGGAAGCATAGGGGTATTCCCCGCGGAGGCCAAGAGGAACCACTACGGCACCCAAAGAGACAGTTTCCAGGGGGACGTCACCTTTTACGACGGCCATCGGGTTCCTGGGGTCTTCATCAGGGCACCAAAGCTGGTCCCCCTTGAGGGGGCCTCGGTCTTGGGGCTGCACAACGGGGAACCGGCGGCGCTTTCATGGGGCCGATGCCTTTTGGTGTCCTTCCATCCGGAGCTCACCGATGATGACTCCGTACATAGCCTATTCCTTAAGATGTCATCAACGGGTTGATTGGGCAATCAAAAACCCTTAATAAGCGAAAAGTGAAGGCCCCGATGGGCAATGCCCCATCGATAGCGGTTGGGTCATACGCAAGGCGGCGGGGGTCTAAAAGGACACCCGCCGCTTCATGGATGATGAATGATGTGGGAGGGCTATGGGCCCCTATTTTAACGGTTCTAAGCCCATTTAAGAGTAGCGCCTTATGCAGGCTTCCAACAGGTCCCAGAACCTGTCGAGATCCAACGTAACCGCCACCTGGGCGTTTGGCTCCTTCTTGGTTACCCCGAAATAGTCGCAACAGGTCCTCCCGTAGGTATGCTCACCCCTCAGCTCCACGTCAACCCTCATGGGCTTGGTCACGAAAATGGAAGGATCTATGACGTACGCCACGGTTGTAGGATCGTGAAGGGGGGGAGCATCCCACCCGAAGATCTCCTCTTGTGTCTTAGAAAAGAACTCCATAAGCTCGACGAATAGCTTTGAGACCCGGTTGCCGATAGCCCCTATCCTTTCAATCACCTGGGAGGAACAGCGGACCTGCCTAGTAAGATCCAAACCCATCATCACGATAGGCCTTCCGGACGAGAACACCACGTGAGCCGCCTCGGGATCCGCATATATGTTGAACTCCGCGGAGGGGGTCACGTTGCCGAGCTGGTACGAGCCTCCCATGAGCACTATCCGCTTTATCTTCTCCACGATCCTGGGCTCCTTACGGATAGCCATGGCAACGTTGGTAAGAGGCCCGGTTGGGACGATCGTTATGTCCCCGTCTGAGCCCATAAGGGTTTCGATTATAAGATCCACCCCGTGCCTTGGGTCCTGTTGAACCGTGGGCTCATCGAACTTGGGACCATCCAGACCGGTAACCCCGTGAATGTCGTCCGCTATTATCTGCTCCCTAACCATGGGCCTGGACATCCCCGCCGCCACGGGAACGTCCTTGAGCCCCAGGACGGACGCTACGTTTAGGGCATTCTTCACCGTCTTGTCAAGCGTCTGGTTCCCCGCCACCACCGTAACGGCCATCAGCTCCACCGACGGGTGGGACCCCGCCATCATCATGGCCACCGCGTCATCGTGCCCCGGATCCACATCCAGGATGATCTTCTCCCTCTGCAACTTACATCACTCCTCCGCGTTTGCCGAGAGGGCGCTCATCCTGGCCCTCTGGGATCTTAGCTTCCTGTACATGGCAAGGCTTAGTATCGAAGCGGTAACTATATAAGGGATCATCAAGATGAACTGAGAGGGGAAGCCGAAGGTCTGAAGCCTTGCTCCCACCGAATCCGCCAGGCCGAAGATGAAACAGCCTATCATGCTCTTTACCGGGTCTCCCCCGCCGAAGAGCATTGCCGCCACCCCCATGAAACCCCTTCCGTTGGTCATGTTCTCCGCGAAGACCTTGCTGTAGCCCAGGGACAGGTAAGCCCCCGCAACACCTCCTATGATGCCCGAGTAGATCATGACCTCGAACTTGCGAAGCGCCACCCTTATGCCTGCGGTCTCCGCCGCCTTGGGGTTTAATCCCACACAACGGAGCCTAAGGCCCCACACGGTCCTGTAGAGCATGTACTGAAGGAAAAGCACCAGGAGGATTCCCACCGGTTCCAAGAGGGAGTAACCGTTGAACAGGCTGTCGAGGATCTCATTGGAGCCCAAAAAAGGCAGGCTGATCCTAGGCATTGGCACTATGGAGGGATCCATGAAGGAACCGGACTCCTTTAGGAGCCTGTTCAGCAGGAGCTTTGTTATGGCAAGGGCGAACATGTTGACCCCCATACCCACCACAAACACATCGGACTTGTACTTTATGTGGGCCAACGCCATGAACGAGGCTATGGCTACGCCCACAAGGACCGAGGCCCCAAGGGCCAAGAGCCAGCTGCCGGAAAAGTAACTCACCGCCACGGCGGTGAAAGCCCCGCAAAGCATTATCCCCTCCACGCCTATGTTCAATATGTCCGCCTGTTGGGTTATAACACACGCCATGGCGGCGTAAATTATGGGCATCGAGGATCTCAAAGTGGACCTTATTAGGGTGTAGTCCACCACCAAGGACAGGTTGTCCATCAAATCCGCCAAGGACTCCAGCATCTTCAGCCCCTCCCGACGGACCCATCGGATCCGGACTTGTTGATCTTGAAACTGAACTTAAAAAGCCCCTCCATAGAGGCCAACAGGATAAACAGCGCTATAACGGTGTCCACCAGGGCCTTGGGAACCCCGGTGAAACGTTCCATCCCCAAGGCCCCGGATTTAAGAGCCGCTAGGAAAAAGGAGAGGATGGGTATAAGCCTTATGTCGTTCCTGGCTATAAGGGACGCCAACATACCATCAAAGGCCAACCCGGGTGAGAAGTTATCCACGAAACAGCCGAAGACCCCCAAAACCTGTATGGCCCCCGCTACTCCCCCCCATGGCGCCGCTGGCTGCCATGGCCCAGAGCATGACCGCCTTGGAGTTTATGCCCACGTGCTCCGCGTACTGCCGGTTCTCCCCCACCGCCCGCAGCCTATAGCCCCAGGTGCTCTTGTGGACCACCCAGTAACAGGCCACCAGTATGGCTAAGCTCAAGAACAGACCGGTGTTCGCCATGCTTGGGGGCATTATGCGGGTGAGCAATAGGTAATCCGGCACCGGCGTGGTCTGGGGAGCCCCTAATCCGGAGGACAAGGGGTAGTTAACCAGATATGAGGTGAAGAAGATGGCCACGTAGTTGGCCAGTATGGTGACGCAGACCTCGTTGACGTCGTAGTAGGCCTTAAGGTAACCGGGGACAAGGGCCCAAAGGGCCCCCGCAAGCACCGCGGCGGCAAAGCATAGGAGCAGGTGAATCGGCCACGGCATCGGCCCAAAGGCCACGCCAACCCAAGCCGCCGCCATGGCTCCAAGGTAAAGCTCCCCCTCCACCCCTACGTTGAACACCGAGGCCTTGGAGGCCACAGAGAAAGCAAGGGCGGTTAGAAGCAGGGGTACGAACTTCTCCAGCGTACCGCCCAGGTTGAACTTTCCTACCAGCGCACCCTTGACCAGCTCAACATAGGACTCCACCGGATTCTGTCCCATCAGGGCTATGGCCGCAGCCCCCACCGCAAGGGCCAGAAGGGCGGTAAGGATGGAGTTCAAGAACTTATTCATTCACAGCACCCCCGGTCATCAAAAGCCCCAGCTTCTCCTCGTCCGCTTGATCCGCGTTTATGATCCCGGTTATACGCCCCTCGTAAAGAACCGCGATGCGGTCCGACAGGGATAGGATCTCCTCCAGGTCCGCGGATATCAGGACTATCGCGGTACCCTGGTCCCGGACCTTCACCAGCTCCTTGCGGATGTTCTCTATGGATCCTATGTCAACCCCCCGGGTGGGCTGGCAGGCAAGCAGCACCTTCGGCCCGGAGTCCACCTCCCTGGCCACCACTATCTTCTGGGCATTACCGCCGGAGAAACCGGTGGCAGGGGCATCCGCCAAAGGAGGCCTGATATCAAAGGTCTTTATGAGCCTCTCGGCGAAACGGTTGAGCTCCCCCTCCACCATGGCGATCCCCTTGGATATAGGGGGCTTGCGAAAAGCCAGGCCCGCCAGGTTCTCCTTCACCGTCATGACCCTGTTGAGCCCCCGGGTGTTCCGGTCCTCCGGAATGTGCGCAAGCCCGTTCTCCCTCACCTTGAGGGGGCTCATGTTCTGCACCTCTACCCCATCTATCTTCACCTTGCCCCGCTCCACGGGCCTCAAACCGGCTATGGCCTCCGCCAACTCGCTCTGGCCGTTGCCATCCACACCGGCTATGCCCAGTATCTCGGAACGCCGGACCTGGAACGATACCCCCCGTATCTTCGCATGCTCCTTGGAGCTGGGCACGTATATGTCCTCAACGCTCAAGATCACATCGCCAGAGGCAGCGGACTGGGACCTTTGAACCCCCAGGAAAACGTCCCGCCCCACCATGAGCCTCGCCAGCTCCGGAATAGAAGTTTGAGACTTCAAAACGGTGCCAACGTGGCGGCCCTGGCGCATCACGGTCATCCGGGACGCCACTTCCATGACCTCGTTCAGCTTGTGGGATATGAAGATGACCGACTTACCAAGTCCTGTGAGGGATCTTATTACCTTGAACAACCCCTCCGCCTCCTGAGGGGTGAGCACCGCGGTGGGCTCATCAAGTATTAGCACTTCCGCTCCCCTGTATAAGGCCTTTATTATCTCCACCCGCTGGGCCTCACCAACGGAGATGTCGTTTACCCGCTTCCTAAGGTCCACCCAGAGGCCATATTCATCCATTATGGAGGTGATCGCATCCTCCGCAGACTTGAAATCTATCTTGCCCATCGAAAGCCTGGGTTCAAAGCCAAGTATCACGTTCTCCAAAACCGTAAGCTGCTGGACCAGCATGAACTCCTGATGCACCATGCCTATGCCTCTGGCTATGGCTTCACCCGGGTTCTGGTGATGGAACGTATCCCCCTTGACGGTGATGGTGCCGGAATCAGCCTGATATACCCCGTAAAGGATCTTCATGAGCGTGGATTTCCCCGCCCCGTTCTCCCCTATAAGGGCATGGGCCTCGCCGGGCAACAGGTCAAAAAGACCCCCGTCTACCGCCCGAACCCCTGGAAAGTCCTTCACTATGTCCCTCATCAGAACTATAGGTTCCATCTGGGCTCTTTACACCCCTCAGTCTCCACGTGGGAGGGTAAGATTAAAATAGGGCGGACCCACACAAGGCCCGCCCCGAGAAACCAGGGCTAAATATCCCGCTTGAAGCCCTTGTACTGCTCCACCTTTATCTTACCGGACTTTATGTCCTCGGTAAGCTCCTTTATCTTAACCAGTATGTCCTTGGGGAATTTGTCACCCAAGGCCTTCTTCATCACCGACATGTCAGTAAGACCCACGCCTCCAGAGGCCACACCCATCTCCACCACCGTGTTGCCCTTGAACTTGTTCTCCTTGACGTCCTTGACGACCTTGTAAGTGGCCACGTCCACCCGCTTGATCATGGAGGTCAGTATATGACCGGGGTAGATGCCATCCTGGTCCATGTCCACGCCGATGGCATAAAGCCCCTTTTCCTTGGCGGCCTCCAGTATGCCGTTACCGGTGGTGGAAGCCACGTTCATCACTATGTCGGCCCCCTGCTCAAACTGAGCCAGCGCCAGCTCCTTGCCCTTGAGGGGATCGCTGAAGCTTCCGGCGAAGGACACCAGGACCTTGACAGAGGGATCTATGTACTTGGCCCCCTGCTTGTAACCGGTGAGGAAGTCCTGGAGAACCGGTATGTCCATACCGCCGACCCAGCCTATGATCTTCTTGCTGTTCACACCGGGTATGTTGGTCTTGGTGGTGAACATGGCGGCAGCGGCTCCCGCCAGGAAGGACCCCTCGTTCTGGGCGAAGATGATGGATTCCACGTTGGGAGCCTTAACCGCACCGTCGATGACACCGAACTTCACATCTGGGAAGGACGCAGCGTGCTTCTTTATGAGCTCCGCTATCTGGGTGCTGGAACCTATTATCACGTCGTACTTGGCGGAAGCCATGGAGAGGAGATTGGCCTCCCAGTCGGCGGGGTTCTTGGACTCCAGGACCTTGAGCTCTATGCCGAAGTCCTTCTTGGCCTTCAGAAGCCCGTTGTAAGCGGAGTCGTTGAACGACTTGTCACCCAAAAAACCAGACAGTATTAGCGCCACCTTCAGGGGTTTGTTGGCCGCCACAGCACCGGAGGCCATCAGCGAAAGGGTCATGCAAGCAACCAAGAGCACCGTAAAAATCTTCTTTCTCAAGAGCTATCTCTCCCCTCTGCATTAAAAAGGATCACCCGTCAAAGCCCGACCACTCGGTTCTAACCACAGCGCCATCATAAGCCCAGCGATACCGTTCGGAGGACCACCCCCTGAAGTCCATGTGATAGATATTTTGCTCGTCCAGCTCATCCCCAAGCCCTAAAGAGGTCAACGGGGCCTAGCTTCCGCACTGGAACTCCTCTCCACCAAACTACAGTTTATCACCCTTGTGACCGGCTCAAAGCAACCCGATCCCATCCGGGCAACCACCAAATCCACCGCAGCTGCCCCCATCTCCTCTATCGGTTGGGCAACGGTGGTCAAGGGAGGCACGAAGAACCGCCCTATGGATATCCCGTCAAATCCAACCACCGAAAGATCCGCAGGAACCGAAAGTCCAAGATCCCTGGCGGCCCTAAGAGCTCCCAATGCCATAAGATCGTTCATCGCGAAGATCCCGGTTAACGACTGGTCCTTAAGCATCTCCAAAGCAAGCTCATACCCGGCAGGACAGGTGAAGTCACCCCACGCCACGAGACTTGGGTCCAACGGAACTCCTTCCTCCGCAAGGGCCATCTCAAACCCCCTCAGACGGTCCTCGCTCGGTCCAAGTCCCCTGGGCCCACAGATACAGCCTATCCTTCGGTGTCCAAGATCCAGAAGACATCGGGCCGCAAGATACCCGCCCCCAACGTTATCGGACTGGACGGAATCGACGGGAAGCCCCTGAATCTTCCTATCCACCATGACAACCGGTATCTCCAGCCCTGAAAGCACCCGGGCCTGTTCCTCCGGGAACCCAAGGCCGACTATTATCATACCCCCCACCCGGTGGGACGTCATGGCCTCAACGGCCCGCCTCTCCCTGTCAGGCTGCCCCGATGAGCTTGCCATCATCATGGAGAGACCCAGCTCATAACACCGATCCTCCACCGCCCTTGCCACCTCCGCAAAGTAGGGATTGGTGGCATCGGGAACCACGAGCCCCAGGAGAGGCGCCCCCTTGCGCCTTAGGCTCCGAGCCATCATGTTGGGTCTGTAACCCAGGGAATCAACGGCCCTAAGCACCCTTTCGCGGGTTGTAGGATCCACCCTCCTGGTACCGTTTAGGACGTGGGACACAGTAGACACCGATACCCCCGCAAGCAAAGCCACGTCCTTCATGGTCACCAAATCGTATCCCCCCATGGGCGCAAAGGATTGCGCAATCCTTTGCGCGTATGCTACTTTTACATCAAGACATTGTCAACAACTTTTTGGATTTTATCACCCAAGAAAACCAACCAAATTTTAAGGAAGTGATCTCCTTGGCTAGGATAGTGGTGGTGGGCTCCCTTAACATGGACATGATAATGCGGGCGGAACGAATGCCCATGAAGGGGGAGACCCTTACGGGCGGGACCTTCTCCACCGCAGAGGGCGGAAAGGGAGGCAACCAGGCGGTGGCGTGCTCCAGGATGGGGGCAAAGGTCACGATGATGGGCAAGGTCGGACAAGATCAGTTTGGGGATCTGCTCCTGGATAGCCTCTTGCGGGAGGGCATAGAGGCAAGGGTACTTAGGTCCTCCATCCATACCGGGGTGGCCCAGATAACGGTTTTCCAAGATGATAACGCAATCATAGTGGCCCCAGGAGCTAACCGGGACCTGCATCCCGAGGATCTGGACCTAGGTTGTTTCACCGGCGCGGATGGGGCAATATTCCAAATGGAGATCCCCATCGAGACTGTGGAAGCCGGGCTAAAGGGCGCCAAGGAAAGGGGCTGCACCACATTTCTTAACCCATCACCCATAAGGCCGATCGGGGAAGAAGCCCTCTCAAACTGCGACTACATGGTCCTGAACCATGTGGAGCTACGCCAATTGACCGGAGAGGATCAACCGGATGCAGGCATCAGGAAGCTGCTAGCCCTTGGGGTCAGAGGAGTGGTGCTAACCATGGGGTCCAAGGGAGCAAGCTTCGCCTACCAAGAAAGACTTGGGACGATGGGGGCCCCAAAGATAAATGTCGTGGACTCCACCGGGGCAGGGGACGCTTTCATGGGGGCCTTCGCGGTTATGATATGTGAAGGAAGTCCCATGGAAGAGGCGGTTAAGGCGGGTATAGCGGCAGGATCCTTGGCATGTCTAAGGGAAGGGGCTCAGCCCTCCATGCCATATCGGGAACAAGTTTTTAGATCCATGGCCTCCATGTAGACGCACAAACCCCCCGGCCCTCTAATCAGAGCCGGGGGGAACGACTACCTGGGCTTAGAGAAACATCCCGCAGCCCCTAGATCTAGCCCCTTGGAGGAGGCAGGTAAGACCCAGTTTGGCCCCCGTCGGCAAGCAACTGCTCGTGATGCGTCTTGAACCTGGAGATCATTCCCAATAGGTCCGAGGCAAGCCTCACCATGTCCTCCGCCCCCTCCGCAACCCTCTCCGCCGCCTTGGCCACTTGAGACATCTGGTCCCTAACCACATCCGAAGAGGAGGCCACACTGGAGACCTCGGAAGCTATGTCCCTCACCGCGGAGGATATCTCCGCACTGGAGGCCGCCTGCTCCTCCGATACCGCCGCCAGGTCCTGGGTGGCGGAGGCTATCTCGGCGAGGACGGATATGATCCCCTCTATGGTCCCCTTGGCCTCCATTGCCAAGGAGGAAGCCTCCTGGGAGAGACGGGAGTCCGCATCCGACGACTCCACAACCCTCTTGAGCTCCTGGGTTATGGTGTTTGCCAGGTCCGATATCTTCCTCGCCGCCTCGTTTGACTCCTCCGCTAGCTTTCGAACCTCCTCGGCGACCACCGCGAACCCCCTCCCGTGTTCTCCCGCCCGGGCGGCCTCTATGGCGGCGTTCAGGGCCAAAAGGTTGGTCTGATCTGCTATGCCGCTTATCTCTGCCACGAAGGACTGGATCTCCCTGGCGCTGTCCACAAGACGCCTTACCTCCCCGGCCATGGTGCCTGAGGCTTCCGCAACGTTCCCTATGCGCTGGGTCACCAGGGCTACCGCGGAGGCCCCGTCTTCCCCAAGGGCCCTGGCCCTCTCGACCCTCTCGGCGATCTCGGTGCTCCTCTGGGCAGACATCTGCGAACCAGACGACACCTCCTCCACGGAAGAGCTTATCTCCGCGGCGGCGGCAGACAGGGAATCCATCTGCCTCGATACTTCGTCCACGTTCGCCTTGGACTCCTGGGCAGCCGCAATGGTCTCCTCCGAAACCGCCGCAAAGTCCTGCCCCTCCTTGCTCAAACTATCCGCCACGGCCCTTATATCCTCCATGGAGCGGCTGAGGCTTAGGGTCATTTCGTTGAGCGAACGCCCCATCGACGCTACCTCGTCGGATCCATGGTCGTCAAAGACCACGGATAAGTCCCCTTCCGCAAAGGCCTTGACCCCCTTCTCCATGGAAGCAAGGCGCCTAGCTATGCTGAGGCTCACAAAAACGGCCGCCGCCAAAACAAGCACCGACAACGATACGGAGACGACACCCACAATCCAAAGGGCCCTTTGAGAATACCTGCGATTATCCTCGTTCCGCCTTGCCGCCTCCTCCCGTAGGTAGTTGGCAAGGCCTCTCATCTCCTTTTGATATCCCTCAAAGGCCTGGAAACCCCTCTGCTCGAATATGCCCCGGGCCTCCTCCCCTCGGCCGGCCTTCGCAAGATCCAAAGCCTCCAGCAGGATAGCCCTATAGGCCTTCAGCAGCTCCTTGGCCTTGGGAAGGTGCTCCTTCTCGTAATCGGTCAACACCGTAGCCTCCCAGGCGGAGATGTTCTCGTCCACCTGCTTCGCCCTCCTGGAGATATCGCTCACCAGCTGCTCCGCCTTAGCGGGGTCGGAGGTGAGGTAGAGCCTCAAAAGGTTCCCCTGGATGGCACGGCCGTGCACCAGACAGTCCATGGCAAGCACCGAGGGCACGAAGAAGTCCTTATACATCCCCTCGGCCAAGCTCAACGACTTATTCTCCATGTGTACGGACATGGAAAGCACCGCCACCAGAAGCATACCCATGATCGCTATCATGGTTAACAACTTAGCCTTTATGCTGAACCCCTTCATTCAATCGTCACCTCCAAACACCTCGGTGCCCGGCAATAGGAAGCGAAAAGCTCAATTTCCACCCTGCCCTAGCAAAGTCTTGATAGCCTCCCGGATCTTCGAAACCTCGCTTCCCGCCCTTCTCGCCAGCTCCTTCAGTGGCAAGCCCCTTGCCCCCTCAAGGTCCTCGGGCCATCCGGCGGCTTTGAGTATCCTCGTAACCTCAAGACCATAAACGGAAGCCACCTCCTCTAGGGTTTGGCTGCCCTTTATGGAGTCAGGATCCAGCACCCCCTTTCTGCTCTTAGGCGCAGAGGCCAGATAAGCCCTTAGCAAGACCTTCACCTTCTCGTCATCCACCCCGGGGAGCTTCTTAAGCGCCACATCCCTTGGAACCCCTTCGTCAAACCCTGCGGCCTTTATGAACTCCTCTGCACTTAGCCCCACCTGTCCTGCCGCCTGCTCCACCGTCATCCACCCGAAAATACCCTCCACCGGATCCGATGCAGCCTCTTTCGATATGGAATAGTGGGTCCTCCACAGGCCGGTGCAGCGGGCAACACCATATGCCAGAAAAAATACCGTCAACCCCGCAAGCCCGAGGACGAGGGGGGTTAACCTGAAACGTCTCAAACCAAAACCCAATGTCCCCCTTACAGGACAGGACTCCACGCACTCCCCGCATGAGATGCAGTCCCCGCTGGACACAGTGTGAGACTTGGAAACCACAATACCCATCGGGCAGGCCCTGTCACAGGCTCCGCAATTTACACACGTATCCGCGTTTCTCACAACCCTTGTAAGACTTACCCGCTGGAGAAGCCATAGGGCCCCTCCCAATGGACATAGGTACCTGCAGAAGAAACGGGAGACAAACATGGCAGCCCCCATGACGAACAGGAATAGCACCATGAACCCAACGGGGGACGAGGAGACCTCCCTCCACCCGCCACTGAGATGAGCCCAGCTTACCCACGGATCGTAGGGCCTCATCACCAGGGTCCCAAAACTCCAGGTAAAAACCAGAACCACCACCAAGATGACTATTTTCAAATACCTACCCCAAGACTCAAGCCATCGAGGCACACGGGAGACGCCAATGCGCTTGCCCAAAACACCGGCGGCCTCACCGATGGCCCCCAGGGGACATATCCAGCCGCAGAAGACCCTCCCAAGGGAAATAGTCATGAAAGCCACGACCAGCCCCAGTATGAGAGAACTGGGAGCCGTCCTCTTGAGGAACGCCCCCTCCCTTATGTAGGAGTAAAGGCTCTCAAGGCCCCCAAAGGGACAAAGAGCATCCATCGGCGGAACCCCCATGGGACCTCCACCTACCACTTGATGCCTATAGGCCACCCAGGTTGTAAAGGCTAGGAACATCCCCATGGATATGTACCGGATCAACCGAGATACCCTCAACATTAGCACCCCCAGTCCTTGAGGTCGCTCCAACGACTAAACAGAGCATCCAAGCGAAAATCCAATCCAGCCTAGACAACACTATCTGTTTTGCTTTTCGCAATTCTATCATTTTTCCCTAAAACAGCAATCGCTTCATGGGGGTGGACAAACCCCACCTGAATGTGGTATTTATATCCCCGTTCCTCGCTTGCCGGGGTGGCGGAATGGCAGACGCAGCGGACTCAAAATCCGCCGTGGGCAACCACGTGGGGGTTCGAGTCCCCCCCCCGGCACCATTTTTTAAAGAAATCGTATCTGAGGAGCCCATGCCCTCTCGGCCCATGGGCTCCCTTTTTTATTTTCGTTGCCCCTCCCAATGGCCCGGAGCTCAAGCGTAGAACTTACTTAAGCGACATATCCCAACCGCTGCATCGAAATATTAGGGTATAATGCCATGTAACTCCAAACCCCACCCCATATAGCCCTAGGAAATAACACTTCCTCTTCCCCATTGGAGTTAACTTGGATAAGCCAAATCACGCAAAGGGGGGATATGGCGTGGGAAACATCAAAGGTCGTCTCGATCCGGAAGCATCGGTACTAGCCATAGGCGGTTCGGTGGCCCTAACCGCGGGGGCCACGGGGCTCATCCTAAACCCCGAAGGGTTGTATCAAAACGGCTTCCTCGGGCTCATGACCTTCCTGTTCGGGATCAGCACCATAGCCCTGGGGAAATCCCCTATCGGGGAGGCAGGAGGGTGGAGGTTAAAGCTCGTGGGTGGAACCATCCTGGCTCTCATCGGGATGACCACCGCTTTCCTGCCCGACAGCCCTGAACGATATACCCGGTGGATCCTGTTCATGTGTTTATGCCCAGGAGGGCTGGCACAACTCATGGAGATGCTCCTCTCCAATCGCAAGTTGCCCACATGGAAGGCCCAAGGAGGGCCCTTAAAAACCCTCGCCATAACCTGCATAGGGGTCTACTGCGCATCTGTCCTTCTGGGTGCGGCGGTGCTGCTGCCTCAAAAACCCCTCACTCCACTAGGGAAAGCCCAGTGGGCCCTGGCCTCAGCCTACGGCATCGGACTTCTTGTACTTAGCTTACTCATAGCAAGAGTTCGAGAGATATACCCCAAACCGGAAGAAGAGCTACGGCTCCCGATAATGCGGATGGAAAGGTCCATGATGTTCGTAACCGGAATCTTCATGACCGCCCTGGGGATCACACTGATACCGGTAAGTTTGGGGATCCTAAAGTTCTCCGGGGACGCCCAGCTGGGGCTCCTGCTTATAATCATGTCTATACAGATCATGGCTACCGGGAACACACCGCTTGGCATGATGGCCCCTCCGCAGATTGGCATGCCCCTTGGGGTGTTCGGTTCCGTCCTGGGAACCCTATCATCCCTCATACCAGGAGCCCTCACGGTGCCCCTCACAATCACCGTGGCAGTGTTTAACCTGGCAGGAGGGGCATTAGGTCTGAAGGGGCTTGGCCTGTCAAGGTCTAAAACAATGGAAGCTTTAATAAAGATGGGGAGGGAAAAGCCCCCCTCCCCCCTCATAGGCCTATGGCAGGTTCAAACCGCCATGAACTGCATATCCATACTCTTTGGGATCTCCATGCTGGTCCGGCACCTCATCCCGGGCTGGATTGTGGGGATGATACTCACCATGAACGGTCTTATGCTTATGGTGATGATGCGGCTTTTAGATGAAATCCAACGCCTTTCGTCACCACCAAACGCCTGATCAGCGCTCGAACGAAAGGCTTAAAAGTACGTGCCCTTGGTCCTATAGTTCTCCCGCCGCTCCGCCGCCAACTTCCTCGCCAGGTCATCAAAGGCCTTGCGGTCCATGCGGTAAAGCTCCCCCATCTTGCGGGCGAAATCCGGGAAGGCTATGACCACCTGCCCCTTCTCCATGCCGTCAAATATGGCGTCCACCGCCTCCTCCACCGATATGGAGTCCGCCGGGGGCTCCAGGTCACCAAATATGGGGGTCCTCACGTTACCAGGGCAGAAAACGCTGAACTTAAGCCCCTCGGCCTCAAGCTCGTACTGCAGGCTTTCGGTCATGGATATGACCGCCGCCTTCGTGGCAGCGTAAACCGCTTGATAGGGCACCGGCACCAGGCCCGCAATCGAACCAGCGTTCACCACATGCCCAAACCCCTGTTCCCTCATTATGGGAATGGCGGAATAGGTGCCGTAGACCACCCCCATGACGTTAAGGTTCACCATGAAACGCCATATGTCAAAGGTTATCCTCTCGGTGGGAAGAGTCATACCCATCCCCGCCACGTTGAAGACCATGTCAAGCCGCCCACCCTTCTCCCTGGATGAGCGGATAAGCCCTGTCACCTGTTCCTCTACCGTGACATCCGCGACAACCCCAAAGACCCTCCCCGGATAAGACCTGTTAAGCCTGTCCACCTGGCTCAACAGCGGATCCTCTTTCAGGTCCCCCATGAATACCGCCCTAGCGCCCCCCCTAAGAAGCCCCTCGGCTATTCCAAGCCCGATACCCGAAGCCGCCCCTGTGACCACCGCCACCTTGCCGCTGCAATCCACCCTAGACACCCCCGTTCTGTAAGCACAGCCCCACAACAGCCACCACGCTAAAGAGCCCTGGAGGAGCCCACCTCAAGGACCGCGGATCCCCAGGTCATGAGAGCTCCCCGCCACCCAAGCACAGGCATATCAGCCAGGGCATCGATGATCCGCCACTGCACCGGATGCCTCTCAAAACCTATCTTAGTCCAAGAAACCAGGCCCATACCCCTCTGGGCGCTCCTAAAACTAACCCTCTGGGGATACAAGGTAGGCTGACTCAAGGCCCCTCCCGGACCACCCAAGTTCGGTATGTACCTCCATCCGAAAAGGTTAACCCTCCCCTCCCGGTTCATGCCCGCCAAATCCTCGTCGGATATTCGCTCTCCTCCCCAAAAATCCAGGGAGCAAAACTGACATGACTCGTAGGCAGCCGAGGTAAACCAGTGATCCCCCACGTGCCTCTCCGAGGCTATCTGCGCAAAGAGCTTAGGCACCCCGTCCTCCTCACGGCCCCCTATTATGGGACACGCCTTGTCCTCCCATACCACCAAAGCGTAGTCCCCCGTTATAACCTCACGTTCTCCAACGTATCTTGCAGGAACAGTGACCTGCAACAGCCTGTAATCCCCGCCTGACATCCACTTAACGTCTCTGCAGCTGGCATACTGGACGTCAACCCTCGGCTCAACCAGCTCAAAACACCCAGGCAAATAGTTCAGCAGCACCTCCGGATCGGTCTCAAAGCTCAGCCTCACGCAGGTCATGTCCCCGTACTCCGCCGCCACGGGTTCAAAAGCCCGGCCGGAAAAGTGCACCGGCATCGAATAGACCATGTCGTCCCTTAAACTGAAGCGCCCCCTCATCCCCAATCCCACCCTTCCAACCACAAAGATGCCGCCCCAGAACCCAATCTTATCACCATATCTTCTAAATATTTCGCAAACACTCGGACGATTTTCATCCCACCTCGTCTCAAGGGTGGATATGGACCTCCTAAGACATCTGTTGTTGTAAAATGAGTTGGTTAGACGATCAGCACGCTTCACCATCCAACTGCCCCTACAAGGGCAAAGGACTCAAAAACACCCCGGACGGGAGGGTTCGATATGCTCTCTTTATCCCTGGCAGCTGCCATAGTTTTAGACCTCATCCTGGGAGACCCCCAGTGGAGGTTCCATCCGGTCCGCCTCATAGGCCATCTAGCCCAACGACTGGAACCCATATGCCGGGCACTTCCCCTGTCCCAACCCTCCCAGGGCGGGGTGTTTCTCTTCTTGGTCCTTGTATCCTCCCTGCTCCCGGCTTGGCTCTTTATTAAGTTGCTGGACTTAATACGCCTGGGATGGCTTGCCGAAGCTCTGGTCATCTACTTCTGCCTGGGGGGAAAGAGTCTCGCCCAGGAGGTATCTCAAGTCCTCAAGCTCCTCAGGGGCCACGATGCCGACGGCGCAAGGGAAAAGCTAAAGAACCTTGTTAGCCGCAACGTGGACCACATGGACGAAGGCTACCTCACAAGATCCGCCCTGGAGACCTTGGCGGAGAACTTCTCTGACGCCTTGGTGGCCACGCTTTTCTACGCCGCTCTAGGAGGAGGCCTTCTCGCCTGGTTCCACCGGGTCGTTAACACCTTGGACGCCATGGTGGGCTACAAGGACGATCGGTACCACCGTTTTGGCACCGCTTCCGCCAAGCTGGACGATATACTCAACATCCTCCCCTCCAGGCTGTCCGCCCTGATAGTTGCGGCATCGGGGCATATACTAGGGAAGGATTTCCTGTCCACATGGGCAGCGGTGAAGGAGGACGCCCCCAAGGACGAGAGCCCCAACTCCGGGTGGCCCATGTCGGCCTTCGCCCATGCCCTAGGAGTTACCCTGGGGGGCCCCACCCTCTACGGTGACCAATGGGTTCAGTGCCCCACCATGGGTTCAGGACCAACCCCCACGGTGGACCATCTTCAGGGGGCCCTGTCCCTCTACTGGGTAAGCTACATGTTAAGCGCCATAGGCGCCCTTGTGATCGGGGGGCTGATGTCCCTTTGATCCACGGCGGAATGATCTACCGACTAGGAGTCCAACCATCAGAAGTCCTCGACTTCTCCAGCAACGTAAACCCCTACGGCCCCCCCGAAGGGGCCCTAAGTGCCGCCCACGCGGCGCTTCAGCGGACAAACCTATACCCGGATCAGGATCAGACCGCCCTGAGGGAGGCCTTTGCAAAGTGGCTTGGGGTGGAACCTGGCATGACGTGTTTCGGGAACGGCGCAAGCGATCTCATAGGAGCTGTCATGATGGCCCTCCAACCACAAAGGGTGATCACGTTCTCCCCCACCTTCGGGGAGTATCAGGCCTGGGCCACCAGGCTAAGAATACCGTTCATCCAAATCCCCATGGCGGCCCCCTCGTTTGAACCACCTCTGGAGGAACTGCCCCAACTGCTTAATAGCGGAGACCTCCTCATCATCTGCCAGCCCAACAACCCAACCGGAAGGGCTTACTCAGATGGGGAACTCAAGGAGATCACCGCGGCCTGTCAGGACGCAGGGGCATACCTCTTGGCGGACGAGTGCTTCATAAACCTCACATGGCCGCCCGCCTGCTCCATCGTAGCGGACGGATCGCTCCCCCCCAACACCATAGCCCTCAGGGCCTTCACAAAGGATTTCTCCGCTCCCGGCCTTAGGGTGGGAGCTGCGGTGGCTGAACCAGAGACCATATCGCTCATAAGAAAGGCCCTCCAACCCTGGCCGCTAAACTGTGCAGGGGAGGCCTTTGCAATCTGGTGCTCCCTCAACCCTGAACCGTTCCTGCAGAACTCCAGAGAAAAGCTGGCGGCAGAGAGGGAGTATCTAAGCAGCTCACTGCATTCCCTGGGATTTGAGCCTCTAAAATCCCAGGTTAACTTCATCCTCTCCAAGTCTCCCTGCGAAGGGGAAGTCCTGCTCGGCCTTCTAAGGCCCCGGGGTATACTGATAAGGACCTGCGAATCATTCGGATTGAATAGGCGCTACGTGCGGATAGCGGTAAAAAACGATGAGGCAAACAGGACCATCATAGATGCCATTAAAGATCTACGAGACCACTTTAACTTCTAAGACCAACCGAAAGGACGGAGATGCATCAATGCCAAACGTGGTGATAAGCCATTACGGAATTCAGGGGAAAGAGTGCCCTCACTTCACCGCCACCAGGGAGAACCTGCTTAAGGTGGTAGATCGAATGGCCCCGAAGTTTGCAACATTGGGAATAGAGATCTCGTTGGAGTACCGCGGCATGGAGGACCTGGATGAGAATCGTCCCATGCACAACCTCATAACCCTGGAGGCCCCTGGAGAAGTGCCGGAGACCTCCCTGGAGTCCCTCACGGGCCTAGTCATAGAATATGAACCCTGTGAAAGCCTCGGACGCTGCAGGGCCCTGGTAATGGAAAGCGCCAAGTTTCAAGAGGTGCCCACGGGACTGGTGATGGACGGCCTGGTACGCATGTCCATGAGGTTGATCGGGGGCTGCTCATCCGATGGGTGCGGTTCCTGCAGCTGCTGTCACTGACCTTAAGATGACGCTTCACCCCTTAAGGGCTTCCACCAATTGGTGCAACTTGATGGAGCAGACCGATAAGGGGATAACGATGAAGGAGGTGCGATGATGCCGGACCTCATCATAACCACCAAAGGCGGGGACAAGGGCACCACATCCCTTTGCAACGGGGAGAGGGTCCCCAAGGACCATCCACGGGTGGAGCTATACGGTACACTCGACGAGTGCCAGGCCCACGTGGGGATGGCCAGGGCCACCTGTCCCTACGACGAGGTGGCCGATTGGCTCCTAAAGCTAGAGGAGAACATGTCCTACGCCATGGGAAGCCTTGCCATGTGTGAAGACCTGCCGGAACCGGATTCATCGCTTCTTGAGACCCTGGTGGCCAAGGTGACCGCCATGCACAAGGGGCCCTTCCGGTTTGTACGACCCGGGGATTCCGTACCTGGAGCAGCGCTTCACATAGCAAGGACCGTGGCAAGACGGGCGGAACGGGTGGCGGTAAAGCTCTACAGGGATAACCTAATATCAGACTCCCAGTACGTATACCTGAACAGGCTCTCCGATGCCATATATGCCCTTTCCCTCTGGGTGGACATGCTAGCAAGGGGAGAAAGTTGAATAAACAATAGTTGTTGCAATAAAATAATGTATAAAGGATTCTAAGGTTTGAACGATCAACGCTTCAACCAATGACCCAAAGGAGGCGTCCCAATGAAGGATCACCCCCTCACACCCGCAAGGAGTCGGGATCTCAGACAGATCGTTTACGACAAGATAAAGGACGCCATAGTCAACGGGATCATACCGCCGGGGGAGAAGCTCTCGGAGTTTGAGCTCTCCAAGCAGCTTGAGGTCTCAAGAACCCCCATAAGGGAGGCGATACGCCAGCTCGCCCAGACCGGGTTGGTCAGGCTGGTCCCACGTAAAGGGGCCTTTGTGGCCCTGCCGTCTCCCAAGGAGGCGAAGGACCTATACGAAATAAGGCTTGCCCTGGAAACCCTGGCGCTGGAGAAGATCTGTGCCAAGCCCCCCAGGGAGGAGCTGTTGAAGTTCCGGGAGATGTTCAACTCGGTGGGCCCGGACTGGTCCTCCGGTCAATACCTAGACCAGGACAGACGGTTCCACGGGTTCATAAGCAACCAGTCAGGGAACTCGTTCCTTGAGACGGTACTGCACAATGTCAGCGACCTCATACAGCTGTGCAGGCACTATTCCATGGAGGGAGTTCCCCTGGAACGATCCTCGGAGGAACACGTGGCCCTCATCGACGCCATACTGGAGGGGAACCTTGACCTGGCAAAGGAGCGCCTGCGCCGGCACCTCAACAACGCCGTGGCGTCCCTTACGGGTTACATAACCTCTCACAGATAGGGGTGTTGAAGTTGGAGCTCCTAACTGGTATGGGACTTGCCATCGCCGCCGCTGCGGTGTGGGCTATGGCACCGGTTCTCTACAGGCGAAGCGTGGAAAAGGTATCGTACACCGCCCTTGGAGCCATCCGTTGCATAGGCTACGTGTTAAGCGCTACAGTCTACGCATTGGCTACGAAGGGAGCCGCCGCATTCATCCCGCCTCAACCCCACACGTTGACCCTCCTTTGGGCATCATCGGTGGCATGGCTTGTGGTGGGGGACCTCTGCTACTTCGGAGCCCTCCACAAGCTGGGAGTATCAATAGGGGTGCCGGTAACTTCCTCTTTCCCGGTGGTGGCGGTCATCATGTCCCATTTTGTAATCAACGAACCCCTGGGGGCAAACATCATCTTGTCGGTTCTCCTGACCCTTGGGGGCTTGTTCCTCCTAAATCGAAAGGACGGCGATAATTCTGACTCCCCAAGGGAGCTTAAGGGGGGACTCATCCTCGCCGCCGCCACGATGTTCTGCTGGAGCATAGGGGTGGTCTCCAACAAGATCCTAATAGGGAGGCTTGACATCCCCACCCTTGAGCTTTGGAGGTCCATAGGGGTGACCGTTGGTTCCATAGGAGCTTTCCTGATCAAGAACCCCAAGGAGCTTAGATCCCTGGGAATGCTGAAGGGAAGGGATGTCTTGGAGATGTCCGTGGCGGGAGCCATGGGGCTCACCATAGGGAACCTGCTCTTCTCCTACAGCTTGAACTACATATCCGTTGCCCTGGCCACATGTCTAGCCTGCGCAAGACCGTTCCTGGCCGCCCTCTTCGCCACGCTGGTGCTAAGGGAGAGGCTCACCCGAAAGGTTGCCCTGGGGATAACCCTGGTGGTGGCGGGGGTAACCGTCATGTCCCTGTAGGCCGGGTAACCCTGAGGTAAGCTCCTCCCATGTCCAAGATCTTCTTCATCTACAAGCTTGTCGGATCTTTCGTGGTACCTCCGGGGCTATTCGTGCTTCTGTTCCTCCTTATCTCTCTTCAGGCCTTGAGGACACCCCGGCGCATTAAGCTGGCGGCTGTAGCCGCCGTTACCGGCCTATTGATATACTCCTCCTCGTGCGATTGGTCCTCCCGGCTCATCACAGGACCGCTGGAGGATATGTACCAGCAGGGGGAGGAACTGCCGGAAGGGGACACCATGATAGTCGTCCTGGGAGGCGGTGTTAGATATGACCGGGATCTCACCCCCTTTGAAATGGGGACGTACACCGCCACCAGGGTACTAGCCGCCTATCGCCTGGCCACCAAGACCGGTTGGCCCATTCTATGCTGTGGGGGCAACCCAAGGTCCAACCCAGACCCATCATTTTCAGAGGCAAGGTTGATGGCGGACACCCTAAGGGACATGGGGGTAGATAGGGTCTTCGAAGAGGGCAGGTCAAGGACCACGAAGGAGAACCTATCCAACGCATACCCCATGCTGAAGAGGCTTGGGATACGCAACGTGGTCCTGGTGACAAACGCTTTCCACATGCCAAGATCCATGTACGCCGCAAAACGCACCCTAACAGGCATACGGGTCTACCCCTACCCCGCAGGGCGGCTCACCGACCGATCCCCCCCTCGATCCCATGAGCTTCCTTCCTAACCAAACCGCCATGGCGATCTCAGCGCTGGGACTAAAGGAGTGGGTGGGGTTGGGGTACTACAAGGTATTAAGCCTGTTAACCAGGTCCCCGGAGGAAAGGTAATCCCTGTACTTATCAAGGGGTTTGCCTGCTCGCATGTCCTCCTCCAGCTCCGCCATAAGGGACGAGAACGACCGGTACCCCGCCACCGCAGAATCCCCCTTGAGGCGATGGGCCAGCTTCTCCACCCTCTCCATGTCATTCCTCGCTATGGCATCACATAAACCCTCCGCCAAACCGGGCAGCTCCTTAAGAAAGTCATCCTTGGCCAACGCCACCACCGGGTCCCCTTCCGCATCATCGCAGTTCCATCCGGTCCACTGGGCCACCACATCCCTCAGAAGCTTGGCCGATACGGGCTTGAACAAGGTCTCGTCCATCCCCGCCTCCAACGCCCCAGCAAGATCGGACTCCCCACCGGCGGTAAGGGCCAGTATGGGCTTGTCAAACCCCATCTCCCGGAGCTTCGCGGTTGCCTCAACCCCTCCCATCCGGGGCATCAAAAGGTCCATAAAAACTATGTCCGGCATCTGAGACATGGCCAAATCCACCGCCTCCACCCCATCCGAGGCGGAGATAACCGTGGCACCCATCTTCTCCAGCATGACCGACAAGGACTTTCGGTTAACCATTGAATCATCCACCACCAGGACCTTTGGAGCCCTGCCAAGGGACCTGGGTATCGATGACGCAAGCCTCCTAATCGATATGTCCACGTCCACCCCCTCCCCCTGCACGGAGGAGAAGAAGCTGATGCCATCGCTGTAACGCTCCGCCAGGAGCTCCACCACCCCCCTAAGCCCGAAGGTGGACCCCTGGGATAGGGAAGAGGCCTCTATCATGACCTTGACCTTGGACGAATCCCCCACTACACCTACGCTCACGGACTGGGCGGACATGTCAACGTAATACATATTTACTATCCCCATGAGCATCTGTAACGCCCCGTATTTTATCTGGGAAGAGGGATCCATGCCCTCTATGAACATCTCAAAACCCCGGTTCTCCATCCTCTGCCAGCCCTGTCCCAACGTCCTAAGAGCCTCCAGAGCCTCGCTAAGAGGCATGTATGCCCCAAACCGCTGGGACTCAAGTTCTATCTCGCAAAGGAGCGTATCTATCTGAGAGCTCAGAACCCTTGCGGCCCCAAAGGCCAAAGAGGCGCTTTGTGGGGAGTACTGGTTCTTAAGGTCCTCCAAGGCAAGGGACAAGGTCCAGAGCGGAGTTCTGAGATAGTGGCCCCACTGCTCCATCTCACCAAGCCTAACCCTGCCCTTAAGGGCGTCCAACGAGAGGGCAAACAGCTCCCCCAGGATCCACAGGGACAAAAGGTCATCGGAGTTGTAAGGGAAGGACCTGCCAAAAGCACCAACCCATCCGGATACGCGCCAGGTGTTAAACGGCGCCAAAGCGCCCCTGTCAACGCACAGCCAACCGGGAAAGCAAAGGGGATCATCCCTATCCCTCATGGCTGGAACGTCACTTGGGGACTCTATAGACTTGAGGTACAGCCAGAGCTTGTCCGCCACCTCCTTCGGGAAGTCCTTAAGGGACCTCAGGATACCGTCATCCCAAAAGTAGGCCTCATCCTCCCCGTTGGAGAACCACACGGCACAGCTGGGGCTTTGCGATATCTCAGAAAGCCCCTTGAAAAACACGGTGATAAGCTCCCGCTGAGAAGAAGCATTCTTAACCCCGTGGAGAAGCGATTTGAGAGTAGAGCTGTCCACCCCCCTCACCTCCTCTAGCGTTCTTCACCGAAACGGCGCCAAAGACGCCTCAGCCTCTCCTTTATCCTGGCCTCAGTCCCTAGATCCGTGGGCCTGTAGAACCTTCGGGGCTCCGGAAGATAACTGGCTGGGACCCACCCCCTGGGATCCCCATGGGGATACACGTAGTTTGGGCTTCCAGGGATCAGGTTATCCGGGACCTCCATCAAATCCCCGGCCTCCACCGCCTTCCTGGCGGACCTTATGGCCTCATAGGCCCTGTTGCTCTTGGGGGCCGCAGCCAGGTAAATGGCCGCCTCAGCCAGGATCATGTCCCCTTCCGGCAAACCAACCCGGTCGAAGGCGGAAGCGGCGGCCTCTGCCAGCACCAACCCCATCGGATCCGCCAGCCCCACGTCCTCAGCGGCCAATATGCATATCCTGCGGGCTATGAAACGTGGATCCTCCCCAGACTCCAACATCCTAGCCAGCCAGTAAACCGCACCGTCTGGATCGGAACCCCGGACGCTCTTTATAAAAGCAGATATTAAATGATAATGCTGATCACCGCTTCTATCATAACGTCTGAAGGAGCTTCCCGCAAAGGCCACCACGTGCTCCTCCCTTATGGAGCTTCCCCCCATGGCGGCAACCCCGGAGGCAACCGCCTCAAGCCTCAGAAGCGCCTGCCTTAAGTCCCCGGACGCAGAGGACGCTATGGCCCCTAGGGCTTCCCTCGTGGCGGATAACCCTAAACGTCCCAAGCCCCGCTCCTCGTCCTCCAACGCCCTCTCCAGCACAAGGAGCACGTGGGAATCCTCCAGGGGCTTCATCTGATAAACCAGCATCCTGGACAACAGGGTCTTGTTTATCTCAAACCAAGGGTTCTCCGTGGTGGTACCCACCAAGACCATCTGACCTGACTCGACGAAGGGGAGCAGCACGTTCTGCTGCTGGGAATTGAAGTGGTATATCTCGTCCACAAAGGCTATGGGCGGGTCAAACCCCATTGACATAAGCGACACCGCCCGATCCGCCAGGGCCCTAAGATCGCTGAGCTTCGAGGTCACTGCGTTTATCTCCAAAAGCTCCCTGCCCGTGGCAGATCCCATGAGACGGACCAACGTGGTCTTCCCAACACCAGGAGGGCCGTACAGGATGCAGCTGCGGATCGAATTAGTCCTTATGAGGAGCCCCAGAGGTCCCTCCGGGCCCAATAGATGCTCCTGCCCCACGTATTCATCGAGGCTCTTTGGGCGGAACCTCTCCGGTAGCGGAACCTTGAAACCCCTTCCCAAGTCCTGCACATCAAATCCCCCATCGGGATAGAAGTTCCCCTAAGGGTACGGCGGATGGGTTCGGGCCGTCAAGGATCCTAACCAGGGGGAACGACCGGCGTAACGCCTCCCCCAATGCGGCCCTAAGGGAGGAACCCATGGCGGTCAACGGCATTGAGGGACACATCCTAAAGTGTAGAGGCGAAACCTCCACGTCCTCTATGAAAAAGGCCCCACAGCCCATGGCCGCGGCCTTGAAGGACAGCTCCCAGAAGGCGCCTTGGGGTTCCACCAGGGCCACGGAGTTGAACCGATCCACAAGACCATCGACACCTACCGTCTCCGCCGCACCGCGATACTCCCATGGTACGCACATCCTGGGCTCCTTAAGATGCTCCAAAAGCTGGGGCATGCTTTCAAAGCAGAGGTCCGCCAGGGAGGCCCAGCTCTCTTCAAAACGGTTAACGAGGCAGGTTCGCATCGACGCCCTGCGACCTCCCAATAGGTCGTATATGTAATCCCCCAGCAACAGGCATTCCCACGGGGAAGAGCCAAGCAGCAGCGCCGCGTGGATGAGGGGGGCCGGATCCGGTTTAGGGGGTTTGAAGTCATCCCTCGATAGGGTAACCGGGGGCAGCGGGATCCCGGAGACCTCCGAGGCCACCTCCATGGCCTTCCTGCAGTTCCTGGAGACCACACCCCAGGGTATCCCCCGCTCCTCAAGGAACCGGAGCACCTCTAGAGCCCCCTCCACCGGTACGCTCCTCAACGCCCCCTCCACCTCAAGCTCCTCAAGCTCCATCAGGAAACGGGACCTCAACGGCTCCTCCAGCGAACTTGCCTCCTCAAACAGCATGACCCGTCGCCCCCCAAAGTACCTCTCCCTTAAGGGGGAGAAATCGTAGCGACTGTCCACCAGAACCCCGTCCCAATCGAATATGAGCGCCTTGGAAAGGGACGGCCCCCACAAGGGGGAGGGGGAACGCTCCATCGGAAACACCTCCATGGGGATAATCCCCAGGTTTTGTATTTAAAAAGCCGGACCCAGATGAACCCTGGGCCCGGCTTAAGGTGGCTGAAACCGCTAAAATCACAGGAACGAGATAACCCCGCGATGCCGTGCGGGGAAGGCCTTGACCCGCTGCCTCAATATATGGAGCCCCCCGAACCTTGGAATCAGACTGCCCCTTAGGCTGTCATCACCGGAACGGAGAAGGCCCCGGCGGGTTGAAAGTGTTGGCTCAAGACTCTACACCCCTTCCACGAACACCGCAGGGCTATTCTCGCTTACAATTCTATTTTGAAACTCCGATATACGCAAGGGCAGCCCAAAGGAACATTAACCTCCCCTTCTCGCCTCCTCAACTCCCTCCCTTACGGAGTCCCTGACCCAAAGACACACGTCCGGGGTCTTGAAAAGCTCCGGGTCCTCCAGGATCTCCAGGGCCTCCGCGGAGTCAAAAACGTACTGCCCTCGGCATCTAAAAGTAAACCTCCAGCGAACGTTGGGGTGACCAGAGAGCAGGGCCATCATGGTGGATCCAAGGTCTCCCACGGGAGGCCTGTCTATGTGACTGAGCCGGAAGGACGCCTCCGTAAGAGTCCCCTCCCCAAGCTTGGACTCCAGCCGAAAGGTACCCCCGCAGGCCTCCGCAGCCTGTTTTAAAAACGGAAGTCCAAGGCCCACCTTTCTGGTGCTTCTGGAGGTGTAAAAAGGATCAACCGCCATTTCCGCAACTTCCTTAGACATTCCCCTTCCGTTGTCCCTAACCCACATCCTCACCAGATCACCCTCAAAGTCCTCCTCCAACCCCATGTCAACGAAGTCAGCTCCGGCGTTAACCCCGTTCTCCGCTATATCCAGCAGGTGGTGCGAAAGGTCCTCCAACAAGGAGATCACCTCCAATTTGTCCAAGAGTATCATAAAGACTTGTTAGATGATAAAGACCTGCTACCCAAACCAATGTATAATGTAACTGCGTAGAGGGGAGGTGGAAACACCTTGAGAGGAATCTGCGTCCACGCCCATTTCTATCAACCCCCACGGGAGGACCCTTGGCTCGATGAGGTCCTTCTGGACCCTTCCGCCGCTCCGTCCCCTGACTGGAACTCCAGGGTCACCGACGAATGCTACAGGCCCAACAGGGCAGCTCGCCTGGTGGACTCATCGGGCAGGATAGTGCACATAATAAACAACTACCTGTACATGAGCTTTAACGTGGGCCCCACTCTTCACCGCTGGATAATGCGCCACGACCCCATATTGGACTACCACATTGCCCAGGCGGACAGGGCATCGGAGGTTAACCTAGGGTGCGGGAACGCAATCGCCCAATGTTACAACCACATGATAATGCCCCTGGCCAGCCGCAGGGACAAGAGAACCCAGATCATATGGGGGATAGAGGACTTCAAGGCCCGTTTCGGAAGGCCCCCTGCGGGCATGTGGCTACCGGAGACCGCGGTGGACATGGAAACCCTGGAGGAGCTGGCCTCATTCGGCATAGGCTTCACCATCTTGGCCCCCCATCAATGCGCCGCGGTGCGCCCCCCCAAGGGGCCCTGGATCGAGACCCCCGGAGGAGCAGGGCTGGACGTCACAAGACCCTACAGGCAGCACCTCCCGTCCGGCGGGCACGTGGACATAATCTTCTACCACGGGGCAACCTCCCAGGCCATAGCGTTCGGGGGGCTTCTTGACAACGGGGATCGGTTCGCCCAGCACTTGATGGGGCTGCTGCCGGAGGATGGGGAACCCAGGCTTCTCACCATAGCCACCGATGGGGAGACCTACGGGCACCACCACCGCTTCGGCGAGATGGCGTTGGCCAGGGCTTTTCAGCTGATATCACAACGTAAGGATCTGTTCCTCACAAACCCAGGGGCGTTCCTAAAGGAGCATCCCCCGGCGTGGGAGTGCCGGGTGGCGGAGAACACGTCCTGGTCCTGCGCCCACGGGGTAGAGCGCTGGAGAAGCGACTGCGGATGCCACACCGGCGGACAGGTGGGCTGGCATCAACGGTGGAGAGCCCCCTTAAGAGCCGCCCTTGATCACATAAGGGATCGCATAGACCAGGTCTACGATCAGATGGTCTCACAGTTCACGGATCCATGGGAGCTGCGGAACCTGTTCATAAAAGCCCTTCTGGACCGAAGGGACTCGAACCCGTCTCCACTTAAAAAGAGGCAGGACTTCCTCAAGGAACACCTGCCGGGGATCAAGGACCAGGAGGGCATTAAGATACTGACCTTGCTGGAAGCCCAGCGGATGCGCCTTTTCATGTACACCTCCTGCGGATGGTTCTTCAACGACATAGGAGGCATCGAAACCCGCCAAATACTAGCTTACGCCCAGCGTGCTCTGGAGCTAACCGAAGAGGCCTCAGGCGTGGATGTGTCCGGGAACTTCCGGGAGATCCTAAAAACCGCGGAGGGGAACACCAAGGACCTGCCCAACGGGCTTGAAGTGCTAACCCGCACGGTGATCCCAAAAAGGCGCACGCTGGAGGACATGGCCGCGTCGTCCATAATGCTTAAAACCTCTGGAACGTTCTACTCGTTCTTCTGCTCCGCCAAACTCAAGGAAGCCACATCTGCAGGGGTCTCCCTAAGGATCGGGACCCTATCAGTGACAGACCAGCGAACCGGCAAGGCCTGGTCCGGCTCCGGGGCGGTCCTTTCCTCCGGAGGATTGGACGACCGCTGCTGGCTTAGCAATGATAAGGTGGACGGAGAGGGACTCATCCGGGATTTCATCAAGCTGGACATAATAAGCTTTGGGGACCGTCTGCGGCAGGCCCTGCCCATAGGCCCCCGGGGCCCTGAGGTGCTCCCGGAGGATGAGAGGGCCAACATGGGTATGCAGCGGGCACAGGCGGCGGAGGATCGCTACAAAGACGTCTCCCAATCGATCCTGGAGGACAACCGGCGCCTAATATCCCAGCTGGGGGACCTGGGATTGAACCCGCCGCTCCTCATGACCGCCGCAGCGGAGATAGTCATGAGGAGCAAGATCCGAGACCTGCTGTCCAAACTTGATACCATGGAAATATCCAGACCGGGCTCTCCACTGGAGGAACTCTTAAGGGAGGCCAGGGATATGGGGATAAAGCCCAATATGGACCAGGTGGCCCCGGCCGTAACCGAGGCACTCCACAACCGCATAAGGTCCTTGAGAACCGGTGGCGAAGACGAGGAGGCGGGGATAGCTGATGTAATGGAGGTGATCCGCCGCCTTAAGAACCTGGAGGTGCCCCTTAACCTGTGGAGGCTCCAGAACGAGGTTTGGCGGAAGTTGGAATCCGCGGGACACCAGCTTGGATCCTCGTGGCTTGAGATCGCAAGGGAGTTGGGCTTCGCCCTGCCAGGATAACCTCGTCATTAATGGATAAATAGTAAGTGATACAATATCACCAAGACGACGCAACACGCATAGCTCGTCCTAACTTGCAAACACGATCCGTGAGGGGGGTACGCTGATGACGATAATGACCTACGGTGACAACATAGGCAGCTCCATGCTTAAGACCCTTGAACACGACCCGGTTTTCAGGTCCGTGGCATATTTTTCCATGGAGATCGCTATAAGGCCCGAGATACCAACCTACTCCGGCGGCCTTGGGGTCCTGGCGGGGGACATCATAAAGAGCGCCGCAGACCTGGGGGTCCCCATGGCGGCGGTCACGCTCCTCTACAGGAAGGGTTATTTCATCCAACACATAGATGAAACGGGGCATCAAAAGGAGAGCCCCGTGGAGTGGAAACCCGAGGAATACCTAACCCTCCTACCCAACGAGGTATCCGTGACCCTGGAGGGAAGGCCCGTAAAGGTCCGCACCTGGGTATACGATTACGTGGGGCAGTCTGGGTACCCCCTTCCCATATACTTCCTGGACACGGACTTCGAAAGCAACACCCCGGCGGACAGGAACCTCACTTGGTACCTCTACGGCGGTGATCAGCGGTACCGGCTCTGCCAAGAGCTCATCCTAGGCGTGGGAGGTCTAAGAATGCTCCGGGACCTGGGATACCGGAACATAAAGACGTTCCACCTAAACGAAGGGCACGCGGGCTTCATAACCCTGGAGCTGTTGCGGGAACAGGGCTATGAGGACTACGACAAGATCAGGGAAAAGGTCATCTTCACCACCCACACACCGGTGCCCGCAGGACACGACCACTTCTCTTACGAGCTCATAGACAAGGTGATGGACCCGGTTTTCGTCCACCACATAAAGCGTATGATGGGCCCCGAGGGGGTTTCCATGACCGAGCTGGGCCTTAAGTACAGCCGGTACACAAACGCGGTATCGGTGAAACACGCGGAGGTCAGCCGCAACATGTTCAACGTGGCCAACATAGATGCGGTGACCAACGGCGTCCACTCCGCCACCTGGACCTGTCCCGGCTTCGCCAAGCTCTACGACCGCTACATCCCCGGGTGGCGCAACGACCCGAGCCGGCTCATTCAGGCCCTTCAGCTGCCGGACGAGGAGGTCTGGAAGGCACACCAGGCGGCCAAGATGAAGCTGCTCGCCCGGGTCCTGGAGGATACCGGCCGGGAACTAGATGCGGACGTGCTGACCATAGGGTTCGCAAGACGGGCGGCGGCCTACAAGAGGGCGGACCTCATCTTCTCCGACGTAAAGCGGCTCATAGACGTCTCATCCGGACAGGTACAGTTCATCTTCGCCGGCAAGGCCCATCCCCACGACGAACCCGGAAAGGCGTTGATCAAGAAGATCCACGACATGGCAAAGGAGATCGGTACCGCCGTACCCATAGTCTTCCTCGAGAACTACGACATGTCCCTGGCAAGCCTCTTGACCTCCGGCGTGGACCTTTGGCTCAACAACCCAAGACGCCCGAGAGAGGCCTCGGGCACGAGCGGCATGAAGTGCACCCACAACGGGGTGATGAACTTCTCGGTCCTCGACGGATGGTGGATAGAAGGTTGGGTTGAGGACGTGACCGGCTGGTCCATAGGGCCGGAACCCGAAGAGGCAGAGCTGGTGGAGTACGACGAGATGCAGGACGCCATGGACCTGTACAACAAGCTGGAGGACAAGGTGATCCCCACCTACTATCAGCACAGGGACCGCTGGATATGGATGATGAAGCATGCAATAGCCCTGAACGCCAGCTACTTCAACACCCACCGGGTGGTGAAGGAGTACTGTGAAAAGGCCTACGGCGTGGTTTTCAGGGGGCTGTAATACATGGGCCTCAAAAATTCCATCCGGGTGCTCCACGTAACCCCCGAGATGGCCCCCCTGATCAAGGTGGGGGGCCTGGGTGACGTGGCAGGCTCCCTCCCAAAGGCGCTAAACTCCATGGGAGTGGATTGCCGGGTCTTGATGCCTAATTCCAAAGGCCTTGCGGAGAGGGCAGGCTCCATGGGTCTTAAGGTCGTAAGGTGCCCCGGAAAGGTGCATGCGGCCATTAACTGGAGGGTCTACTCCGCGGGCATCCTTAAGACCCAGGTGAACGGCGTTACGGTGTACCTGCTGGATCAGCCGGAGCTATTCTCGGACCTGGAGGCATACCCCAAGTCCCTCACGTGCGAGTCCGTGCTCCCCTTCATCTTCCTATCCATGGGAGCTCTGGAGCTGGGCAGAGCAGTTAGATGGATGCCCCAGGTGCTCCATCTTCACGACTGGCCCGCGGCTTCGGTGGCGAGCATGCTCAAATGGCATCGACATTACCACAAGCTGCGGGAACATTTTGAGACCGTTTTGACCATACACAACCTGGCCCACCAGGGGATAGTATCCCCCGGCGGCTTGGAGGGCTGGGGATTTAACAAGAACAGCTTCTCCATGGATGGGATGGAGTTCTACGGACACGTGAACCTCTTGAAAGGAGGCATAATAGCCAGCGATAAGGTCACCACCGTAAGCCCCAGGTACTCCTGGGACATACAGACCCGAGAGGGCGGGATGGGGCTGGATGGTGTGTTGTTCGCCAACCGCAACAAGCTGTCCGGCATACTCAACGGGGTGGACTACGACGTGTGGAACCCCTCCAAGGACCCCTTGATCACAAGCCATTACTCCCCTTCGGATCTCTCCGGCAAGGCCAAGTGCCGAAAAGACCTCCTTAGGATCCTGGGCTGGGAGGACGGCAACGACGTGCTGGTTGCGTTCGTGGGCAGGCTGGTGGAACAAAAGGGGGTTGACCTCATCCTGGGAGCCATGAACAGGATCCTTGCGGAACCCATAAGGCTTGTGATCCTTGGTTCAGGCCATCCACTGTTCGAGGAGAAGCTTAAGTCGGAAGCCCAAAAGCACCCCAAAAAGCTCTGGGTTTCCACGGATTTCGATGAGACCATGGCTCATAGGATATACGCCGGTTCCGATCTCATGCTAATGCCCTCCCAGTTTGAGCCTTGCGGATTATCCCAGCTGATAGCCATGGCCTACGGGACGATCCCGGTGGCAAGGGCAACCGGGGGCATCGCAGACACGGTGATAGACGCGGACGGGGCGGACGACGGAACCGGGTTCCTCTTCATAGACTACTCCCCGGAGGAGATGACGAGAGCCCTTAAGCGGGGCATAGCCGCCGTATCCAATCCGTCGAGAAGGGCTAAAATAATGAGGAACTGCATGACCGCCGACTTCTCCTGGCGGCAGTCCGCAAAGGCTTACTTGAACATATATGAGGAACTTCTTGGATATCAATAGGGGGTTGATCCAAAAAAGACAGCAGGGGAAACCAGGGTGACATATCCCTTGACCCGGAGAAGCGATTTAAGAAACTGTCCTGCAAATCCATCGTGAGCGTGTTTCTAGAAATCTCACACTAAACATCTCGGCGGAGGTGGTGGATTTTGATCTTCGGTAAGTACGGACGGGTCTTGGGGATAGTCCTGGCGGGAGGCAAGGGAGAAAGGCTGATGCCCCTCACCAAATACAGGGCCAAGCCGGCGGTGCCGTTTGCCGCCAAGTACCGGATAATCGACTTCGCCCTGTCCAACATGGTAAACAGCGGGCTTTTCTCCATATACTGCCTAGTTCAGTTCAAAAGCCAATCCCTGAACGAACACATAGAGCGGGGATGGCAGTTCGGCAATGCCCTTAGGGGAAGGGACTACTTCATAACCGCCGTCCCCGCCCAGATGTGGACCGGGGAGAGGTGGTACGAGGGCACCGCCGATGCGGTTTTCCAGAACCTTCATCTCATCACCCTCTTCGACGCCGACAGGATATGCATATTTGCGGCGGACCACATCTACAAGATGGACATCGAACAGATGCTCCAGTATCACATGGACACCAAGGCGGACGTTACCATCGCGGCCAACACCGTCCCCGCTTCGGAAGCCCATGCTTTCGGCTGCATGGACACCGATCCCTCCGGACAGGTTATAAAATTCGTGGAAAAGCCCAAGATCCCCCCGCAGATACCGGGCAAGCCGGGGTTCAGCTACGTATCCATGGGAAACTACATCTTCGAACGGCACGTGCTGGAGGAAGCCATAATAGAGGACAACAAGATAGAGACCAGCTCCCACGATTTCGGCAAGGACATCCTGCCCCGGATATACAACCGCTGCAGGGTAATGGCCTACGACTTTAAGAGCAACGTACTGCCCGGCATAGACCGCCCTTACTGGAAAGACGTGGGCACCATAAAGGCCTATCACGAGGCCCATATGGACCTCCTTCAACACCCATCGGACCTCACCCTCTACAATCCCCTGTGGCCCATAAGAACCGTATCCTACTCGGATCCCCCGGGCTTCACTTACCCCGACAAAGGACAGGGCTGCTCCGTGGTAGGCACCCTTAGGGCTGAGGGAAGCCGAGTCCTCGGCGCCATAGTCCACCGGTCAGTGCTGTCCAGAAACTGCGTCATAAACGCCGGGGCAGTCCTGGAGGAGTGCATCGTGGGACAAGGGGTGGTCATAGGGGAGAACTGCAAGCTCCGCAGGGTCATCCTGGACGCCTACAACGTCGTACCCCCCAACACCGTAATAGGATATAACCCCGAGGTAGACCAGAAGAAATACCACGTGGACCCCGAGTCCGGGGTTGTGGTGCTTGGGATGCCCAAGATACAGCTCAGGAGAAACTTTGGGCTCCCCCCTGACAACGACGACCCCTTGAGCGCCCTTTAGGCCTTCAAGGTCATCTAATAATTTAAGGAGGCATAAGTAGCGCATATGGCAAGACCAATAAAAACCGCCATTTGGATCCTGTTTATCACCCTATGTGGGTTGTTCCTAGACCATGGGGCCGCCGAGGCCTCCATGGAAGGACGAATACGGGAGTGCGCCAGGGTTATAAGGGATATGGCGGGAGAGAACGACGCTTCCACCATGCGGGATCTCATAAGGTCCAGCCACGGGATAGCCATATTCCCATCGGTCGTGAAGGCCGGCCTAGGCATAGGCGGCAAGTACGGCCAGGGGGTCCTTCTCAAACACGACCCATACACGAACCGGTGGTACGGCCCAAGCTTCGTAAACATCGCCGGGCTATCTTGGGGAATCCAGATAGGGGTCCAATCCACCGCCCTGGTCCTGGTTATAAACAACCAAAAGGGCATCGAGGCCTTTGAGGGGGATAAGATAACCTTAGGCGGTGACCTGTCCGTATCCGCTGGGCCGGTGGGCCGAAACGCCCAAGCGGGGACCGATTCAAGCCTCAAGGCATCCATTTACAGCTACTCCATGTCAAAGGGCCTCTTCGCTGGGCTCTCCCTTGAGGGGGCGGTCATATCCACCGAGGGGGACACCAACCGGGCTTACTGGGGAAGGGAGATGTCGGTTCAGCAGATCCTTTCCAAACGGGCGTCAGGGCCAAAGATGGTGCCCCTGCTAAGAGCCCTTAAAGACGCGGTAAAAACGGGTAAGTGATCCCCTTAACAGCATCTCGCGAGATCTAGCAACACAAGACACGAAGCACGATGGGATATTCCGGGAGCCCCTTCAGGGCTCCCGGGCGTTATCGGCCCACTTAAACCGTGGGCCCTTAAACAGTAACCATGGAGAACTAAAACTCCTGCATACCCCAAGATCCCCAATCCCCCATCAGCCGTACTTAAAGGAATCACATTCCCCGGTGAAGCTCCGCGAAGGCCTCGCCAAACCGCCTCGCCTCGACCAGGAGGTCGCACACATCCACATTACATGCCTCCTCTATGTCCCCTAGGAAGCCCATATCAGCCAGGAACATGGCATGAGAGGACCTCTTCAAGATAGCCCCCATCAGATCACCCCTTATCCCCCGGTACTCCTCAATGGCCCTGAGCGCGGAGGCTGATAAATCCACATCGGATCCTCCCCGTATGTCAATCAAACGATCCAAAAGAGCCCCTGCGGCAACCACATCCTCGTAGGACTCAGCCCCTTCGTGCCCGGCGCACAAGACCGCCAAAGCCCCTGCTTCACGAGCCATAAGAGCCGCCGCAGCTCCTAGGTTCCTCATGCAAAAGGGATAAACCCGGTTTGACACCTCAATGGCCTTAAGGATGGCATTGGTACCGTTGGTGGTGGTCATGATAATGCGAAGCCGGCGATCCTTAGGAGCCCCCATGAGCTCCCTAGGTGAGTTCCCACCATCGAAGCCCACCGGAGCCACCCCACCCCGCTCTCCCCAGAGGGACCAACCTTCACCAAGCCTGTCCCTTAATTCCCTTGCCTCCTCCACTGTGCCAGATAAAATCGCGTTTAAGCCTCCAAGCTCAAAAAACACGCTCATCTGCGTGGTAGCCCTCAACATGTCCACCACAAAACAGGATGAGAAGGAACCGGATATCTCCCCTGGGCTCGAGAACACCTCCACCCTGCAGATCATTACTCATAACCTCCTTGCATTCGTGTGATAGAATAAACTTAAGATTTTCACAGCCAGGAAGGGAGTGATCCTGATGCCCAAGAAGATGTTGGTGGCGGCGGATTTAAGCAAGCTGGGCGAGTCAGTTGTAAGGTACGGCTACTCCTTGTCTCACAGGCTCAACATCGAGGCCACGTTCCTCCACGTCATACCCAACTACTACATATGGAGGGGATATGAGCCCTGGCTTCCTCCGGATATCAACCAGGAGGTGCAGCAGATAGCGGAAAAGAAGATGCGCTACTTCCTCAAGAAAGCGGAGGAACAGCTGGGCTATAAGGATCACCCAAACCACAAGCTGGAGCTGCTCTTCGGTGACCCGGCGGAGCAGATAATCGAGTACGCCAAGAAGGAGTCCATGGACCTAATCGTGCTGGGGTACAAGGGGCATAGCACCTTGGAGAACATCATCGTTGGAAGCACCGCCTCCAAGGTGGCACGCTACGCTCCCTGTTCGGTTCTGATATACCGTCCCGGGCACGAACCCATATAGGAAAGCGAAAGGGACACCACAAGGGCCACAGGGACAGCACCGTCCTCCCCGTGGCCCTTCGCTTCGCAAGATCCCTTAAGCAAGTTTTAGGGCCGCCAAGGGGTCCGCTATATTATGAGTTTGCCGCCCCCCTTGGGACCACCCATCTTGTCCAACTGCTGGAGAACGTTGGAGGACGCCACCGCAATGCTCGGCTTCTTGGCCTCCTGGGCCGCATACTCCTGAAGCCTGCGCTCGTACTCCTTAAGGCTCTTCTTCAGGGCCTCCACATCACCTTTGACCCACTGGAGTATCCCCTCCGCCATGGCCTTCACCATGTCCTCCGGGGGGTCAGAGTTGAGCAACCCAAGTTCCTTGAGCATCCGGTGCTCCTCACGAACGGACTCCAGGATGTCGTCATCGGTCACAATGCCCTTCTTGTACAGGACCCTGAGGACTATGTTGAACTTGGTCTTGTTGTTCTCGTCGTTTATGGCCAGGGAATCCACCCGGGCCAGCAACATGGAAAGCACCTCTTCAAGACTTATCTGCATGGGCATGGCCATTACCAATCTCCTCCTCCTTATCGCTGTAAGGCCAATTTTACCACCCACGGGGGGAAAGCGTTATATACTTTACATGCGAAGCTCCATAGAGAACTTTACCTTAAGCACTATAGTATTAAATCAGAGCTCAAGAACCCCAAAGGAGGTGCCGGTACGCATGAACAGCATCAAGTGGCATGGCATGAGGCTCATGGTGGCCATAAAACAGGAGTGGCTTACGCTCCTCAACATCACCTTCGGCTGCGTCATCCTTACGATAGGCATAATGGGACTTACGGTCCCCTATAAACTTCCCGACTCGGGGTTGACCGGCCTTGCGGTGTTGGCGAAGTACGCCTTCGGGCTGTCCCCCGCCTGGATAATAGGACTGGGGAACGTGGCACTTCTCTGGTGGAGCTGGAAGGAGCTCTCCCCCAGGTTCGTGGTGCTTACCGCCTACGGGGTAACCCTGTTAACGGTGCTCATAAGGCTGGCGGACAACCTCCCACACCCCACCATACACGACACGCTGTTGGTGGCCATACTGGCAGGGGTCATAAAGGGGATAGGAGGAGGCATAGTCTTCCGGTGCGGAGCATCCCTGGGCGGAACGGACATCATCGTGATGGTGCTTCGAAAAAGGCTTGGGGTTGAGGTGGGCAAGTACTCGTTCTACATAAACCTTTTCATCCTGGCCCTATCCAGCGCAGTGGTGGGAATCGAAGGTGCCCTATTCGGCTTGGTAAGCGTATATGCCAACGGCGTGGTCACCGACAACGTGCTGAGCAGCTTCGACAGGAGAAGGCTGGTCTTCATCGTATCAAGAGAACACAAAGCCATAACACAGTACATCATTCAGGAGATGAACCGGGGTGTCACGGAACTCATGGGCAAGGGAGGCTACTCCGGGGAAGACAGGCCCACCCTAATGTGCCTACTGACCCCCAAACAAGCCATGGATCTCAAAAGGTTCGTAGCCCAACTGGACCCCAAGGCGTTCATGGTGATCTCCGAAGCCTCTGAGGTGTTGGGGAGAGGCTTTAAGACATGGAAGCAGCTTTAAAAGATCTAATACCCCTCCTCCACTCACTCCCTCATTTGGATCAAGAGGCCTAGTCCCGCATCTCCCCTGCCATGGCGGCCCCCACCAAGGGGGCCTTCTCCATGAGGGACGACAAGATCAACCTGACCTTTCCGCGGAACGCCCCCGCCAGGTACGGTTCAAGCCGATCGGCCAACAGCGGCAGCAAGCCCTGGGCCCTGGACACCCCACCCCCAAGCACCACCGCCTCAGGGTCCAAGAGGTGAACCGCAGAAGCTATTCCCCTGGAAAGGGCATCCAGAAAGTCCTCCAGGGCTTCGGAGGGAGTTCCTTTTACGAAATCATCCCACTGTTCCTTGAAGCTCCTTTTACCCCTAGCTTCAACCCTGTCCGCCCCCGCAAGGGCCTCCAGGTGTCCCAACCCGCCGCAGCCGCAGGGGATGTCATCCCTTACGACCATGTGTCCTCCTTCTCCCGCCATCCCATTGGACCCGATCAAAAGGCGCCCGCGAAGCACCACCCCGCAACCAACACCGGTACCCAGGGTGAAAAGTACGAAGTCCGAAAGCCCCTTGGCAGAACCAGCCATCATCTCCCCGAGGGCGTAACAGTTGGCGTCGTTCTCCCCATAAAGCTCCACGGAAGAACCTGCGGCACAGGAAACCACCGAGGATATCTCCTCAAGGGGCACGTCATGCCAACAAAGGTTCGGGGCGCTTACCAACACCGAGCGGGATCTGTCCAGCATGCCCGGCAATGCCACCCCTCCCCTGCTCGGGAACGGAACCCCCAGGTCCTCACAAAGCTCAAGGGCCTTGAGGGCCAAGACGGTCCCCACAGAGGAAACACTGCGGTCGGGTGGGGTATCCACCACACCGGAGCCCAGGAGCAAGGCCCTTTCAGGGTCCCATATGCCCACCGCAATGCTATGCCCCCCAACGTCCGCTGCCAACCGAAGCCGTGAGGTCATAAAGCCAGCCCCCTCTAGACTAAAGGCAAAGTGCTACGTCCTAATCCGATCGGCTATCATCATGGCGGAAGCCAAGAAGCGCCTGACGTCAAAGGGATCCTCGGTCTCAAACGAGACCTCGCAGGCCCCAACCCGGCGGCTCATGGGCAACAGGCTCACCGCATCCGCAAGCTCAGGACTTGTAAGCTCCACGCTGACCCTATAAGGGGGTTTAAACGGATCGGGGCGGGGAATGCTCCCGGCATCCATGGACCAAATAGCGCTCTTAGCCCCGTCCATCAGCACCTCCACACCCCCTCGAAGGGCCGCAAAGGAACGAGCCCCCAGGGACTCCTTCAACTCACATATTACAGGCCTACCCTCTCCGAAAAGAGCCTCCGCCTCGAAACAAGCGAAGTCATCCCCAGCGATTAGGATGACCGGGGTGGAAAGAACGGCGCTTGAGAACACCTCAAGCCCTATGGGCCCCATACACCTTCCGTTTACCCTTACACCCCTTATAGAAGCCATGCCATCCGATGGCACCGCCCCCTTCTCAGCACCCCACATGGCAGGATAACCTATAAGCATCGCCGCATCGCTTTCCGCCATGAGATGTGGAAGGGTTAAAAGGTTAAAGGGCCCGCTCACCACCGTGCAGAACCGCAGGAACCCAACGGGATCCAACAACCCCTGTGGGTCATCCACCACCACGCAGTTGTCCCCAAGGGACAGCATCTCACACAGGGGCTCCATGTAATGGCTCACCAACCCCTGAGGGGGGTGATTCGCCACACAAGGGAAGCCCTCGGACCTTAAGGATATTAGGATCTTCATGGCTGGGACAACCACTGGGCAACAGAGGAGGGATTGCTAAGCAGCGGCCGTCCCACCCCAACCAAATGGCACACCCCGGACCGGAGCATCCGCTCCGCCCTCTCCGGGCTGCGCACCATACCGGTGCACTCCACCGCGCAGCGCCCTCCCACGGCCTCCATGACGAGCCTGGAGTAGTCGTCGAACCCAAGGGGGGTATCATATCCACACAGGTTGCCGGAGATCCCTATGACATCCACCCCCAAGGAGGCCAGCTCCCTGGCAACCCTTACCCCCTCCTCCGGGGTAAGCCCAGGCCCGGAAGAACCGGGGAAGAAGTCCGCCACCCCAAGCCGAACCGAGATGATCGCATCCTCAAACGCCCCGGCCAAGGCATCCACCACTTGAAAAAGCGGGCGCGCCCGGTTCATCAAGCCGCCGCCATAGCGATCCTTCCTTTGGTTCGTGATGGGACTCAGGAACTGCCCCAAGAGGTAGCCGTGACAGCAGTGCACTTGGACACCCCTGTATCCGGCCTCTAAGGCCCGCCGGGCGGCGCTCACGAAAAGATCGGGCAGCTCCTCCACCTCCCCAGGGGTCATCTCCGCGGGGACAACGCGGTGCTCCCTCATGGGGTTTGGCACCGGAGACGGGGCGACACACCTAAAGGTTGGATCGTTGAGAAGCTCCAGATCCGCCACAGAGCCGCCAGCGTGATTGAGCTGCACCAGCGGCACCGCCCCGGAGATCTCGATGAGGGACGCAACCTCCCGATGGGATTCCACCAAGGGGTCCGAATCAAGCCTCATCTGTCTCACCCTGGCCCTGCCCCATGGATGAACCGCATGATGCTCCATGATCACAAGCCCCGCACAGGAGGAAAGGATCTCCTTGACCCTGCGTAGGGTCCCCTCAGTGGGTCTCCCCTCTGGGGTTGCGGTGGCGGATGCCACCGGCGCCGCCACCAGGCGGTTAGGGATCCTCACCCCCTTTATCTCCAACGGCTCCCTAGGCAACATCACCGCACCCCCTAAAGACATTTTGACCGGATCACCAAACAAGAGATCAGACGTTAAAGCGGATCTCTATGACATCCCCGTCCTTAACCCGATATTCCTTGCCCTCAAGCCTTAGACATCCCGCATCCCTGCAGGCCCCTATGGAGAACCCATGGGCCCTGTAATCCTCAAAGGAGACAACCTGAGCCTTTATGAACCCCCTGGCTAGATCCGAGTGTATGGCCCCGGCGGCGTCCACCGCGGTGGCCCCATCCCTCAAGGTCCAAGCCCTCACCTCGTCGGGGCCGCAAGTGAAGAAGCTTATGAGCCCCAAGAGCGAGTAGGCACCCCTTATCACCCGGTCCCTCCCTGGCTCCGATATGTTCAGCCCCGCGGTGAACTCCGCGGCCTCCTCAGGGGAAAGGTCCAAAAGGTCCATCTCAAGCTGTCCATACACGGACACCCATGGGACCTCTTCTCCCAACTCCTCAAGCAGCTCCCTTCCCCCCCCGGACATCCTCGGGTCCCCGCTGGGTCTCGTCCAGGTTGAGAACCACCATCTGAGGCTTGGCGGAAAGGAAAGAGAAACCCCTTAAGAGCCTCAATTCATCCTGGCTAAGGCCCATCTTGCCTATGGGCACCTCCGAGAGGAGACTCTCCTGACAACGCTCCAAAAGCTCCTTCTCCACCTGTTCCTCCGGGGACAGCTTCTTCTTCGACCCAAGACGGCCAAGACGGTTCTCTATCACCCCAAGATCCCGGTATATCAGCTCCAGGTTGACGATCTTGTAGTCCCTCAGCACGTCCACACTGCCCTCCGGATGCTCCACCGACGGATTAGAAAAGCCCCGTACCACGTGGAGGAGGGCGTCCGCCTCGGCCACAAAGGAGAGAAAGGAGTTGCCAAGCCCCGCCCCCTTGCTGGCATCCCTGGAAAGCCCCGCAAGGTCCACAAACTCCACCTGAGCAGGGGTCCTCTTCCTGGGGTTATGATGCTCCGCAAGCATGTCAAACCGCCAGTCAGGGACCGAAACCACCGCCCTGTTGGGATCGGTCTTGCCTCCGGGATATGGCTTAACCTCCGCCCCTGCCCTGGTTATCACGTTAAAAAGGGTGGTCTTCCCGCTTAAGGGAAGCCCTACTATCCCACAATGAAGCATGTGCCCACTCCTTCCAAAATGGTTCGGCCTTGCACGAAAAGCAAATCCCCAGGAACCTATTTTATCCGAACCAGCCGTTTCCGTCCCTCGGGTGTTAAAATGAATAACAAGGCCGGATACGACCGGAGCGTACAAATCACTCAGCAAGCTTCGTACAAGAGCACAGCAGATAGATAGATTGGAGGTGTCGCCCTTGGCCCGCATAATGATCGCCGATGATGCGGAGTTCATGAGGCTAGTGCTTAGAAAGATGATAGAAAAGGGTGGACACGAGGTGGTAGGAGAGGCGGACAACGGCAGGGATGCGGTTTACCTCTACACCATGCTTCACCCTGACCTTGTAACCTTGGACATAACCATGCCCTTCTTGAGCGGACTCGACGCGGCACAGAAGATAAAGGAAAACCACACGGAAGCCCGGATACTCATGGTATCCGCCATGGGGACCAAGGACAGCGTGGAAAGGGCCAAATCCATAGGGGTTAAGGGATTCATAGTGAAACCCTTCAATGAGGAGCAGGTGCTAAAGGCCATCGAGGAGGCCTTGGTGGACTGATGCCAGAAATTAAACCCCACAAGACTGCTCTCACGACCCGTGGAGAAAGCCTTGGTAGATCGTCGTTCCCCCGGTTTTTAGGTGTGCATACCCATAACACCTCTAACCCCTTGCATGCCGGAACTAGGTGATCCCTATGGACATGAGCCTCCTAAGGCTAAAGGACGGAGAATGGTGCGTGGTCACTAAGATGCCCCACGGGGAGGCGGCTTTGCGCCTTGAAGCCCTGGGGCTCCGAGTTGGGAAGAGGATACAGAAGCTATCAGGCATGCCCTTTCACGGCCCCGTTACGGTGTGCGTGGACGGCCGGCAAGTGGCCATAGGGCACGGGGTGGCGGGAAGGATAGCGGTCTGTCCAGACCGAAGGGAGGTAAGTGGAGCTCCATGCCTTTGATATGCCACAGGGGCCCCCAAGAGCCTTCCGGAGACGACCGATGCGGAAGGCTCCTCCTAATAGGCAACCCCAACGTGGGTAAGAGCGCCCTATTCTCCCGATTGACCGGCTTGGACGCGGTATCTTCAAATTACCCGGGGACCACCATAGGTTTCTTGGAGGGCACCCTTGAGCACCGTGGCAAGTCATACCGAGTCATCGACGTGCCGGGAGCATACACGTTAAGCGCCACCAACGAGGCAGAGGAGATAGCAAGACGCATCGTTGACGAGGGGGCCCAGAGGGCCATAATCGTGCTGGACGCCACCGCCCTGGAAAGAAACCTGGTGCTGGCCATGGAGGTGCTGGAGCGGAAGATACCCTCGGTGGTGGCCCTCAACATGGTGGACGAGGCACGCCACAAGGGGATAATCATAGACATCCAGGCGCTTGAGAGGGAACTAGGGGTCCCGGTGGTCCCCACCGTGGCGGTGACAGGCCAGGGCATCCGGGAACTCCTGGACAAGCTGGACCAGGCCAGGGAGTCGCACCTTCCCCAGTGTTCCAAGGAGGAGCGCTGGAACCGCATAGGCAACGTGGTAGATCGGGTCCAGCGGGTAGAGCATCGGCACCACACCCTGGTGGACAAGCTGGAGGACGCAAGCGTCAACCCCATATGGGGATCACTGCTCGGCATACTGATCCTGGGGGCTTCCCTGTACCTGGTCCGGGGCATCGGAGAGGGGCTCATATCCCACGTGTTCGACCCCTTGTTCGAGGGGCTATTAAGGCCCATCCTGGAGGACCTCGCAAGGAACCTGGGGGACGGCATGCTGAGAAAGGTCCTCATAGGGACCCTATTCCAAGGGAAGATCGATTTCGAGCTGAGCTTCGGGCTTCTAACCACCGGGCTTTACGTGGAGTTCGCCATGGTGCTGCCCTACATAATCGCATTCTACGGGGTTTTAAGCCTTCTCGAGGACGTGGGCTACCTGCCTCGCCTTGCAATCCTGTTCGACGCCCTGCTCCATCGAATGGGGATACACGGCTACGCGGTGATCCCAACGCTGCTAGGGCTAGGCTGCAACGTCCCGGGCATACTGGCCACACGGGTCCTGGAATCTAAACGGGAGCGCTTCATAGCATCCACCCTAATATCCGTGGCGGTCCCATGTACATCCCTCCAGGCCATGGTAGTAGGCGCCCTGGGGGACAGCCCCATGCACATGGGGGCAGTATACCTTACGCTCCTCTCCTCTTGGGTCATCATAGGACGCATACTCCACCGCCTCTTGCCGGGCTTCAGCCCGGAGTTAATCGTGGAGATACCTCCCTACAGACGCCCTTCCCCTTCTGCCCTATGGCTCAAGCTTCGCCTGAGGGTCAAGGACTTCCTCCTAGAGGCAACACCCCTGGTCCTTGGGGGTATATTGCTGGTTAACGGCCTTGAGGCCCTGGGCGTCATGGATCTCATATCCGCGGTGTTCGGCCCCCCAATCAGGTTTCTGACCGGCCTGCCCCCAAGCGCGGCAGGACCTATAGTCATGGGGCTCTTCCGAAAAGACGTGGCGGTGGGACTGCTCCTACCCCTTGGGCTCACGGTCAATCAGATGACCGTGGCGGTCACGTTGCTGGCCATGACCTTCCCATGCATAGCCACATTCGTGGTCTTGCTCAAGGAGCTAGGCTCCAAGGACACCATGAAGTCACTGCTGATCATGGTGATAGCCGCCCTGTCCGCCGGCTCGATCCTGAACGGGATCCTGAAATTGACGACCCATTGAACCATGTGCAAGGCCCAGACCTACCAGCTTAAACGCCTCCCGGAGGACTTCGTGGTTCATGAGGTCCTAGAGGAGGGTTTCATCAAGGACCGAGGAGACTTCATAGTCTACCGGATGGAGAAGAGGGACATGGGGACCCAGGAGGCCGTAGAGGCCATCGCCTCGAAAAGCGGGGTCCCCATTAGGGACATCCGCTTCGGGGGCCGAAAGGACAAAAGGGGAGTCACAAGCCAGTTCATCACTGTCCCCGCAGGGACAAGGGAGCTAACCACGGAGGGAGGCGGGAACATATCCCTCCGCAGGATAGGCTTCGCCCTCTCCCACATAGCCCCCTCAAACATAACCGGCAACCAGTTCACCGTAACCGTCAGGGGACTGGAGAGCCAGGACATCTTCGCAAAACGGGTTTCCAAGGGGGAACAGGGGTTCCCAAACTACTTCGACGACCAGCGGTTCGGCAGCTTGGGCAAAAGCGGAGCTTACTTCGCGGAGAGGCTCATCAGGGGACACCTCAACGGGGCCCTAAAACTCCTTTTAACCGATATAACCCCCGAGGATACCCCAAGGGAAAGGGAGCGAAAGGCCCTCATGGCGGAGATATGGGGAGACTTCAAGGATTGCTTGCCCCTGGCTTCGTCCCCGTGGGCAAAGAAGATCCTATCCGCCCTGGCGGAGGATCACTCATCCAGGGGCATGAAAGGGGCACTGCGGCTTATACCTAGGGAGCAGCTGAGCATGCTCTTCTCGGCCTACCAGTCGTTCCTCTGGAACCTCACCACCAGCAGGCTCATGGAGGCATCCTCTGACGGACATACCGTAATCCTCAGAGGCGGCGAAGTATTCTTCCCTCATGCAAGACCCGAAGGGCACCCCATGTTGGTTCCCACCGCATCTTACAAGATGCCCCCCATGGAAGGGGCCGTCAGGGAGGCCTTTCAACAAACCCTGGAGGAGCGGGGCATAAAGACCTCGGACTTTAACATCCGGTTCATACGCTCCGTACACTTCGGTTCCTACGACAGGGCCACATGGCAATTCCCCAGAGGTTTGAGGATCTCGTCCTCTTCCCCCGACGAGCTCAACCCGGGAAAGCACAAGGCGGTGCTGGAGTTTAACCTGCCAAGGGGAAGCTACGCCACCATGTTCATAAGGTACCTGATGGAGAGGCCGGTATGACCGCCACCTCCCCGTTATCCCCCTTAAGCAGGCTGAAGGGCACCTGGTAAGCCGCTTCCAACACCCCAAGGTCTGGTCGTCCTTCATCCATGGAGGCTATGATACGTCCTTCCCTCATTACGATAACCCTCCGGCTCCAACCAAGGGCCAGGTTGATGTCGTGCAATACCACCAGAACCACCCGGTCCATGGATACCCTATCCAGGAGCGCCATAACCTCCACCGCATGTTTGGGATCCAGCGCCGCGGTGGGCTCATCCAAGAGCAGGACCTTAGGGACCCTGGCCATCGCCCTGGCCAGGGCAACCCTTGCGGATTCCCCACCTGACAGGGTCGCGGCCTCACGATCCGCCAGGGGAAGAACCCCCACATCCGCCATGGCCTTCTCCGCCATGGCAGCCTCCCTCTTTCCGTACCCCCTGAAGGGCCCGACCAAGGGATAAAGCCCCATGGTAACCACCTGACGGACCGTAAAACCCCTATCGAAACCAATGGACTGAGGCATCAGGGATACCAGGGAAGCCCTCTCACGGCTTGAAAGCCTTTGAAGATCCAGTCCATCCAACGTAACCGAACCATGAAACGGCACAAGCCCCCCCAAGGCTTTAAGCAACGTGCTCTTGCCGCTTCCGTTGGGGCCAACCAGGGCGGTCACCCCGCCAGGCGTTAGGGACAGGTGGACCCCACTGATTATCTGCCTGCCGCCCAGGCTTACCGATATCCCATCCGCCCTAAGCATCGCGGCTGCCCCTCCAAACCAGCCATAAGAATACCGGGCCCCCTATGAGGCTTGTCATGACCCCAACCGGCATCTCTCCCAACATCCGGCACAACACGTCCGCCCACACCAGCATGACCCCCCCAAGCAGGGCGGAACAAACTGATAGCCAAAGGCAGGAAGGCCCTAGCAGAAGCCTCATAGTATGGGGGGCCACCAATCCGACGAAGCCTATGACCCCGAACTGCCCCACCACCAAAGCCGCAGCACAGGAGGCCCCAAGGAGGGCTAAGACCCTTACAACTCCCTCGCGGACCCCAAGGGAGGATGGATCCGCCCCGGAGGCGAAGAGGTCAAGCTCCTTGTGAAGCCCAAGGGACGTGCAAAATCCCGAAAGGGCCCCCAAAAGGGATAGGAAAACCCCATACCAAGTGGCACCGGAGAAGCTCCCCATGAGCCACAAAACTATGGCGGACACCTTCTCCCCCGCCAATGCCTTCAGCAGGGTAAGCCCAGATCCGAGGACCGAGCTTACCACCACGCCGGACATTATCATCCCCGATGAGCCGGCACCAAACGACAACCCAAGTACCAGCACCAGGGAGGCAAAACCCCCTGCGAGGGCACCGGCGGAGGGACTAATCCCCAAGAGGATGGCCGCAGCGGCTCCGAACGCCGCCCCTGACGCAACCCCAAGGGTATAGGGCTCCGCCAGGCGGTTTCTAAAGACCCCCTGGAATATCACCCCAGCGCACGCAAGGGCGACACCGGAAAGGAACCCCCCAAGTGTCCTGGGAAGCCTTAGGTACCAGACGACGAAAGAGCCTGAAAGAGCCTCTCCCGGAGGCGGCCCGGAGAGTACGGCCCGGGCGACATCCTGGAACGACATCCCCCACTCCCCCACGGAAGCTCCGAGGATCACACCTCCAAGGGCAGCCAATGATAGCAACGCCGCCGCTATTGGCGGCAGATTCCTGTGAAACCTTGAACCCATGGCCTAAGGTTTATCCACTAAACCCCATCATGAGGGAGTAGATCTCCTCGACCTTCCCGCAAAGTTTTTCCACCGACACCCCCAGCTCCCGGGCGTACCAAAACGCCCCGCCGGCTCCTACCCCCTCCTTGACGTAACCCTTCTCATAGTCCGCAAGACCCTTGTGGGGGGATCGTGAGAAGTCCAGCGGAGCAGCGTAGGGTTCAGCACCTAGTGAAGACGCCATCTCAAGGAAGGCACAGGACCTGTCCTGGGCCACGTACTTGGTGGTGGCCACCACCACCTTCCCATCCCATCCCATGGCCCTCAAGACCGCCAGAACCGCCAACATCTGGGTCCCACCGGCCAGGACCACCCGGGCATCCCGCGGCAGTCCGAAGACAAAACCCGCCACCGCGGCCTGCATGGGATCCCCCATCTCCCGAACGGCCTTAAGAGGGTCATCCCTGAAGGCACCAAATCCGCCGCCACACCTTGAACATCCCTTCTGCCATATGGTCTCCTTGAGGTTTATTGGATTCAGAGGTCCCGCGGAGGACACCATGCCCTCAACCCCCAATGACCTTAAAACCATAAGGGCAGTGGTGGTTCCCCCGGGCACAGATTCCCCTATCACGTAAGGTTCTTTCATCCCACCCATAGATCTGCCAAGCTCACAAGCGGCGTCAAATACCTCCCTGGCATTCGGAACCGCTGAGACGAGCGACGGATCCCCACCGGGATCACACTTGAGATCCACGTGAGGACAGGCCGGGGGAAGGTAAGATCCGCACCGGACCACGATAAACGGGAACCTCGCCATCTCCCAGGCGGCCCGGGTTATAAGCGCCGGCGTCGGATGTCCCTCCGGATCGACAGGCACTGCATCAACAACCCTGGGGCGCCCGTAGTAGAGAACGTCCGCGTCGGCGGCAGCGGTAAAAGGTATCACCGCCGGGTTGGCTCCAGCTGCGGATATGCCGGGTATCTTGCAGACATCACTGGCACCGATGAACAAGAAGAACATCACGTTATACCTCCCTCGTCGATGGGGGTCTTGACTTAAACTGAGCACAGGAGTAGAACTCCATTGCCATGCACCGCCGTTGAAGGATAATCCATAAAAGGGACTTTTGAAAGCCCCTACACCTAAGGGGGTTAAGGACCCATGAAGACCAAGCCAGCACCTACGCGTGGTAACCTGAGCAAGGTCAAGAAGGCCCTGGAACTGGCCAGGAGGGGACATGACCTCCTGGAACAGAAAAGACAGATCCTCATGATGGAGCTCATGAAACACCTTGAGTCCGCCAGGGAGGTCCAGGGGGAGATGAAAAGGCTCTTCGAGGAGGCTTACTCCTCCCTGCAAAGGGCTAACGTTTCCATGGGCATAGATAACGTGGAGGAGATGGCCCAATCAATTCCCGTGACCGATGTCATAACCATACGACTTAGGTCTGTCATGGGGGTTGACATCCCCGAGGTGGACCCCATAGCAGAATCCCCGATGCCAAGCTATTCCCTCATAGGTTCCTCTTGCCCGATGGATCGAGCATACCTTAACGCTCGAAAGGTTTTGTCGCTGATACTCAAGCTTGCGGAGGTGGAAAACTCGGTCTACCGGCTGGCAGTTCAAATAAGGAAGACCTATCGTAGGGTCAACGCCCTGAAGAAGGTGATAATCCCGTACAACCAAGAGGCCGAGAGGTTCATATCCGATGCACTGGAGGAGATGGACAGGGAGGACTTCGTGAGGATGAAGGCGGCCAAGGAGGGCCGGGGAGGTGAAGAGAATTGACATCCCTTGAGGAGACCCTGGCAGTCCTGCTGGGGGCCGAGAGCGAGGCCAAGAGGCTGGTCCAGGAGGCCAAGGATGAGGCAGAGACCCTGATAAGGAAGGGACAGGAGGATTTCATAAGGGAGAGGGACATGCGGATATCCGCCGCCCGCCAGAGGGCAGCGGCGATGCTGGAGAACGCCCGCAACGCCGCCCAGGCGGAGGCGGAGGAGATAATCCGCAACGGAAAGGCCCGAAGGGAGCGAATGCAGCGGGCATTCGAGGATAACGCCCGCCAGGTGGTCCATGCCATCGCCCTTGAGGAGGCGGAGGCCATTCTTGAAGGGAGATACTGGAGGGGATGATAACCTTCAGCGCCAACGGAGAAAGACTCTCCAGCGGGGTAAAGGCCAAGGTAATGCTCTCCAACCTATTGAGCGACGAAACCATGTGGGAACTGCTCCACGACGACAGCATGGAGGAGATAGCTGCTAGGCTCAAGAGGCAGGAGGGCTACAGGGAGTATCTGTTGAAACTACCCCCGGGGGAGATCCATAGATATGACCTGGAGGGGGAGCTTAAACGCATACCTTTGCTGGAAACCGGACAGTTCATCGCCAGGTCCGCAGGGCCTAGGGCCCGTTTCCTCACCGCATGGGGTTGGAGAAAGGACTCGGAGAACCTAAAGTCCATCCTAAGGCATGTCCACACCGGGAGGAAGGATCCCGGGGGACTTAAAAAAAGCTCTACCAGGTCCCCCTATCCAAGGTTCCCTATGAAGCACTGCTCAGCGCGTCCAACTTCGGCGAGGTCCTGTCGTTCCTTAGGGAAACCCCTTATCACTCTCCCCTGGAGGAACCCCTGAGGAAGCTTCAGGAGGGGGAGACCAGGAGCCTGTTCAACGCCGAGATGGCCCTGGACATGACCGCAGAGGGAAGCGTTGCAAGGGCCCTTTCTAAGCTCCCACCGGAGGATAGAGAACAGGTCAAGGGCTTCCTGGGCGAGAGGTGGGATCTCTTTAACCTATACACCATATACAGGGCCAGGTTCTTCTTCCAGATGGGGCCGGAGGAGACCATGGGGCGACTTCTGCCCCATCGTCACAAGCTATCCGCAGAAACCCTGAGGGTTCTTTGCAGAACCCCAAACGAGAAGGCCTTCTCCCAAACCGTATCTCCCACCCCCTATGGGCATGTTTTCAACTTAAGGGTAATAAATGATGACATGGGTATCGAGAGGAACCTTAAAAGGCATCTTCTGATCAAGGCAACGGGTTTTCTCAGGCGCCAGCCGCCATCGTTCCAATCCGCTTTCTTCTACCTATACGTCCGGGAGCTGGAGGTGGAGGACATAATAACCGCCATAGAGGACGTGCGATACGACTACGACAGAAGGAACGCGGCGATGTACCTTTCAAGGCCTCTCATAGCTAGGGGGGATTCCATGTGGCAGTGACGAGAATGCTGGCCCTTACGATAATTGGGCCCGGGAACGAGATGGAGGCGGTGGCCCGGGAAATGGTATTGTGCGGCGGTTTCCAGCCCATGCCGCTGGACTACCTGATATCCGATCGTGCCATACGCTCCAAGATAACCTCAAGACCGGAGAATCCCTACGACCAGCTCCTCAGGGATCTGGCATCCCTTTGGAGCAACGTTGGGGAACCTCTCCCCGAACCCTTTCCGGTCATGGTGGACAAGTCCATGTGCCTGGAGGTGATATCCAGAGAGGTACAGAAGGTAACCCAGGTTGTAAAGATCTGGAAGGATAGGCTTTACGCCCTTGAGGAGAAGCTAGACCACCTGGAGGCCTCCCTGATATTGAACTCCGCCGTGAGGGAGGCGGGACACTCAGGTAAGGACCTCAGCGGAACGAGCTTTTCCAGGTTCTTCTTTGGAAGGGCCACCAATGAGAACTTCAAACGCCTTGAGGATGCGGTGGAAGAGTCACCGGTTATCGTAAGGCCCATCAAGGAGACCCAATCCAGCACATGGTGCCTGGTGTTCACGTTCCCGGGGTATGAGGCAAACGTAAGGAAGCTGTTGGACTCCGTATACTTCAAGGAGTACCCGATCATCCCCTCGGAGATCGAGGAGCCCCTGGAGGAGCTTAAGGACCATATCCAGAAGACCCGCAGGGCCATAGAGGTCCTTAAGGGGGCCTCTCTAAAGCGCCTGGAGGGGGACAGGAAGTGGTATGAGGAGCTCTTCTCCCGGGTCTACACCATGCAGCGGATATACGAGTTATGCGCCAACAGGGGGGAGATAAGCGGACTGTTCGTACTCTCCGGCTGGATACCGGAGGACACCTTCGAACAGGTCAAAGGCCGGATCATGGCCCTTGCCCCAAGAAGCCACATGATCGTGGATGACCTATCCCGCAGGAGGGACGCGGAATGGATCCCAACCCTTCTGAGGAACTCCAGGCTTGTGAGGGCCTTTCAGGATATAGTGGGGCTTTACAGCACCCCCTCCTACGGCGAGATAGACCCGTCCTTTGCGGTGGCGCTGACCTTCTGCTTCTTCTTTGGATTCATGTTCGGGGACGTGGGGCATGGTCTTATGCTTATGATCGGCGCCTGGCTCCTCAAACGGAAAAGGATCTTGAAGCAGTCCATGGCCACGGTACTCTACTACGCGGGCTCTTCGTCCATCCTGTTCGGGTTCCTTTACGGCAGCGTGTTCGGCATGGAAGGGATCCTTCCGTCCCTCTGGCTGTCCCCCATGAAGGACATGGGGCGCCTCATAGGAACCGCTGTAACGGTAGGGGTAGTAATGGTGAGCATAGGCATGATATTCAACATGGTAACCCAATACAGGCGGGGTAACTTCGGACGGCTGCTGTTCGACGGAGGCGGACTTGCGGGTCTCATGTTTTACTGGGGCGCCGCCTTGACGCTTTACTCATCCATCAAGGGTCTCCCGCTGCCGGTCCCATCCTGGGTGATATCGGCCCTCTTGGGGACCTTGGTCCTATGCATGGTATTCCGGGATGCCTTAGCAAGGATCATCCTGAGAACCCCAGAGGAAGAGCACCCGGAACCCTTTTACCTGAAGGCCTTTGAGGCCCTTCACGGGATGATGTCCTTCCTCAGCAACACCGCGTCCTTCGTGAGGCTGGCCGCGTTCGCGCTCAACCACGTGGGGCTCTCCCTGGCGGTGATGATGTTGTCCGACATGGTGAAGGACCTGCCGGGGGGGTTGTTCTTCCGGGCGGTGATACTCATCGCAGGGAACCTGATCATCGTGGGGCTGGAAGGTCTTATCGTGTTCATCCAGACCCTGAGGCTGGAGTACTACGAGTTCTTCAGCAAGTTTTACCGGGGCGGCGGCAGGAGCTTCCGTCCGGTGGAATGGCACCCTAGGGACATGGACGTCACAGGGGGGCACTTTCCCCGGGGAGCCTAGCGGCGGGTTCATCATACAGGTTTGCCTTCAGGGGATCTCAAAAAAATTCTAAAAGATAAACGGAGGGATGTTGTTATGCTCGGACTCATGATTTGCTGTTTCACCGTCGGGACGATGTTGTTGGCAGGATACGGCCTCAAGGGGAAGAGGGTGTCCAACCCGAGGGGGATACTAGGTGCGGCGATCCTGGTCTCCGGGGCCCTAATGCTGTTGGGGGTCACTTTATCCCTGTCGGGGAGCGCATGGGCCTCCGAGGGGGCTCCAAAGGCCGCGGGGGCCCTCGGGGCATCGGGGCTTGGATTCATAGGGGCAAGCCTATCCACCGGTCTTGCGTGTTTAGGGGCCGGGGTTGCGGTGAGCGGGGTCGGCGCCGCCGCCCTGGGTCTTGTGGGTGAGAAGCCCCAGATGCTGGGGACCACCCTCATATACCTGGGTCTAGCGGAGGGAATCGCCATATACGGGGTCATCGTCTCGCTTCTCATAATGGGAAAGATGTAGCATGAGGGCCTTTCTCATAAGCGACAATCACGACACCCTGGTGGCCATGAGGCTTGCAGGCATAGAGGGGGTTGTGGTCCATGGGAAGGAGGCCACGGAGGCGGCCATAGATGAAGTCCTTAGCAGCATGAAGGACGTGGGGATCCTGGTCATAACGGAGCTGGCGGCCAGCGCAGCGCCCCATAAGGTACGGGAGCTTAGGCAGCGGGGAGAACTTCCCCTGCTGGTCGAGATACCAGACCGGCACGGGATGAGGCGCAGCGAGGACTTCCTGACCAGGTACGTTCAGGATGCCATAGGGGTGAAAGTGGGATGACGATCCGGGACGACAAGCTGGAGGCCCTCCGGGAGCTGATCCTTGACCAGGGGGAGGCCAATAGGAGGGAACTCCTTAAGCGGGGCCAAGAGGAACTGGAGGGGTGGCTTAAGGAGCAGCGGGAGAAGCTCGAGCGGGAGGAGGAGTTGATCCTTCAGGACGCCCGCCGACGGGCGGAGGACATAAGGCTAAGACAGGTGATAAACGCCGAGAGGGAGGACTCCCTTGAGACCTTGAGGTTCCAGAACCGACTCATATCGGACGCCGTATCCATGCTTAGGGACGAACTGACCCGTCTTAGGGAGCGGGACGATTATCCCTCCATACTCGCGGGGCTGGCGATCGAGGGGATGGGGGCGGCAGGGCTCGATGGGTCCTACAGGATACGGCTGAGCGCCTCAGACCAGGACCTCGGGGACCGGGTTGTGTGGCTGGTTAAGACCCACCTTCCCGGAGCGGACCTGGTGTTCGACCCGGAACCGGCCCCAATAACCGGGGGGCTGTGGCTCTCCTCGGAGGACCGCCGGAAGGAAGTCCGGTTGGATTGGCAGAGCAGGTCGAAGGAGATGGCGGATCTGGTGGCGGAGAGGCTGCTTCAACTGCTTTAAGGGGGGAGCGATTTGGAGGCTTCTGCTAAAAGAGGGCTAGTTACGATGGTCAACGGCCCGGTCATAAAAGGCTCTTCCATGGGCAGCTTCGGCATGAGGGAAATGGTATACATAGGCGAGAGGAAGCTGCTGGGAGAGATAATCCGCATGGACGGGCAGGAGGCCCTTATCCAGGTATACGATGATACCCAGGGGTTAAAGGTAGGAGAGGTCATAGAGGGCAGCGGCCAAGCCCTTTCGGTACAGCTTGGCCCAGGACTCATCGGGGGGTTCTTCGACGGCATCGCAAGGCCCCTGGATAAGCTGATGGAGCGCCAGGGGATATACATAATGCCCGGCGCCGACGTTCCCCAAACAGACCCGGAAAAGACCTGGGATGTGACGGTGATGGCCCGAAAGGGGGACATGGCATTCCCAGGGATGGTCATAGGGGAGGTTCAGGAGACGCCGCTCCTGAAGCACCGAATAATGGTCCCCCCAAACGTGGAAGGTGAGATAGTTGAGGTAAGGCCATCAGGCCCGGTGAGGTCCGACCAGTGGCTGGCCCTTGTGAAGGACACCTCCGGGAAGGAGGTGGAGATCCCCATGGTCCAGCGCTGGCCCGTGAGGACCCCAAGGCCCTACAGGCAGAGGCTGCTCCCCAACGAGCCGTTGGTTACAGGACAGCGGGTGATCGACGGCCTCTTCCCCATCGCCAAAGGGGGAACCGCCGCCATACCCGGCGGCTTCGGTACCGGCAAGACCGTCACGCAACACCAGCTTGCCAAGTGGAGCGAGGCCCAGGTGGTGGTCTACATAGGCTGCGGAGAGCGGGGAAACGAGATGACCGACGTGCTGGAGGAGTTCCCGGTCCTTGAGGATCCAAGGTCCGGCAGGCCCTTGATGGAGAGGACGATATTGATAGCCAACACGTCTAACATGCCCGTGGCAGCCAGGGAGGCGTCCATATACACCGGGATCACCATGGCAGAGTACTTCCGGGACATGGGATATCACGTGGCCCTGATGGCGGACTCCACCAGCCGGTGGGCGGAGGCGCTGCGTGAGATATCCGGGCGGTTGGAGGAGATACCAGCTGAGGAGGGCTTCCCCGCCTACCTGCCGACTCGACTCGCGGAGTTCTACGAAAGGGCGGGCCGGGTGGTAACCCTGGGAGGCGAAACGGGCAGCATCACCATAATAGGGGCCGTCTCCCCTCCCGGAGGGGACTTCACCGAACCGGTGACCAGGCATACCAAGCGGTACATCCGCTGTTTCTGGGGGCTCGACAAATCCCTGGCCAACGCCAGGCATTTCCCCGCCATATCATGGCTCGACTCCTACAGCGAATACGCCCAGGAGGTGGAGGACTGGTTCGCCTCCCAGGTGGACCCCCGATGGGGGGAGCTGAGGAACAGGGCAACCCAGATCCTAGGGGAGGACAACAAGATCCAGCAGATAATAAGGCTTGTGGGGGAGGACGTGCTGCCGGACGAACAGAAGCTGGTGGCCTTCACCGCGTTCCTGCTCAAGAACGGGTACCTCCAGCAGAGCGCCTTCGGCCCCGACGCGTACTCTCCGCCCTCAAAGGGCTTCGCCATCCTGGAGCGAATACTTTACTTCCACGACCGATGCGAGGGGTTGATAAAGAAGGGCGTCCCCCTATCGCTGCTCAAGGACCACGAATCGGTGGATGCCATGGCACATCTGAGGGAGCTTCAGCCCGATGACGTAAGGGCCTTTGAGGAGCACAAGCGAAGCTTGGACTCCCACATAGAACGGGTTGCCCGTGAAAGGACCGCCGTGGCGCGGGAAGAGACGAGGTGAAACATAATGGCCATCGCTGAGTACAAGGGGCTGCAGCGCATAACAGGACCGTTCATATTCATGGAGGCGGTGCCGGACGTAGGATACGGGGAGCTGGTGGAGGTGGTGCCTGAGGACGGCCTGCCCCGGAGGGGAAGGGTTGTTATGGTGAGCCAAAAGGCCATAACCGTACAGGTCTTCGAGGGGACCTCAGACCTCGTCCCCTCCTCCACATCGGTGCGGTTCCTAAAAAGACCCCTTGAGATCTCATTGTCAAAGTCAATGCTTGGCAGGACCTTCAACGGCATAGGGGAACCCCTAGACGGCTGCGGACCCGTGTACGGAGGCAAGAGGGTACCGGTCAACGGGCTCCCCCTAAACCCCGTGGCCCGGCAGTACCCCAGGAACTTCATCCATACCGGCATCTCCGCCATAGACACATTGACAACCCTCATAAGGGGGCAGAAGCTTCCCATCTTCTCCGGCAACGGCCTACCCCACAACAGGCTTGCGGTTCAGATCGCCACCCAGGCTAGGATAGTGGGGGATGAGAGCTTCGCGGTGTGCTTCGCCGGGATAGGCATAAAACACGACGATGCCTCGTTCTTCATGAGAGAGCTCGCCCACCGGGGACGGAACAACAACATGGTCACGTTCCTGAACGTGGCGGACGACCCGGTGATAGAACGTATAGCCACCCCAAGGATGGCGCTTACAACCGCGGAGTACCTGGCCTTTGAGCTTGGCATGCACGTGCTGGTGATCATCACGGACATGACCAACTACTGCGAGGCCCTTAGGGAACTGGGGGTCGCCGCCGGGGAGGTGCCAAGCCGCAAGGGCTACCCTTCTTACCTTTACAGCGACCTGGCAAGCCTCTATGAGAGGGCCGGGGTGCTCAAGGACAGGCCGGGCAGCGTAACCCAGCTGCCAATACTCACCACCATGCCCAACGACGATATAACCCACCCCATACCAGACCTCACGGGATTCATAACCGAAGGGCAGATAGTCCTATCAAGAGATCTCCACTCCAAGGGCATATACCCTCCAATAGACGTGCTCACCAGCCTCTCAAGGCTCATGAAGGATGGCATAGGGAAGGGCTACACCCGGGAGGACCACCCTAACCTGGCAAGCCAGCTGTTCGCCTCCTACAGCAGGGTCCAAGACGTCAGGGCCCTGGCATCGGTGGTTGGGGAGGAAGAGCTATCCAAAAACGACAAGCTCTCCATGGCCTTCGGGAACGCCTTCGAGAATAAGTTCCTTTGCCAGGGCCCCGACGAGGATCGGGACATCTCCTCCTCCTTGGACATCGGTTGGGATATACTTAAGCTTCTCCCAAGGTCAGAGCTCACCAGGGTAACCTTAAGCCAGATAAGAGAATACTTGAGGTAAGCCAAAGATCCAACCAATCAAGCATGTGGATTCAGCTTGTCCCAAAGGCCCTCGGCGGAGTTCATCCCAACGGCTCCGGTGCCGAGGGCCTAACCTCCAGCCTGATGCTCATACGAGCCCTCGGGGCCTTTATAAGCCTTCCAAGAGCCCTTCCACAGACAAGCCCCACCTCCCTTGGGTTCAGCGGCACCGTCCAAACCCTCGGGCAGGGCATCCCGGGGAAAGGTCCAAGGACCACCGATACACCGGGGGGAACCGGATCCCACCTGACGGTCCCATCCCATACCAAGGCCCTTCCATCGGGATCCTGACGGCCCTCTAGAAACGAAAAAGGACTCCACCGCCCCCCCACGTATCGGAAGGGACCTACCGCCTCATGCAGGGCCTCCACCAATAAATCCTGGTGAAACCCTATTGAAGCTCCACAATCTCCTTCGACATCACCCCATCTAAGAACCGGGAACGGAAGGTCGGATAAACCAACGGAGCTGGAAGGCACATCCCCCATCCAAAGCACCCCATCCACCTTTCGTCCCACCAGCTCATCACAGGGCCCCCTGCCCCACCCTCCCCCAAGGACCAACACGGAGTTGCCCTTAGCGGAAAGGCCCCTGGCAAAGCCGTCCAAAAATGGGCCGACCCACCATCCAAACTGGTCCTGGATGACCAATCCACATAGGTCCCATCGGCCCGCCGCAAGCCCCGACGCCAATCGGTCCGGCCTGTAGCCTAGCTTGTGAACCGCTTCCCACACCCTTTGAGCCGTGAGATCCGATATCCTGGGATCCCCCTTGATGACCCGGCTCACCGTGCCCTTGTCCACCCCGGCGAGCTCCGCCACGTCCTTCATCTTAGCCACCCCAAGCACCTCCAATTACATCCGTTCCCCAACCGTGCCCATGGACAGGGCGACCAAATATACCGCTCCAGGCCTTCTCCCACCAGCAAATCCACCGGCGGGACGGATATTGGATTATAATACCTTTCAAAATAACCTTAAAAGACGGGAGCTTTCTTAGGATCCATACTAGGGGGGACACGGACCGTGAATACGATGAGTCGAAGGTTCAAGCTGTTCTGCATGTTCTTGGGGTTACTCGGGATCCTCTGGGGCTCTGCGGTTCAGGCCAACGAGGCGATCCTCAGCTTCGGAAGCCTTGTGAGGATAGGAGACGACGGAACCATAACCGTGACGGAGACGATAGTGGTCCGCGGGGAGGGCAGAATGATAAAACGCGGCATCTTGAGGGACTTCCCAACCACTTACGAATCCCCCACCGGCAGGACGATCCAGGTCCCCTTCAAGGTGATAAAGGTATTGAGGGACGGCGGCCCAGAGGATTGGCACACGGAAAAGATGTCCAACGGGGTAAGGCTCTACGTGGGCTCAAAGGAAAGGTTCCTTACCCCGGGCAAGTACAGGTACGACATAACGTATACCACCGCAAGGCAGGTGGGTTTCTTCCAGGACCACGACGAGTTCTACTGGAACGTGACCGGCAACGGCTGGAGTTTTCCCATCGCCGCCGCCGCGTGCAGGGTATACCTTCCAAACCAAGGCCACTTCACCGCCCTTGACGCGTTCACCGGCCCCCAGGGGGCAAAAGGCAAGGACGCCAAGTTCAAGGTGGACGACGACGGGAGCGCCCTGTTCTGGACCACAAAACCCCTGGGCCCCGGCGAGGGGCTGACCATCGCGGCGGCTTTCCCCAAGGGGGTGGTAAAGAACGCCCCCCCAAAGGTGGCGGGGCTCAGGACATCCTGGTGGCGGAACATCGGATACGCCCTATGCGGCCTAGGGGTGGTCTACTTCGTGTTCATCTGGTTCAAGGTTGGCAAGGATCCGTCGGGAGGCACCATAATACCCCGCTTTTACCCGCCGGAAGGCCTTTCTCCCCCAGCGGCCAGGGCCCTTAGACTCATGGGGGCGGACAACAAATGCATGGCATGCTCCATACTCGACGGGGCGGTCAAGGGGTTCGTGGCGATAGAAAGGCTTGGTAAGACCTATCGGCTGGAGCTTCTAAACCCAGACCTCAAGGATGCCCCAAGCCATGTGGCGGTGGTCCTGGCCAACCTGTTCCAGACGGGACAGAAGAGCATCACCATAACCCAAGGGGAGTATAAGAAACTTCAGACGGCCCAAAGGGCGTTAAAGGAATTCCTCAACGACTCCTTGGAGGGAAGGTTCTATCACTCTAACCTGCTCTATTGGCTGGGGGGAAGCCTCATCTGCCTGGCATCCGTCGGAGCCCTGCTGTTGAGCCTCCTGGAGGATCCGGAAGGAATCTTCATAGGAGTATGGGTTTCCGTATGGACCATAGGGGTCTTGGCGCTTATGGCGGCGGTAAGGACCGCTTGGGCGGACTACTCTAGCATGAGGGGCTTCAAACGGTTCGCCAAGGCCCTTTTTTTAAGCCTCTTCTCCATACCGTTCATGATAGGTGAGATAATAGGTTTGTACGGGGTAAGCGTTTACGCGGGACCCTTCGGGGCGCTACAGGTCTTCGTAGCAGGCACTTCAATAGGGCTGTTCAAGTTTCTCCTGAAGGCCCCCACAAAAGAGGGAAGACAGCTGCTGGACGAGTTGGAGGGCTTTAGGATGTTCCTATCGGTCACCGAGAAGGACAGGCTGGACAGGCTTACTCCCCCTGAGCTGGATCTCAAGACCTTTGAGTCCTACCTTCCCTGGGCAATAGCGCTGGACGTGGAAAACCGTTGGTCCGAGAGGTTTAACGCCATGGCCCAGGAGGCCCAAAACCGCGGGGAGGTTCCCAGCGGCTACGTGCCCATTTGGTATTACGGCGGTCTGTCGGATCTTGGAAGCAGCTTTGGAGAGGCCATAGCAAGCGGCATCACGTCCTCCATAGCCTCCGCCTCAACCCCACCCGGTTCCTCCTCGGGCTTCGGCGGCGGAGGCGGCGGCGGAGGCTTCTCCGGCGGCGGAGGCGGCGGCGGAGGGGGTGGCGGCTGGTAAGGGAGCTCCACCGCCAACCGGAAGATTGGCAAAGATGGTTAAAACATAAATTAAAAAGAGAGGAAGGGATCGTATGATATTCTTCGGCATACTTGGAGTGATAGTGGTCCTATGCATTTGGTTTTTAAGCATCTACAACCGTTTCGTAAAACTTAAGAACATGGTGGACGAGGCTTGGAGCGGTGTAGACGTACAGCTTAAAAGGCGCTGGGACCTGGTGGGCAACCTGGTGGAGACCGTAAAGGGTTACGCTACCCACGAGAAGGAGGTCTTCGAGGAGGTGGCCAGGCTTAGGAACCAGATGAACTCCGCTTCCTCCTTGGCGGAGAGGGCTCAGGTGGAAAACGGCCTGACCCAAACTCTGAGGAGCCTCTTCGCAGTGGCGGAGGCCTATCCACAGCTCCGGGCCTCGGAGAACTTCTCGGAGCTTCAGAGGACCCTAGGGGAACTGGAGGACCAAATACAGCTGGCCAGGCGTTACTACAATGGTACCGTAAGGGATTACAACATAATGGTGGACTCCTTCCCAAGCCTCATAGTGGCCCGCACCATGGGATACTCCAAGAGGGACTTCTTCCAGCTGGAGGATCCATCGGAGCGCACCGCCCCCAAGGTCAGCTTCAGCTAAAATAAAACTCCGTTTCACAAGTAAGCCCAAAGGGGCCCAGCGGGAGTTACCCCCCCCGTTCGATCCGCCCCTTTGGGCTTATCCTTTCGCCTTCCCCGCCTCTTTACCTTCCCTCGTAAAACGCTCGATACGCCGCCGTTGTGGCAGCCACATCCGCCAAGCTCATCATCTCGAAGGGGGCGTGCAGGGATATCACCGCGGGGCCCATGTCAAGCACATCGATCCCGTGCCTTGCAAGGTACTTGGCCACGGTGCCACCCCCGCCGGTATCCACCTTGCCAAGGCTACCCACCTGCCAGGGTACCGAGGCCTCGTCAAGCCAGCCCCTTACCTTGGCCACGAACTCACCCCTGCTCTCGCTGCCTTCATACTTACCCTTCAGACCTGTCCCCTTCATCACCGCGGGACCGTCCCCCGCCACGGGGAGCTGATTCATGTCGAAGGCGTCCTTGTACATGGGGTTGAAGGCCTCGGTGACGTCGGCGCTTATGGCCTCCGAAGCGGCCAGGGCCCTGTCCAGCTGGAAGGTCCCAACGGCGCCCTCGGCCTCAAGCACGTAGGACATGAGTATCCTCAAAAGGGCCCCCTGGGCTCCTCCTATCCCTTCGCTGCCTATCTCCTCCCTGTCGAGGCATAAAAACACCGCCCCAACCTCAAGGTCCTTGGCGGACACGAAGGCCTCAAAGGAGGTGTAGACACAAATCCGGTCGTCCAAACCGTAGGCGGTGAGGAGCGACCTGTCAAAGCCGGAGAGCAAGGCCTCCCCCGCAGGTACCAACGCCAGATCCGCCGACACCAGGTCGTCCTCGGACACACCGTAACGGTCCTTCAGTATGCTCAAAACCTGCTCCTTAACCGACTCAGCACCGGGCTTGTGACCCAAGATGACGTCCAGGTCCTCACCCTTGATCGTCTCGCTGGCCTTCCTGCCGTCCAGGTTTCTGTCGAGGTGAGGCGCTAAGTCCGGTATCATAAGCTTAACGTCCCTGCCATCCAGGACCACGGTGCTGCGGTCCTTAAAGTGCACCTCTCCCCTGATCTCCAGGGGCACGTTAACCCATTGATACTTCTTTATCCCCCCGTAGTAGTGGCAGTCACCCATGAGAAGCCCCTTCTCCTCGTAAAGGGGCTTGGACTTCAGGTCTATCCTGGGGGAGTCTCCATGAGAGGCGGTGATCCTCACCCCCTGCGAGGCGGGGCGCTTACCGGGCCTGTAGGCCCCCAGGGCCCTGCCCTTCCAGTTGATGAAGGTCCCTGCCTCGGTCATTTGCCCCCCTTCACCGAACCCAAGGCTGCGGAGCCTATCCTCCAGCCACCTTACCGCCTCCCGCTCGGTCTTGCAAAGGGTGAGGAACTCGGCTGCCCTGTCACCAAGACCGTCAAAGGCTTTCCGCCCTGTAAGGAAATCCCAGGCCTTAAAACCCCTTCGGTCCTTCACGTCATTCCGGTTCTTCTCTTCCTTGCTCTCCTTGCTCAAAGGGCTCACCTCCTGAGTTTAAATTATTATAATGCAAATTATGATAACATATGAACCATGAGATCAAGCTCAAAGGGGCACCAAGGGGGTGGTACGATGCTCTGCGGAAGCTGCGGCTACAACAACTCCGCCAGTGCCAGGTTCTGCATCCTCTGCGGATCTCAGCTGTCCAAGGCGGAGGTGATGGATCCGGACCCTAAGATATGCCCCGGGTGCGGTGAACCCAACGAAGGACATGCGATGTTCTGCTCCTCCTGCGGAGCCGACGTATACACCGCCCCAAGACGATCTTCCCTGGCCAACGCTCAAACGCCCCCTGTCCAAGGGGAGGAACCGGACGGTGAGGTTGAAACCGATAGCCCGGAAGGGCCTGATCCGGAGCAGGAGGTCAAAACCACCGCAGATAACCCAGCGGACATGGATCCAATTGCCCCATGGGAAGCGGAACCAGAGCCCTACCCCTCTCCGACGCAGGATCTGTTCGAAGAACCCTCTCGGTACGAGGAGCCCGCTTCCAGCGCCCCCGTGTACCAAGAGGAGGCGGTTGAAATGAAAGGGGAAGAAACGAAAGGAGAAGGGAACAAAAGGAGGTTTGGGTTCAAACTCCCCTTGCCCAAGATGTCCCTTCCAAAGCTGTCCATAAAGATAAGCCTTAACTCCAGGATCATAATAAAGGGCCTGGTCCACACGGCGATCGTGTTAGTCATAGCATCCATAGGGGTTTCCATTGGGATGCTCTCCATCATGGTTATAAAGGGTAGATGAGCCTGGGGAAAGGGGGAAAGTTTTCGGCCTAAAGTTGACAAATCCCCAAAAAGGCCCATAATGGTTCAGTGACTTCGCAGGGAACTTTAAAAGGGGCGTGCAGGTCGCGCCCCTTTTTGGTGTCCTTTGGGGACATAGGCAATGCGAGTTTTCCGTATCGTCCCGGCGTAAAGCCGTTTTTCTGAAGCTTCTTCTTTTGCAAGGGCGCTGGGCTCTTGAAGGACAGTGGGGGCAGGGACGACGGAAGACCCGAGCCTTCACAACAACTTCAGGAGGTAGTGCACGCATGACGATTGAAAGATTTGACCAGTATCCCCTCAGGGACGAGCTATTATCGGCCCTGAGGCGCAAGGGTTTTGACCACCCCATGCCCGTTCAGGTGAGGATGCTCGAGGACCCGACCCTGTCGGACGGGGACCTCATAGTTCAGGCCAAGACCGGCTCCGGCAAGACCCTTGCCTTCGCCCTTCCGCTCTTGAACCAGATGAACGCGGGGGAACGTACCCCCCGGGTGCTGGTGCTCTCCCCCACCAGGGAACTGGCTCTTCAGACCGCCAGGGAGTTCCAGTGGTTGGGCTACGAGATGAGGATCAAGGTGGCCTCCCTGGTAGGAGGCATGGACATGGAGAGGCAGGTCAAGGCCCTGAGGGACGGGGCCGCCGTGGTGGTGGGAACTCCTGGCAGGGTGCTTGATCACATCCGTCGGGGGTCGTTCAAGGCCGACACGATTCAAAGCTTGGTCCTTGACGAGGGGGACCACATGCTGGACCTGGGCTTCAAGGATGAGCTGGAGGCCATAATAGAGGCCATGCCTGGGGTCGAGAGGAACTGGCTCTTCTCCGCCACCATGCCGGAGGAAGTGGTGACCTTGGCCAAGCAGTACCTGGACGCCCCCAGGAAGATCTCCCTGGTGGACGATGCGGCAAAACACGATGACATAGTCCAGAGGGCCTACATAATACCCGCCAGGAAGCGGTTCGAGGGCTTGGCCAACGTGCTCCTCTTCGAGCGTCCTCGGAGGGCCATCGTGTTCTGCGCCACCAAGCTGCAAACCCAGGAGCTGGCGGAGCGGCTGTGCGACGAGGGGTTCAAGGCCGGTGCGCTCCACGGGGACATGACTCAGAGGGAGCGGAACATGGCCCTTGAGAGCCTGCGGCGGGGCAGGAACCAGATAATGGTTGCCACCGACGTGGCCGCCCGGGGGTTGGACATAAGCGGGGTATCCCACGTGATACAGTTCGGGCTGCCCGGGTGCCTTGAGACCTTCATCCATCGAAGCGGGAGGACCGGTCGAGCCGGACAGGAGGGACGCAACCTCATCCTTCTCACCGCCCGGGAGGCCGGGGAGTTCCGATCCATGATAAGGGGGACCTCTCTTGAGGTCGAGTGGCTCCCCGCTCCGGACGCGGAGGAGGTGGAGTCCCTCTCGAAGGCGGAACTGGAGAGGTGGTGCGTAAGCAACCCAGCGGAGACCGAGGAGTACCTTGAGTGGGCGGAGGAGATCCTCCAGCGGGACGATGCGGCGGAGATAGTGGCGGGGCTCTTGAGCAGGTCCTTCGCCGATGAGCCCAAGGGGTACTCCATAAGGGAGGACGTCCAGATGGAGATGGCCAAGGGGAGGAGCTCCGACAGGCCTCGGCGCGCCTCAGACCGGCCTCTCAAGAAGCTCATCTCCGGAGCGGTTACCATGAAGTTCCCTTCCGGCAGACAGGACGGATGGGAAGTGGGGTCCCTTCTGGGAGCTCTCTGCAGGGGACTGGGCGTAAAGAGGGAGGACGTGGGTAACATAAAGCTCAAGGACCGCTGTGCCTTCGTGGAGCTATCCCCCTATGCGGCATCCCAGATCGAGCGCCGAAGGGATCGACTGGCCCGGGAGGGACTTAACGATTTCACCAGGTTCGAACAGGATTTCCAGCCCGCCCCAAGGGACAGGAAGAGAAGTTTCCCTCACAGGAGCAGGTCGTAATATAAGAAAGCCGAAAATGTGCTATCCTCCCCGGAAGATGAAGATCCTACGGGGAGGTTTTTTCATGTCCCAGCCACAATCAAGGTCTCTAATCCATCTAATCGGGGTTCTTGCGCTTGTCCTCCTCCTGCACCCTGGGCGGGCAAACGCTGATGGGGTAGCCACGCGGGTCATTCCAGATGAGCTCCAAGCAGCGCTGGCCGAGCAGTTTAAAGCCCGCTACTTCATGCCCTGGAGCTCAAAGGCCTCTTCCCTTAACCCAAAGGGGGAGTTCCAAAGCTGGTACCGGAACATCCTGGATTCCCCCTTGGTGGGATCTAACCTCTTAATCGCGGACCGGTCAAGGAAGGAGGCCTGGGTCAGCCTTGCCTCCCAGGCAAGCGAGGCAAGGACCCCCGGGATGGCCCTGAAGCGATCGGACCTTAGGGTCCTCCCCACTAGGGAGCCGCTGTTCGAACCTCCCGGGGGTTCAAAAACATCCTTCCCCTTCGACAGACTTCAGAACGGGACGGTCAACCCCATGGAACCGCTCCTGGTGACCGCCAAGGTTCAAGGCTGGCTGCTTGTAGTTACCCCATGGGCCTCCGGATGGCTGGAGGAGGACTCGGTGGCCCTGCTGGACCAGGACACCGTAGAAAGGATACAGGGGGCCTCGCTAGGAGTAATCACAAAGGACGGCTCTTCCCTGGCCTACCAATCCGGCATATCCGCTTTCACCGGGGACATCGGCACCCTTATACCCATTGACGAGGACGGGGCCCCCCTCCTGCCCCTCTGGAACCCCCATGAAGGACGGTTGGAGCTTGTGAAGGGCAGGAAAAGCGACTCCATAAGCCCCTTTCCAGTTCCCGCCACCTCCGAGGCCCTTGAGGCCCTGGCAAAGTCCTTCCTCCACCAGCCTTACGGATGGGGAGGGCTTTACGGCAACAGGGACTGCTCCTCCACCACCAGAGATGCCCTCATCCCCTTTGGCATCTGGCTGCCGAGGAACTCCCACGGCCAGGGGGGGATGGCTGGGCTTGACCTGTCAAGGCTCCCCAGGAGGGAAAAGGCAAGGCTCATAGTTGATAGGGGGATCCCGTTCCTATCAATACTTTACATGAGGGGACACGTGATGCTGTACGCGGGGCACCAAAACGGCAACCCCCTGGTGCTGCATAACCTTTGGAGCCTCAAGGTAAACGGGAGGGAAGAGGTTTTCGGGAGGTGCGTTTTGACCGACCTCAACCTGGGGGACGTACCACTCATCGACCGGGTCACGAGGCTTGTAATGCCCGTGGAATCCAAAGGCCTTTGACGGCAAATCGTGCTATACTTGGCGGAAAAAATCCTTCCATTAAAACCAAGAGGAGGCGAGAAGTTTGGAACACCGGGTTGCCCTTTTGGGCTGCGGCAACGTGGGTAAGGCGCTGGTGGGCATTTTAGCCCGCAAGCGGGACCACCTAAAGGCGCGATATGGGGTTGACGTAAAGCTCACGTACGTAGGAGACATAAGGTGCGGCTCCACGATGAACCCCCGGGGTCTGGATGAAGAGAAGGTCTTGGAGGGCCTGGCGGCGGGGAAGCTTCCGGACCCATTCGGCACGATCCCGCTGGAAGAGGTTATCCGGCTAAGCGGAGCCACCATAGTAGCCGATGCCACTCCCACAAACCTTGCGACCGGTGAACCCGGGCTTTACCACGCAAGGTCCGCCCTCTCCTCGGGTGCCCACTTCGTGACCACCAGCAAGGGGCCCTTTGCGGTGGCGGCGGCAGAGCTTGAGGAGACCGCCAAGAAGAACGGCCTTTCCTTCCGCTACGAGGGGGCCGTCATGAGCGGGACACCCCTCATAAGGCTCATACGGGAGGACCTGGCGGGGTGCAGCATAGAGTCCGTTGAGGGGATCCTAAACGGCACCACAAACTACATGCTCTCTCGGATGGAAGAGGGCCTTTCATATGACGAAGCCCTTAGGGAGGCCCAAGATCTGGGCTATGCGGAAGCGGACCCCACCGCTGACGTGGAGGGTTTTGACCCGGCGGTTAAGCTGTGCGTCCTGTCTTGGGTGGCCTTCGGGGTGGAGCTCAAGGTCAGCCAGGTGGACAGGACCGGCATATCCGGCCTTACGTCGAAACATGTGCAAAGGGCAAAGATGGAGGGCAGATCGGTAAAGCTCATCGCATCCATCCACATGGACGGGGGAGAGGTTAAAGCAAAGGTGTCCCCAGTGGAGGTGCCAAGAGAACACCCGCTCTTCGGGGTAAGAGGAGCCCTCAACGCCGCCACCATAACCACTGACCACCTGGGGAAGGTTACGATATCAGGACCGGGGGCCGGAAGAGACGAGACCGCCCAGGCCCTTTTATCGGACATCATATCCGTGGCTAAAACAAAAATATAGACTCATATTAAACCTTAACGTAACCCGTCGTGGCGGCAGGGGCAATATCGGCACCTCAAAGCAATAAGGATAGGCGGGCCAATCAATCGCCGTACGTAAAAAACAGGGGAAGCGGGCGGTCCGCCCCGCTTCCCCTAATCGTCATCACACACCCTTAAGCTAGGACCGCAACCTCCTAGATCATTTGCCGGGTCGAACCTCAACGGACCACTCGGGGCCGGACGAAATCCCGAACTTTTCGGCAAAGCTGTCCATGTTAAGGGCCAGCGACAGGTTCATCAGGCTGTTGTAGTAGAGGAGCGGCTTGCCCTCCGGCACATCTCCAAAGGTGTTGGCAAAGGGCACCATGCCGCGATACACCTCCTTGCCATCCTTGAGGATCCTCACGTAATACATCTTACCCTTGACGGGTTTGAGGGCCCCAAAGACATCCTCCCCTATGTTGGTCCACACGTTTCCGTATTGAACGTCCAAGATTGGTATGTTCCCGTAGACCGCTCCATCCCTAACTTCCGCCTTCTGATAAGGTATCCTAACCACATCACCCTTAAGAAGCGGCCCCACCTCCTCAAAGGCTATCTTGCCAGAGGCGAGCTTGGCTCCGGTGTAGGCGAAGAGATCCCGTCCGTGGAAGGTGTAGGACTTCTCTGATCCCTTCCTGCGATGCTTGGTCTCGTCTATGACCCTAACCTCCGAAAGACCCACAGAGTCGGCGAGCAGCGTAAGGGTTCCATTGTCAGGGGTGACCACATAACGGCCATCCTTGGTCTTTGCCACCACCGGCTTGCGGTCCGTGCCAACCCCAGGATCCACAACGGACACAAACACCGTACCCTCCGGCCAGTACTGGACGGTCTGAAACAACCTGTATGACGCCTCCCATATGGAGTAAGGCGGTATCTCATGGGTAAGGTCGTACAAAGGAAGCCTTGGATCCTCCCCAAAAGCCACCCCCTTCATGGCAGAAACAGCCCCGTCCTTAAGACCGAAATCGGTCTGGAAGACCAAGGCGGACCTCGCCTCACCTGCACAGGAAAAGGCAACTGTCAACAACATCGAGAGAACAAACACCCTACTCCTACGGAACAAACCCCTCATCATGCCTAATCACCCCCTCGTGATTATATACCCATACAATCTACAACCTAGCGGATCGAAACCGTAAGCACCCCCTGGGCCTGCACGTCCGCCCGAATGCCTTGAGAATCCGCCCTCACGCCTATGACACCGAAGCTGGAGGGTCTGAAGTCCAGCTTTGCACCGCCATAGCTAAGGCCACTTAAGGCCTTGGCCAACCCTTTCTGAAGCTGATCCAACTGATCTCCTATGGGGAATTTGAGTACCTCTCTCAAGGAGGGGACCACCGCATCGTTCAGGAACGACAAAGCTTCACCACCGGCACTTATCTCAACTCCCAGGTCCTCCACTGACACGGTCTTAGTGGACATATCGTAGAACGGCCTGCCAAGGAAGTTGACCACCGAGTTGATGGGAGATCCCTTACCGTCGGTTCCGATCAGCTCCGCCCCCAGGACGAACCGGTCACCCCTTCCGGTCATCCCGAACCTCTCAAGCCTCGCCCTTCCCCCGTCCGGGAGGGCAATATCCCTTGGGGTCCAGTTCCTGGCGATCAAAGAGTTTATAAAAGCGTAGTGTATGGTAACGGGGAGGATGACCCTGAAAGAACCGTCCCCCCCGCCGGACACAAGATCCGGCAGGGGTCTTACCACCGGCCTCCCGGGGAAAGCCCCGCCCACAACCCTCATCCTCGCATCCATTCCGGCGGACATGAAGACCCCGGCACCGTTAACCTCCAAGGGGGTGGCCCAGAACCTCTCGGGGTTCATCACAAGCCAGAGGATGTCCCCCTCCCCTATGCTCAAGGGCTTCGAAACCTGGTTCCAAAGCTCCTGGGCCCGGCGTTTTAACGCCAGCCGATCGTTTAAAACCACATCTATCCGGCCCTTCCTCTGGTCCACCCACTCACGAATAACCCGATCCGCCACGGGCTGGAATGAAACCCTTAGACCCATCAGGTTAATGGCCGGCGGCTTGCGCCACGATATCCTCACCTGGGGATTCGTGGATATCCTCCAGTCGGGCAACACCCTGGGCTTTGCCACCACCGTGGCCAAAAGCTCCCCATCCGCATTGGCGGATATGGGCAGCCCCATGGAACCACCGGAGAAGGTGGCGGTGAAGTAAAGGGGGACGTCCATGGCCACCGAATCCCCCTCCCGGCGAACCACCGGTCGGCCCTTGCGGATTATCACGTACTTCACCCCTCCGGAAAGAGCACCCTGAGAGAAGGATTCCCTGCCCTCCACCCGCAACGGAAGCCTCAGGTCCGCCAAGTCCGCAAGGTTCGAATAGGTGGCCTCAAACCTCACGGATATCTGGGACAACGTCCCGTCCCCCATATCCCCAAACGCAGGGGCAAAGGCCCACAACAGCAGACAACAGGATGCGTACAGCAAAACGAAAATCCTCTTCATAGCCCTTACAAACTGCCTCCTTTTATCAACGACGAAAGGCGCCACTTCAGCGCCCCGTATCTGCACACGTCGGATTTGACCTTAACCGCCATGGAAACCGCCCTGCGGGATCCCACTAGGACCGCCAGCCGCTTAGCCCTGGTAAGGGCGGTGTACAAAAGGTTACGCTTAAGCATGGAGGAGTGCTGGGACAATACAGGCACCACTACCGCCGGATACTCGCTGCCTTGGGACTTGTGAATGGTCAGCGCGTAGGCCAACGCGATGTTCCGCTCCCCATCGGCCCCAACCTTAACTGGCCTACCCTCGAAATCCAAGACCAGCCCGTCCCCCTGCGCTTCCCTCACAATGCCTATGTCCCCGTTGTATATATCAAGATCGTAATCGTTCTTGAGCTGTATCACCTTATCTCCCCTGCGTATGGCCCCCTCTCCACGCCTCAGGGGCTCCCCCGATGGGTTCAACACCTCCTGCAGCCTAAGACAAAGCGCCCTGGCCCCGACCTCCCCCTTGTGCATGGGGGTAAGCACCTGAACGTCCCACATGGGATCAAGACCAGTTCGCCTGGGTATCTCGTACCCCACCAGCTCCGCCACCAGCTCCGCCGCGGCGATCGGATCCTCCTCCTCCACGAAGGCGAAGTCAAACCCGTCATCCAGTGACGGCATCTCCAGCTCCTCTCCCCGGAGTATCCGGTAGGAGTTGCTAACCACCAAGCTCTCCTCCGCCTGCCTGAACACTCCGCTAAGCTCCACCTTGGGCACCGCCCCAGAGGAGATCAGGTCGTTCAGCACCGTGCCAGGCCCTATGGAAGGCAACTGGTTCACATCCCCCACCAGAACAAGGGAACAGCCATCCCCAAGGGCCGATAAAAGCCCGTGGAACAGCGGAAGGTCCACCATGGAAAACTCGTCAACCACCACCACGTCCGCCTCCAGGGGGGCTCCACTGCCCCTCTGGAAACCACCGGACCTCGGATCGTACCCCAAGGCCCGATGAACCGTGCTGGCCTCCAATCCGGTGACCTCGCTCATCCTCTTGGCCGCCCTGCCGGTTGGGGCCATCAGAAGCACCTCAAGCCCCATGGATTCACAAAGCGCAGCGGTAAACCGAAGCAGGGTGGTCTTACCAGTCCCTGGACCTCCGGTTATCACGAATATCCGGTGAGAAAGGGCCCCCTTCACCGCCTCACGCTGGGGACCCTCAAGGGTCATACCCCACTGCCCCTCCAGGGCGGATATCATAAGATCCAGCTCCCACTTCAACCTGGGCCCACCAGAGGCGGCCAGGTCCATGACGGCCCTGGCCACCTCCTCCTCCGCTCTCCTGAGAAACGGGTGATATATGCACTCCATCCCCCCAAGGATCTCCCGCTCCAGGGTCCCCATCTGACACAGCAGTTCAAGCCTCTGGGACAGCAGGTCCGCCCTAACGTTGAGAAGCCTCTCGGCCCCACGCAAAAGGTCCTCCTGGGGCAACATGGAGTGCCCATCATCTATGGAACGCCTTAAGACAAAGACCAGACCGGCATCCAGCCTCTCGGGGGCATGATCGTCAAACCCCATCCCCTTGGCTATCTGGTCCGCTGTCACAAAACCTATACCCTTCACGTCATAGGCCAGCTGATAGGGGTTGTTCCTTATCACCTGAGGGGCCAGGTCTCCGTAGGCACAAAATATCCGATCCGCCATGGAGAACCCTATGCCGTAATCCATGATCTCCATCATCACATGGCGCCTATGCCGGTGCTCCTCCCAACGCCTGCGGATCTCATCCAGCCTTTTAGCCCCAATTCCAGGGACCTCTAAAAGCCTCTCCGGATGGTTGTCCAGCACCTCCAGGGTATCACCGCCGAATGCCTCCACGATACGCCTCGCAACCGAAGGACCCACCCCAGGTAGCAACCCGGAGGACAGGTATCTAACAAGCCCCTCCTCAGATACCGGCATCTCCACCCGGAGCTTCTCGGCCCGGAACTGAAGACCGTAACGCTGATGTCTCCCCCACCTTCCCAACAGGGACAAACGCTCCCCCGCCATGATCAGGGGAAAAGAACCCACCACCGTAACAGTCTCACCCTCCGGGGTGACCACTTTGGCCACCGTATACCCGGTTAGATCATCCCTGTAGGATACCTCCAGGACCTCTCCCCTGATCCTGTCAAGGTCCGGGGTCAACCCTTAAACCCCCCCGCCAAGGCCGGCGAAGGATCGATCCAGTATGCCTATGATCACCTTGTCCACGTCCCTCATGCCATCCTGGTTGACCTTGGCCACGTTCTCCACCGAGGCCTCGAAGGCACAGGACAACACCCCCTGGGGTTTGCAAAGGGACAACCCCGAGGCGGCCATCCTTGCCGCCAGGTAAGCCTCGTGGGAACCGGTACCCACCTTGAGGGCACAGCTCTCCTTGGCCCCGTCGCACAACATGCCCGCCAGGTTCGCCAATACCATCTCCATGGCGGACTGAACCCTTTGAACGTCACCGCCCAGCAAGAGACACATCCCCGCCGCAGCACCCGCCCCAGCGGCCACGGAACACCCGCAAACCGGGGAAAGCCTGCCAAGCCGGCGCTTCACAAAGCTGGTGGACAGATGGCTCAACGCCAAGGCCCGGGCAATCTGCTCCCTGGAACAACCCAGCTCATCCCCCAGGATGGCCACCGGAAGTATTGCGGTTATCCCGTGGTTACCGCTGCCGGCGCTGCTCATGACGGGCATCTGAACACCCCACATGCGGCTGTCCGCCGCAGCGGTGGCGGTGGCCCTTATCCTAAGCCCAAGGTCACCATTGGAGGCATCCATTATGCACCTTCCCATCCCCAAGGAACGACCATCACCGGATAGCCCCACCTCCGCCACCGCCATGTTCATCTCCACTCCCCGCAGCAGGAACTCCTGGTCCTCAAGGTCCATCTGCTCCAGCATGGCGAACACATCGGCGTACGACTCCGGCAGCTCATCGTCCCCGCAGGAGGACCCGGAATGGGCAGAGATCTCTTGGTCCTCATAAACCACCTGGCCGTCCAACATCACCTTGGCTACCCTGTCATGGCTTCCGGAAACGAGGCAAACCGCCTTGTGACTTGGGGTAAACACCGCGGAAAGCACGTAAACCCCGGTCCTGCCAGGATCGCATACCACGCTCACCCGCTCCTCATCTACCCACGCCCTGGCCCTTTCCACATCCGCCTCAGTGGTGTCCTTCAACACCTCCAGGCCATAGGCGGACTTGCCAACCAAGGCACCCAACGCAGCGGCCAAAGGATTGCCCTTGGCCCCGTTAGCCCCGGGTATCCCCACCGCCATCCCGTTCTTGTAAATGCTGGAACTCACGGTAACCCTAACCGCCGCCACATGCTCCCGGTCGCTAAGCTCCTCACAGGCCCTGGCCACGCTCAAAGCCACCGCCCCAGGCTCGGTACATCCTAGGGCAGGTCGCACCTCCCTGCGGAGGAACCCCTTAAGAGTTATAGCCAAAATCACCTACTCCCCTCATCGCCGTCAAAGCTCATCCTACCTAAGGTAGCGGATCTTACCGCCACACACGGTAAGCCCCACCTCCACGCCACCTATCCTATCGGGCTCCACCCTAAAAGGATCCTCCAACAGGGCTATGAAGTCCGCGGACTTGCCAACCTCCAAGGACCCCCTATTCCTCCATCGGCCGCAAACCTTGGCGGCTCCGCCGGTGTAAAGCCAGAAGGCCTCGGATATGTCCAGTCTCTGGTTGGGCATCCAGCCATGCTCTGGCTCCCCGTGCAGATCCTTACGGGTCACCGCTATCCTAATCCCCTCCAACGGATCGGATATCCCATAAGGAGCATCAGACTCGCCTGAAAGGGCTACCCCGCGGTCCACCATGGTCTTCCAGGCGTAGCTGTTCCTTGCCCTGTCGGGACCCAAACGGTCCAGTATTATCTTCCAATCGTTGGCCAAGAACAAGGGCTGAATGTCCGCCGTAACCCCCAGCTCAGCCATGCGGCTGTAGAGCTCGGGATCCCCAACCTGACAGTGGAGAACCCGGGGGGGCAAACCGGAGGAGCCCCCCACCTGGAGGCTCTCAAAGGCACTCACCGCCTGGGCAAGAGCCCTGTCTCCTATGGCATGGCAAGCCACCTGACAGCCCAGGGGCTCCACCGCCCTCATGAGGAACTCAAGCTCCTCCTGGGTAAAGGCCAGAAAGCCCCTCTCCGAAGCGGCATCCCAATAGGGCTCGTTAAGGGCCGCCGTCCTCGCCCCTATGGTACCGTCCAAAACAAGCTTCACCGGCCCTATACCACAGTGCCTGGGCTTCACTGCCCTGAAGAGCCGGAGCGCCTCCTCCAGCTCCTCCAGCTCGGACCGGGAGCCTATCCTGAAGATGAGGTCAACCCTCAAAGGAAGACGCCCCTCCTTGTCCTCCTCAAGGTAGAACTCCGCCATCCTCTTAAGGCTCCCAAAGGCAGAGAGATCATCACTCTGAACCCACGTAACACCCTTGGCCAGCAAGGCCTCACAGGCCCTCTTGAGCCAACACCTTAGCTCATCCTCCGAGGAGACAGGCAGCCTGGAACGCACCCACATGAGGGCTTCCTCGCTCACAACCCCGTTGGGAACGCCATCAAGGTCGGTCTCAACGAAGGGCCCCGCCATCCTGGGGTCATCCATGAGCCCAAGCTCCCTCAAACCAGGGGTGTTAAGCACCCCCACGTGCCCACAGGCCCGCTCATAGAATATGGGCCTCTGATCACTTATTAGGTCAAGGTCCCTCCGGGTGGGGAAACGCCGCTCCTCCAAGGACTCCTGATCCCATCCCCAACCGATGTGCCATCCCCTGGAAGGATCACCTTCCACCGCCTTGCGGCCCATACCAATCATCTGAGGTATGGACGAGGCCCCCCTAAGGTCCAATGACACCAAGGACCTTCCATACTCCATCAGATGAAGATGGGTATCCCCAAAGGCGGGGAACACAAAGGCCCCCTTAAGATCTAGAAGGGTGGTCCTATGGTCGCATCGGGCTATGACCTCCTCATCGCCTCCGATGAACTCCAGCACCCCATCCCTGGCGAAAAGGGCCGTGGCCCTCCCGGGAGGCGCAAGGGGATAAACCACGCCGTTGATTATCCCTATGGTAGATCCTCGCTCCATGGGATCCATCTCCCTTTAAATTCAAATGCCCCTTCGGGATCCTTAAGCCAAAAGCCCCTTCATCCACCTTATTAATGACCGAGCCCCAAAGCCGCTGGCTCCCTTAACCAGGTGCCCCCGGTTCTCGTTCACCACGTCCACGCCGGCTATGTCCAGGTGAGCCCAACGCTTCCCACCGGACACGAACTCACCCAGCAGCATGGCGGCGGTTATGGCACCACCATACCTGCTGCCACACTGCGCCAGGTCCGCCACCGGGGATTTTATCCCCTCCCTCAAGGTCTCGTCATCAAGCGGAAGCCGCCAAACCCGCTCCCCCGATCGGTTGAACGCCTCCGCAAGCTCCCCCGCCAGGCCGTCGTCAGGGCTGAAGAGCCCCGCGGTGTTCTCCCCCAGCGCCACCGCACAGGCACCCGTAAGGGTGGCAATATCCACCACGTAGTCCACGTCCTGCTCGCACGCGTAGGCTATGGCATCCACAAGGGTCATGCGCCCCTCCGCATCGGTGTTCAGTATCTCCACCGTCTTCCCCGAATAGGTCTTTATTATGTCGTCCGGCCTGTATGCCCTGCCGTCCGGCATGTTCTCCGCAGCGGCTATTATCACGTGTAGATCCAACGGAAGGCCCAGCCGGCAAGCTCCCAAAAAGGCCCCCAACACCGCACAGGCCCCGGACTTATCCCCCTTCATGGTCTTCATGGAGTCCCCAGGCTTTATGTTAAGACCCCCGCTATCAAAGGTGAGCCCCTTGCCTATCAGGGCCACCCTCGCCTTCGGAGACTGGACCTTGCGGGTTATATGGATGAACCTAGGGGGATTGGAGGACCCCATGCCCACCGCAAGCACCGCGTTCATCCCCTTCTCCTTCATGGCGGACTCGTCCAACACCGTAACCTGACAGCCGAAACGCTCGGCTAAATCCCTGGCCCTCGACGCCAGCTCCTCGGGGGTAACCACGTTGCCCGGCTCGTTGGCAAGATCCCTGGTGTAGTTTTGGGACTCCCCAAGCACCGCCCCCTCCGCCATGGCCTGCTCCTGGCCTCCCATGACGTGAACCTCGTCTGGAACCACGAAGCGGTCATCCTTGTCCTTTGCCCTGTACCGGTTGAACCGGTAGGTTCCAAGCACCGCCCCCTCCGCCACGGAAAGGCCCTCGTCACAAAGCCCTGAAGCCGCCACCATGACCCTTGAACAGCCCTTAGACGCCAGGGACCTCATGGCCTCGGCGGAAGCTACCATCACGTTACGGGATGAACCGTCACCCACCCCCGCCAAAGCCACCCATACCCCAGAGGGGGAAACCCCAAGAGCCCTCTCCTTCGGCTTTCCATTGAAGCCCTCCGCAGCGGCCAACAACGACGTAAAATCCGCCGCCTCCTTCGGCATACCTAGGGATGAAACAACCTCCCCCTCCTTCAGCAACACCACAATACCTTTTACGTCATCCGGAAATGAACGACCGTTAAGGCCAAAGAACTTCAACCTCCAACCCCCCCTTGTGGTTTTTGCTCTATGATACACCAACTAAAAGGTGAACGTATCGTAAAAAGGCCTGTCATTCCCATAAACATATCCGCTTAACCGACCGGGCTTGGAAGTTTTAGAATATATCCCAGTTTACAAATTAGCCGCTTCCATATATCATGCCCCTTTGGGATTTCGGCCGGTCAAGAGATCCGGCCTTGTTGGGAGGGGATCCTTTGCGATACGACGTTATCCTGGTGGGAGCCGGTCCTGCTGGAATATTCGCCGCCCGGGAGCTTGTAAGGGCTGGCAAGCGGGTGGCATTGGTAGACAAGGGAAGGGACATCAAGAAGCGGCACTGTCCCCTCAAGGAGGGGAAGACCGACCGCTGTGTCCACTGCACCCCATGCAACGTGGTCTGCGGCTGGGGGGGAGCTGGGGCCTACAGCGACGGCAAGCTCACCTTAACCCCAGAGTTCGGGGGTAACCTGGAGGGGTACTGCGGAAGGGATGAGCTGATCCGCCTGATAAACGAGGTGGACAGGGTGTACGTGGAGCATGGGGCAAGCCAGGAGCTGTTCAGCCCCAACGATTCGCTGGCCGCAAGCGTAATGGACAGGGCGAGGAGGTCCGGGCTTCAGGTCATACCGGCAACCATAAGGCACATGGGCACCGACCGCTCAAAGGACATACTGTCCAGCATAATGAGGGAGCTTGAGGACAAGGCGGATATAATCCTTAACAAATCCGTGGAGTCCGTTTCCGTCAAGGACGGCAAGGTCCAGGGGGTGGTCCTGTCGGACGGAACGAGGATCGAAGCCGATATGGTGATGCTTGCTCCGGGACGAGAGGGCGCCCCTTGGATGGAGCAGACGGTGCGTTCCCTGGGACTCGATATAGAATCCCTGCCGGTGGACATAGGAGTAAGGGTAGAGATCCCCGCCGCGTGGGCCAAGGAGATAACCGATCAGTTCTACGAGATAAAGGCCGTGCTGGACACCCCAACCTTTGACGACAAGGTGCGCACCTTCTGCATGTGCCCCAACGGAGAGGTCACCACGGAGTACCAGACCCATCACGGGATACTAACCGTCAACGGCCACTCCAACCGGGACCCGGACAAGCGAACCGAAAACACCAACTTCGCCATACTGGTTTCCACCCAGTTCACCAAGCCCTTCAACGACCCCAACGGGTACGGCAGCCACATAGCAAGGCTTGCGAACATGCTGGGGGGGACCGTCCTGGTCCAGCGCCTAGGGGACCTCAAGCGGGGCCGAAGGTCCACCCAGGACCGGATAGCCCGGGGGCTCGTAAGGCCCACGTTAAAGACCGCGGAGCCCGGCGACCTGTCCTTCGTCCTGCCCTACCGGCACATGAAGGGCATAATGGAGATGATCGAGGCCCTGGACTGTCTAATGCCCGGGATAAACGGAAACCACACCCTGCTGTACGGCGTGGAGGTAAAGTTCTATAGCTTGAAACTAAGCCTCTCAAAGTGGCTGGAGACCAACATAACGGGCCTTTACGCCGCCGGGGACGGGGCCGGGGTCACCAGGGGAGTCATCCAGGCCTCCGCGTCGGGCATATGGGCCGCCAGGGGGATGCTGCAAAAGCTCTAAGGCCCGGACCTGCAAAGGGTGATCAAAAAATGCCAGGGGCCTCGATCCCAAGAGCCCCTGGCATTTTTGCACACTTGAAAGTCCTCTTACACCGATCAAGAGGACCTGGCTATTCGAAACTGCCGGCCTCAACGATGAGGAAGGCCCCTTCCCCGGATAGATGCCTTCTAAGCGCCTTCAGCGCGGAATCCGGAGTCACCTTCGATATGGCCTCCTCCATGGCCCTATGCCACAGGAAGTCCCTGCCCAGGAAGAGGTCCTTCTCCAGCTGTCTTGGGAGCCTCCCGTCCTGGGAGCGGTCCACCTTCACCCCCTCGAGGATGAACGACTTGGCCCTCTCCACCTCCTGGGACGAAAACCCTTCGTTTAAGGCTCGCCTCAACTCATCCCTAAAAGACTCCTTAACCCTCGGCACGTCCTTGGGGGACGCTATGGCCCAGAACTCCAGCCTTCCCGAGTCGTCCGGATCGAAGACCCGCAATGAAAGCCTTACGCCGTAGCTGGTTCCGTCATGATGCCTTATGCGCCGTGCAAGCCTGGAGTCCAGCCATCCCCCTCCCAGCACGTTAACCGCCACCAAAAGGTCCGGGTAATCGGGGCTCTCCTGGTTTATCCTAACCGGGGACCAGGCAGCCACCGTTGCATTGGGCTTGCCGTTCACCTGAACCCTCCGGACTCCCCCTTCCACAGGGACAAACGGATACTCAACCCTGCGGTACCGCACCTTGGGGCTCCAACCGGAGAAGAGATCCTCGAGCTTCTTCCTGAGCCAGTCCCCATCCACCGGGCCCACCACCCCTAGCTGGCCCTCTGAAAGACCAAAGAACTGGCGGTGGAAGGCCTTGAGCTCATTCAGACCCACGGACTCCATGCCCTCTAGGCGCTCCTTCATGGTCAAAGGACGCCTTACATCCCCCTTGTGGTAGGGGTTGAAGGCCTCATCGAGCACCTCCTCCGCAAGGGCGGACGGGTCATCCATCTGATCCTCTATCTCGGAACGAAGCTCCAGTTTCAGCGTACTCAACTGCTCCTTGGAGAACCTGGGCTCCTTAAGACACAGGGCCACCAGATCCAAAGCCTTGCCGAAGTTCTCGGAAGGGGCTTTGAGATCCACTGTCACCCCGGTTGGGGATCCCGAGAAGGATACCAAGGCCCTCATCTCGTCAAAGGCCCTGTCCAGCTCCTCCCTAGACATGCCCCCCGCCCCTCTGCCGAGGTAACGCCCCATCAGCTCCCCGATGAGGGCCTTGCCTTTAAGATCCTCGGGGGTGCCTATTTCAAGTCCCAGCCTGGCGTAAACCCAGCCTCCCCTGGTCCTCTTGTCGATAAGCCCCACCTTCAAGCCGCCCAAGGTAAAACGCTGAACCCGCCTCTCCATCTCGTCCAGCGTTACCCCCAGCGACTCTCCCTCCATCAAGGGAGACTCCGCTGCCCGCCGCAGCTCCTCCTCCCCGATCGGCTCCCCATTGGGGACCATAACCCTGACATCCGAGGAGGAGGGCTCGAATATCCCAGCGGTCCTGTTGTACCTAACCAGGTAGCGTTCCGCCAGGGCGTTCACTTCCTCCGGGGTTACGTCCTCAACCCTGGACCTGTGAACGAAGAAGAGCCGCCAGTCACCCCTTGCAACCCACTCGGTCAGCTCCACCGCCAGTTCGTCCGGGCTGGCATACTTAAGGTCCATCCTCTTGAGTATCCTCTGCTTCGCCTGATGAACCTCCTCGGCGGTAAACCCTCTCCTTCCCTCCACGGAATCTACCATGGCCGCAAGGGCGGATTCCGGATTGGAGCCCCCGGGCAGCTGCGCCAGGGCTATGGCGGTCGAGGAGTCCTTGAACATGAAGGCCCCGGCCCATACGGCACCGGCCACCCCCTTCATCACCAAGTCCCGGTACAGCCTGCCAGAGGGTTCCGCCCCTATTATCTCCATCAACACCTGGAAAGCCGCAGCCTTCCTGGATGAGCCCGCGGGACCATGGTAAACCAACCCAACCGCACCATACTGACCGGGAAGGTACAGCTTCACCATGCGCTCCCCATCCTGACCTAGCTCCTGGCTCACCATCCTAGGCACTGGATAGGAAGGCACCTCTATGGAACCGAAGAACCGCTCAACCTCCTTAAGGACCACCTCATCCTCAAAGGGGCTGGAGATGATGAGAACCCCGTTGTCCGGCCTTACGAAGGACCTGTAGAAATCAAGCACCCGGTCCAACGAAAGCCTCTCAAGATCCACCCGGTTCCCTATGGTGGGCTTACCATAAGAATGCCAATCGAAGGCCACGCTCTCCATCCGGTTCATGAGGACCGATATCGGGTCGTTCTCACCCCTCACAAGCTCATTGATCACCACGCCGCGCTCCTTATCCAGCTCCTCGGCGGTTATCCTGGCCTTGGTCATCCTCTCGGACTCCAAGGACAGGGCCCAGCGAAGGTTTTCCAAGCGGGCCGGAAGGGTCTGGAAGTAACAGGTCCTGTCGGTCCAGGTGTTGCCGTTCGCCCTGCCTCCCCTAGAGGCTATCTCGCTCGGGATGTCAGGATGAGACGGGGTACCCTTGAAAAGCAGATGCTCCAAAAGATGTGCCAGCCCCCTCTCTCCGTCCCTCTCGTCGGACGAACCCACCCGGTAAACCACGTTGACCGTAACGTTTGAAGCCCCGGGATCACGGATGAGGAGCACCATCAAACGGTTCGCAAGGTGGTACTGGTTCACCCCACCCATGGAAACCTCGGGCAGAGGAGCGGAAAATGCCCTTGGAACAAAGAACAAGAGGATCGCAAGGGACGCTATAGGCAGTATGAACAGCTTCAAAGAAACACCTCCAATGGACAACTGTAGGCAGTTTTCAATGAGACACGCAGGTCCCTTCGGTACTCCGAAAGACCTATCCCGGATAAGACTCCCCAAGGTCAAGACACCTCATGAGCCGTTCCTTAAAGTCATCCCGGTCCAAAGATACGTGGCGGCACCTGGAAGCCAGTTTTTCCACCTCCCTCATAGCTTTTTCACCCCCGAGCAGCACGGAGAGAAGACCCTCCAACACCCCATCCGGGGAGAAGTGTATCCTGTCCCTCCACGGGGGAGGCAACATGCCGGTCCTTATGAGATCTACAGCCTCAAGGGAACCACCGAACAGCCCGGACACCACGCAAAGCTCCACTTGGGACTCCCCTATCCCAGCCTCCTCAAGGAGGGTCTCAATCGCCGCCCTCACCGCCCCCTTGGCCAGCTGGAACTCCCTTACATCCCTCTGGGTTACCCAAAGATCCACGTCCCCGCCCAGCCGAAATCGAAGGCCCAGACATGGCTTCATCCGTCCGGACCTGTCCAGGACCTCCATCTCCCTCATGAGCGACACCGATGAAACCAACCCGGATCCGCAAATGCCCTTGGGCTCAGATCCCCCTATGACATCAAGTTTAACATCCCCGCCATCCAATCGGACCCGGTGAACCGCTCCCGGCAGGGCCGGCATGCCGCAGGACAGTCCATATCCCTCAAAGGCGGGACCCGCTGCAGTTGAGGCCCCAAGGGCACCCCCTGAGGTCCACAACAACACCTCCCCGTTGGTACCAAGGTCCAGAAGAAGCCTCGCTCCCCCCGACCTATGACGGTAAAGAAGTGCCAAAGCATCAGATCCCACGAAACCCCCGATGGAAGGCAACAGCGTCAACGGACAACCAAGGTCAATCCCAAGCCCAGATGCCCTCTCCGTCCTGCTCCTTAAAGTCCAGGGCAGAAAGGGCCTCTCCGAAAGCCCCGCCGGCGGGATCCCAAAAAGGAAGCTCCCCACAACCGTGTTGCACCCCACCACCATCTTGACCACTCGGTCTGCTGACGCCCCGGAGGACTTAAGAAGCTCATTAATCGCTTCGTTCAATGACAGGACAAGAAGGGACCTCAGCTCATCGGAAAACCCTTCAATGGCCCTGACGACCCGGCTTATAACGTCACGCCCCAACCGGCGCTGACGGTTCTCAACCCTTAACCTGCCCAAAACCTCCCCGGACCGAAGGTCCACCGCCGCCACCTCTATGGTGCTGCTGCCAAGATCCGCCGCCAAACCAAGGGGAGTAACACCCAAAGGGGCCACCATCACAACCCGATGGTCAAAAACCCACCCCACCGCCTCAGGTTCCCCCCGGGAAAGCATCTTGGCAAGCCCTTCCAACGCAAGGTCCGACACCGCCTCGGGAGGGCATGAAAGCCCGGCACTGCTCCTCAACAGGAACTCCTCAAGGCTTGAGGTCCCAACCATGGCTTCCCGGCGCAGGTCTAGCCGGAAGGGCAACGCCCGGGATGCGGCGTCCTCCGGAACAGCCAAGGCGTGGGATCCATTGGGGCCCGAAAAAATAGGCTGAGGAGGGTCATCAAGGAAGACCTCCGCATGCCCCAATAACCTGGCAGTACAAGCGAGCCTTAAATCGCCGGGCATCAGAGCCTCCCTCGGGGACCGCCCGGAGAGGCCGCCGGATGCCCTTACGGTACAACCCCCGCACAGACCAAGGCCCCCGCAAGGGGACTCCACATCACGGGCGAAACCGGCGGCCTTGAGGGCTTCAAGCAGGCTGATCCCCCTTGGAAGCTCCATCTCAATCGTAGATCCCCTCCTGTGGACCCTTAAAACCGGCATGTTTACTTTCACCTCCCGGAGCGTAAAATCTACCATCATGAGGATATCCGAAGGAAACGCCATGTTGAGCTTCGGCTTCAGGGTACCCCCTGCCTCGGGGGACGCAAGGGTCCTGGCGGAAAGGATGAAGATCCCACCCCACCACAGGGCCCTGGATGTGCTTGGAACACTTCGCTTCAGGGTTACAGGGCTGGGCAGGGTTTTCGCCCTTTCGATCTTCGAAGACGTCGTAGGCGGAGATATGCCGTGCCTGCCGCCGGATACCCCGTGTCTTGGAGCCATCGTGTGGTCCTTGGAGGAGCTTCCGCCATCGGAAAGACCCGTCCTGGAACAGATGATAAGAAACGGTGCGGCCATGGCGGGGCTAGAAAGGGCCATCAACTTCTTCAAGCTCCTTCTTGCGAACCTGTCGGGCTTCAATCACGTAAGGGCCCTCTTCCCAGGAAGGGACGTCCCCCTTAATGTCCAAGGGCGGCTCGCCTACCTATTGAACAGCGATTCGGCTGGGATAAGCTTAAAAGAAGATCTCCTGGTGCCGGAGGACTCGCTTTCCACCCTTTTGATCCCCGTCTGCCATCCGGAGGACACGGGCCTTGACGATCAGTGCGGATCCTGCGGGGACCTGGGCTGCCCCTATAGGCGACCCTAAGTTTCCTAAATGTTGAACGGCAGCTCCGTCTCCCAAAGCTCCCCGTCCTCCCCGTCGGAGTAGTAACCGGGGACCAGCTCAACCCTCCTAAAGCCCATGGCGGAGTAAAACCCCATGGCGTCCCGGTTGGATGACCTTACGTGAAGCCTGGCCCTAAGGCACCCCTGTGCCATGGCCATCACCTCCATGGCACACATGAGCTGGGACCCAAGCCCCAGCCTCCTGAAGTCCCTATGGACCCCTATCCTCACGACCCACGCTTCGTCCCCACGAAGCTCCCAAACGAGGAACCCCCTGAGCTTCCCCTTAAGGAACATACCAATCACCGCTCCGCCCCGGTCGGAAGCCACGTGATGAAGAAAGAGTCCCCTGCTCCACGCAGGGGACCCACACATGACATCCAGCTCCTCCAGGCAAAGAACGTCCTCCACCCCGCAGAACCGGATCTCGCCGATTATCAAGGCCCGCTAAAGCCCCCTTATTATGGTGGCCTCCCTGGCAGGACCCACCCCCAGCAACACCACCGGGACCCCGCAGTACTCCTCTATGAAGGCCACGTAATCCTTTGCGGCCTTCGGCAGCTCGTCAAAGGACGTACACCCGGAGATGTCCTCGTTGAAACCCTTAAGGGTCTTGTACACCGGCTCCGCAGCGGAGAGCATCCGATGATCCGTGGGGAAGTAAACCGTTGAGCTCCCGTCTATCCGGTACTCCACCGCCACGTTTATCTGCTCCAATCCGGACAGGACATCAAGCTTGGTAAGGGCTATGGCGTCAAGGCCGTTAACCATAACCGAGTATTTTAAGGCCACCAGGTCAAGCCAACCGCATCTCCTGGGCCTTCCAGTGGTGGCTCCGTACTCGTTCCCCACCTCCCTAAGCCTAGAACCTATCTCGCAGTTGAGCTCCGTGGGGAACGGCCCCTCTCCCACCCTGGTGCAATAGGCCTTCGCAACCCCGATGACCCGGTCTATCCGGTTGGGCCCCACGCCGACCCCGGTACAGGCACCGCCGGCCGTCGGGCTGGAACTGGTGACATAGGGGTAGGTACCGAAGTCCACGTCAAGCAGCGTGCCCTGGGCACCCTCGAAAAGCACTCCCTTGCCCTCATCAAGCGCACGGTTCACTTCCACGTAGGCATCCCCAACGTACGGCGCCAGCTGGCACCCCCACTGGATCGCCCGGTCCATCAGGTCATCCATCGCCAAGGGCTTCTCACCGTATATGCGGGTGAGCAAGAGGTTCTTGCTCTCCAGGTTCAAAGCCAGCTTCTCCCTCAAGACCCCCTCGTCCAAAAGGTCCCCTATCCTTATGCCCACCCGGGCGAACTTGTCCACGTAACAGGGGCCTATCCCGCGACTGGTGGTGCCTATCCGCTGGGAGGCGCTCCTCTCCCTCTCGGATAGCACGTCCAGGGTCTTATGGTAGGGCATCACCACGTGGGCATTGCGGCTTACCACCAGCCTCGCCCTGTCCTTTCCCCTCTCCCGAAGCTCCCCAAGCTCCGCCAAGAGCTGGTCAGGATCCACCACCACGCCACCGCCTATGACGCAGGTCTTCCCCGGGTACAGCATCCCCGAGGGAAGCAGGTGAAAAACGTGTTTCTCCCCACCTGCTATTACCGTATGACCCGCGTTTGCCCCACCCTGATAGCGGACAACCAGATCAACCCTGTCCGCCAGGGCGTCGACCACCCGTCCCTTGCCCTCATCTCCCCACTGGGCCCCTATTATCACTTCCGCTCTGCGCTTCATCTCTTTCCTCCTCCCCCTTCCCCGGCCACCTGGGTGAGCCTCACCAGATCAAGCCCCTCCGGCATCGGCAGCTCCCCCCTGGAAAGCCTGGAAAGGACCTCTATGGTGCCGGGCCTTGGATGTCCTATGGCTACCGCCCTGCCCGACCTGTAGGCCCCCGAAAGGGCGGCCATCAAAGCCCGCTCCTCACCACCGGGGACCGCATCTATGAAGTATCGGTTTCTAAACGCCTTAAGCCCCATCTCCAAGGCCACCGAGAAGGCCACGGATTTCGGGTTGGTCCTGCTGTCCAGGAAGAACCACCCGGGCCTCTGCGCCTTGAGAGCCCCCAAAAAGGCCTCCATGGCAGGACGGTCTGCGGTGGCCCCAGAACCTCGATGGTTGTTAACCCCCACCGCCCCGGGCAGTGCATCAAAGGCCGCCTTAGCCCTATCCCTTATCTCCTCCGGGGCCATGTCAGGAGCTACCACCATCCCCTTAGAACTCCCGTCCGACAAGGCCTTCATCGGGACGTGAACCAGATATGGTATTCCCTTGGACTCCGCTATCCTAGCCACCTGGGACGCATGAGGAGCACCGGGTATTATAGCCCAGGTCATGGGAAGCTCCAAGGAGGCCAACCTCCGGGCGGCTTTAACGTCATACCCCATATCGTCCACCACTATCGCAAGCCAACGCCTGGGTTCCCCCGACCTATCCACCCCCTTGGCGGGTCGGGGAGGCGTGAGATGAGCACCATCTGCCAGTGGCCCCTTACCCGGCTCATCCGCCGATGCCACTGGGGCTTTACGCCCGGGCTCAACCAACGGGTTGTCCTGAGGGGCAGCCTTACCGGGAACCCCGCTTTCGGCGGCATCATCCCGGGCTACCTCAAGAGCCCCACGATCCCACAGACGGTCGAATACCTCCAAACCCTCCCGCCAAAACCTGCCGACGAAAACCACCAGGAGAAGGATAAGGACCGCCCATAAGAGCCGACGCACCCTTGCTACCTCATGGACTTCAAGATCTCAACGCCCTTCCTGACCTGAGGGTCCTTGGCAAGATCCCCCATGGGCTCCCCGGACACCTTCACGTCCGGGTTCAATCCCACCTTGTCTATCATGCGTCCCGAAGGGGTGTAGTACCGGGCGATGGTAACGTACATGCCCGCCCCATCGGGCAGGTTGAACAGGGTCTGAACGGACCCCTTGCCGAAGCTCTTGACCCCCACAAGCTTGGCCCTCCCATGATCCTTAAGGGCCCCTGCCACTATCTCCGAGGCACTGGCACTGCCCTCGTTGATGAGCACCACCAAAGGTCCCTTGAACTTAACCCTTCCGGAGGCGTACATGGCTTCGTTGGCCCTGTCAACCCTTCCCTTGGTGCTCACCACAAGATCCCCATCGTTCAGGAAGCAGGAGGCCACGTCCGCCGCGGCGTTAAGGAGTCCGCCGGGGTTGTTACGAAGATCCAAAACAATGCCCTTAGCCCCCTTGGAAGAGGCCCAAGCCACCGCCTCCGCCATCTCCTGCCCAGCGGTCTGGGTGAAATGGGCAAGCCTCACATAGGCGTACTTGTCCTTGAGCATCTCCTTCCGAACCGAACGGATCTTTATGATCTCCCTGATGAGATCGAACTTAATTATCTCATCCTTGCCCTTGCGACGAACCCAAACGGTTACCTTCGTCCCCGCCGGGCCCCGGAGCATGTTGACCACCTCATCCTGGTTCATCCCCACCACTATTTTGTCCCCAACCTTCACTATCTCATCCATGGGCTTAAGGCCCGCCCGCTCTGCAGGGGTGCCCTCCATGGGGCTTATGACCAGCACCTTGCCATCCCGCTGCCCCACGTACATGCCTACCCCTCCGTACTGACCCTCCATCTCTATGCTCTCTTCCTTAAGCTGGGAGGGATCCACAAACCGGGTGTAGGGATCCCCGGCGGCGGCAACCATTCCCTTCATGGCCCCATAGAAAAGCTTCTGCTCCCCGGGCAGCTTGTCCGCATCAACATGGTAAAGATCTATTATAGCCCTTGCCTGCCTGAGTATGGCCATGTTCCTGGGGGAGAAGGGGTCCTTGATGGAACCCTGCTGAATGCCATCCCCCGCCATGGCAGCCATAACCCCCGTTACCGCCAAGGCCCCTATGATGACGCCCAATACAAGATCTCTGAAGCGTTTGAACAAGGATCTCACACTTCCCTTCGTCCTGCGCAGTGGAATGAATGTCAACGGGTAGACCCCCAGGCCCACACCGCCAGACCTTCTGGCAAACCCAGCTTCCGCGTTCTACTGCAGGTAACCCCTCGGGTTTGTGGCCTTCCCGTTGACCCGGACCTCAAAGTGAAGGTGCGGCCCCGTGGCAATGCCGGTGCTCCCAACCCTACCTATTACCTCTCCACGGCCAACCTTCTCTCCCTCGTTTACCTCTATCTTGGAAAGGTGGGCATACACGGTGGTTATATCACCCCCGTGGTCAAGTATTATCACCTGACCGTAACCTCTTAGCCATCCGGCATACAACACCTCTCCGTTCTCCGCCGCCCTTACGGGATCCCCATGGTTGCCCGATATGTCTATCCCGGTGTGCATTATCCTGGTCCTGAAAACCGGGTGAACCCTTACCCCAAAGGAGCTTCGGATCTGCCCAACCACCGGCCAGGCGAGGCGTCCTCCCTTATAGTATATGACCTCTTTAGGCGCCGATGCCTTGATCTGGGCCGCCCGGGCCCGGGCCTCCGCAAGCCTTCGGCGCTTCTCCTCCATCAACCTGGTTATGGTGGAGTTTATGGCCTGCTCCATCCTCTGGTACTCCTGAAGCTCCGCCAGGTGCAGGCTCTTCTCGCTCCTAACCCGTTTCAGCAGATCGTTCCTCCTGTCCGAGGCCACCTTCAGCCGATACTTGTTGTCCTGCAGGTCCTGGTTCTGCTTCTCCAGAAGTGCCCTCTGCTCCGCCAGCTCCCTGTGGGCCATGCTCAGCCGGGTCTTCCGGTCCGAGAGCTCCCTTATGAGCCGCTGGTCCTGATCCGCTATCCTACCCAAAAGATACGAGGTGGAAAGGGCATCCATCGCACCAGGAGCCGACAGGAGCAGGTTGAACTCCGCTATGCCGCCATACTTGTATATGGCCACCAGCCGGGCCTTGAGAAGCTCCTTAACGTAATCTATCCTGGTGGAGGTGTTCCGTATCTCCGACACCAGCTGCCTCATCCGTTCCTTCACCTTCTCACGCTGAAGGCTCAAAACCGATATGCGCTGTTCCGTCACCGCGATCTGCTGGGCCAAGGTCTCGATCTCCGAGATGACGTCCCTCTCCTTGCCCTCCATCTCCTTGACCTTCCTCTGGTGATAGGATATCTGGCTTTGAACCTGATTAAGCCTCTTCTCCTCCTGCTTTAGGCGCCTCTCTAGATCGGAGGCCCCGGCGGCATAGGACCTTTCGCACAGGACCGCCAGCAGGGAAAAGGCTAGGAAGAACCGCTTAAACCCCATGGTTCCCACCGTTCCAATCATCCACGGCTAAAGGGGCTTAAGGGCCCTTCTGATGAAGCGCTCCACCGCCAGGAAGCTCGCGAAGAAGCTCACCAAGGCTCCCCCTCCCACCAGGACGCCACCAAGCCTCACGAGCAAGGAAGAGTCGTTCAAGAGCTCAAGGAAGGGCAGGAAGTCCTTGAGCCTCTCCACCGCTGCCCCGTAGGAGAAGGCTAGCATCACGGAAGAGCAAAACGCCCCGAGGCTCCCCAAAAGGACCCCCTGTATTATGAAAGGCATGGCCACGAAAGACGGGGTGGCCCCCACCATGAGCATTATGGCGATCTCCTCCTCCTTGGAGTAGACCGCTATCCTTATGGTGTTGAAGAGGACGACACCGCTTGCCGCCACCGCCACCAGCAGGACCGCAAGGGAGAATCGGCCCGCGAACCTGGACAGCTTTGCCAGCTTCTCCGCCAGCTTGCCAGCGTACACCACATCTTGAACCTCGTCCACCGCAACCAGCTCCCTCGCCACGATGGGGACCGACGAGGCCTTGTCCACCCAGACCTCCACGCTGGGAGGAAGGGGGTTCTCTCCCAACAGGGTTATTGCCTGGGCTTGGCTTCCCAGCCGGGCCTTCAGGCGCTCAAGCGCCTTGGCGGGGGTTATGACCTCCACGGCCCTCACGTGGGGCATTCGACGCACCCTCGCAGCAAACCCGTTAAGGTCCACGTTGGGGGAGACATAGGCCTGAATGGACAACTCCCCCTCCAGGTTCTTCACCACATGCCGGGTGTTAAGCACGAAGAGGATGCTGGATCCCATGAGGTAGAAGACCGCGGCGGAGGTGAACAGGGTGAGAAAACTCAAACCCCAGTGCCGAAAGACCAGCCTTAAACCGTCCCTTATGGCATACCTAAAGCTCCCCATCTATCTCGTACCTTCCCCTCTTTTCATCTCTAACCACTCGCCCCATCTTGAGTTCCACCACCCGCTGCCTATAGGAGTCCACCAGGTACTGGTTGTGGGTGGCCATGAGCACCGTGGTCCCCATGGCGTTTATGGATAGGATGAGCTGCATTATCTCTTCCGCGGTATGAAGGTCCAGGTTGCCCGTTGGCTCGTCCGCCAGCAGTATGGACGGGGAGTTCACTATGGCCCTGGCTATCGCCACCCGCTGCTGCTCACCCCCTGAAAGCTGCGGTGGGTAGAGAAAACGGCGCCGCCAAAGGTTCACCCGCTCCAAAACCTCGTCGGTCCTCTCCTTAACCTCCCTAGGCGGCATCCCAAGCACTTCGAGCACGAAGGCCACGTTCTCGAAAACGTTAAGATGCGGCAAAAGGCAGAAGTCCTGATAGATAACCCCCACGTCCCGCCGGAACAGCGAAAGATCCACACGGCTTATCTTCCGCAAACTGTACGAACCCACCATGACCTGACCCCTGGTGGGCATTACCTCCCTGGTTATGGTCCTCATCAAAGTGGTCTTCCCCGATCCGGTGGGACCTACCAGATATACGAACTCCCCCTTGGGGATCTCAAGATAGACATCCTCCAGGGCGGTTATGTCCGGATGGAAGATCTTGGTCACCCCTGACAAACGAATATCCATGAAATGCTACCTCCTGCGCATGTTCAAAACCTGCACCGCCGCCCCAACTATCCTTCCGCTGGTGAGACCATAGTACTCCCGAAGCTCCTCATCGGACCCGCTTTGGCCAAACCGATCGTCTCCGCACACAAGCCTAACCGGCACGGGATACTTGGAGGACAGGCACTGGCAGACCGCACTGCCGAGACCACCGAAAAGACTGTGCTCCTCCGCAACCACGCAGCACCCGGTCCGCCTCACCGATGAAAGGACCACCTGTTCCGCCAGAGGCCTTACGGTGTAACAGTCTATTACCTCCGCGTCTATGCCCTGGCTCGAAAGCACCTGGGCGGCCTTTAATGCCTCGTGCACCATGATACCACAAGCACATATCGTGACCCCCTCCCCCTGGGTGAGCAGCCTAGCCCCCCCTATGGAGAAGTCCCCTTCGTCCAATCCGGTGAGATCCCGCAATGCCCGCCTGGTGAGCCTCATGTAGGAAGGGCCCTTCAAATCCACGGTAAGCCCTGTAAGCCTTCTGGTGGATACCCCATCGCAGGGGACCAGAACCGGCATCCCCGGCATGGCGGTCATGAGGCCAAGGTCCTCCACCATCTGGCTTGGAGCCCCGTCGGGCCCCATGTCAAGCCCTCCGCAGGGGCTTACCAGGTGAACCTCCAATGACGGTATGGCCACCGAAGACCTTATGAGATCGTACGTCCTCCCCACCAGGAAGGGGCTGGAGGATGACACGAACACCCTCTTGCCCCCCAAGGCCAGTCCGGCAGCGGTGAGCACCATCTCCTGCTCAGACATCCCCGCCACGAAGAACCTTCGGGGGTACATGCTCTTGAACGCTCCGGACAGGGTGGGCTCCCTTGAATCCAGGACCACCAGATCCTCGATCTCCTCCCCCATGGCGCACAACGTCTCCTCGTAAGCGATCCACAGGGGGCTAGGTTCTCTCATCGGAAGGTCTCCTCCCATCTGATTCTATGGAGCTTATCGCCACGTCCACATCCTCCCGGGATAAGGGACCCCTGCAGGACGAACCGCCGGGCAGGAGAACCCCCCCGGCCTCCCGGGTCCTCAATATCACCGCCTTGGGCGAGTCTACCCCCATGATGGAACGGAAGGTGGCGTCCATGGACATGAAATCATGTCCATCCCCCTCCGCCACGGTCCAGCCAAAGGACTCAAGCTTTGCCTTTATGGTGTCAACGCTGTCCACGGGACCCCACTGCTCCTTGCCGTGATCGGTAACGTTTATCACCGCCACCAGCCCACCAAGCCTCCTGAACGACGCGGAAAAGGCGGCCTCCCACACGGTCCCGTCTCGAAGCTCCCCATCTCCCATGAGGCAAAAGGTCCTGCAGGGCATTTTGTCCATCTGAAGCGACATGGACAACCCCACCGCCATACCCAACCCCATCCCCGACGGACCGGAAGGGGCATCCAAACCGGGTATCCTGCGGTACTCCGGGTTCCCCTGAAGAAGGGCCCCCAGACGACCGAAGCTCCAAAGCTCTTCCCGGCTGAAGAAACCGCGCCTTGCCAGTACGGCGTACAGCACCGGAGCGGCCCTACGTTTGCTCAGGATGAACCTGTCCCTCCTGAGGTCCCTGGGGTTTGACGGATCCACAGAAAGGGCCTCCCAATAAAGGTACACCAACAGGTCCGCCAAGGCCAATGAGGACTCCAAACATCCGACCTTGGCCAGGCCTATCATCCTCACCACGTCCTTGCGGACCTCCCGAGCTATGGATATGAGCTCCTTAGACCTTTCCTCACTCAACACGGCACATCACCGCCCGCCCACAGGGTCCGGCTTCAATTTTAATTTTAACAGCGCCGTCCCCATCGCATCCCTCAAAGCCTGGGCGGATTCCTCCAGAACCCCGGGATCTACCCCTTTCCCAAGGACTATATCCCCTTCCCCAACGTGTTTAGGGATCCCGAAGGCGTCTGCAAAGGACTCCACCTTCGGATCATAAGGCAAGGCCCCGCAGGGCAACCCAGAAAGGGCGGACAACACGACCCCGTGCAGCCTCATGGACAGAGATCCTCCAGCCCGGGACGCCATCTCCTCGAAGTCCCCAAGGGTCCTTAAAAGCTTCACCTGAGACCACCGTACCCCAAAGGTCTCAAGGTCCCTCAGGGGGATGAGATCCTCCTGAGCCATGGCGAACCCAACAGGGGAAAGGCCAGTGGCGCTGGCAAGCCTCATTATGGACCTGGCCAGTTTAGAAAGGTCAAACGACTTGGAGGGCCTCACGTTAACCAAAAGGTGCTCCTCCTTGGACCTTAGGACCGAGGGCCTTAGGGCCATCACTGGATCCGGAGCCAAAGCCGCCGCCCCTATGCCCATGGACTGAGCCATCGCCACGGAACGCCTGTCCCGGAACACCCTGACCTTACAGGCCCCAAGAGCCCTTTTAGCGAGGGCCCTTCCCAGGGCGGTTCGAAGGGGGCCCAAGGACTGGCCGAACGCCCAAGGGACTGCCCCGGCCCTCCTGGCAAGCCAGACCACCCCGGAGTAATACACGGGGCTCTTTATGCTTGTGACGTCCTGAAAGAGGCCTCCGCCGCCTAAAAGCAGCGTGCTGGCAGAACGCAGGAAGCCGCTGACCTTGCGGAGGCTCCAACGGTTCTCCGCCCTGACGGACAGCTCCGCGGCAGTAACCTCCGGTGAAGCGGACAGAACACCTATGCGGGACCTCGGTATCCCGCATCCCTCCAGGAGCTCCACCAAGCCCCGGGCCAAGAGCTCATCCCCAAGGTTGCCAAACCCGTAGTAGCCGCACAGGACCACCTGAAGATCCCTTTCCCCCGGCCTCGTCATGACCTTAACCTCCCGGCTCGGTAGTTAAACACGGCGCCAAGGGATACGAACAGCACAAGGCCTATAAGGCACCCGGTCCAAAGACCGTTGAAACCCCGCAACAAGGTCAACGGATAAGGGGTGTGAAGATGACAGAAGGAGTTGACCGCGGATGCGAAGGCCAGGGAGGACACAATCCGGAAAACCTCCTGAAGCCTTGGGACAATTCCCCTGGCGGACAGCCAGGAGGTCACGAAAAGGCAGGGATACCCCAAGAGCTCCTTGGTCCTGGGACGGACCAGCAGCAACCGCTCCAACCACTCGCGGAAAGACAGCTCCCACTGGGGCACCAGGGCGGTGTTGTCGCTCCTTACCGCCATGAAGGCGAGGCCCGCCAGGAGAATACCGGCCACCATCAGTTCACCCCAAAGGGGAGGACGTTTCAGTATCTCCGCTCCCTCCGGGTATCTTCGCTTCAGCACATCGTTCAGGACCACCATGACCGGCGGCAGTACGAGGGTGAGCTTAACCCCTGAAAACACCTCAACCCTCAGCATGTACAGGCTGAAGCCGTACATGGCACCTATGGCGGTGCCAACCGCCAAAGCCACCGCGAAACCCCACAGGGCCCCCCTTAAGGGGCTCTTCTGGTCCAACGCCCTGAGGGCCGCCTCAGAGGCCCCCAAGGCCCCGAGGAGGGCCCCCATAAGCTTCATCGGGAAGCCCCCGGCGATGGAGGCCCCCAATGCAAGCAGCAGCGGAACCCCCAAGTATAAGGGGATCAGGCGGGGACTGTTCAACAGCCGGACCTCGGAGAAGCGGTTCAGCAGGGACATCATCACCGCCAGGAGCGCAAGGGCCGCACCAAACGGGGCTATGCGGGACCTTCCCACCGGCTGCTCCGCCGAAGGGAACCCCATAATATACCCCCGGGCCCTAAGGGAAGCGCTCAGCAGATCGAGGTCCTCGGTGAAGCTGCCAAGCCTCTCCCCTGGGTAAAGGTCATAGGGACGGACCAGAAGCAGCCTCACGGTCCTCTCGTGAACCGCCCGTACCATGCGCTCCACCAGCTGCTCCCTGGTTATGGACTTGGAGAAGACCTCGTCCTTGATCACGCTGTGAAGGGGTATGAGGTTAGGGAAGGCGGACTTGCCAGCCTGTACCATGCCGATCTGCTTCACGAACTCCGGCTGGGCCAGGAACATGGACTCCCCCCTTAGCAACGCCCCTAGGGGCTCCAGCTGGGGGTAGCCCGCCACGGTAAGTCCAGCGGGGAGTATGCCCCTTATGAGGTAACCGTGGGAGAGGAGGGTCTCTATCCCCGAAGCAACAGCCCCGCCACCAACACCTATGCAGGGAAGGGGACGGAACAAAACTGGGAAACCGAGCCGGCGGGCCAGCTCCAAGCCTTCGAAGTCCGGAACCAACCCCGAATCCAATAGGTCGGACATACCAAGGGACAGCAGGACCGCCAGGTACCCCGATGAGGACATCCTGGATGAGGCGGGGAACTTGGCGGATAGGTAAGGCATTGCCAGCCTCATGTTGGGGTCATCCGCGGAGGACCAAAGGACCGCTCTATCCTTGGGAACCCCCTGGACCGGCAATGGGAACGGCAGGTCCCGCACCGGGGAGAGCCTTAAGGAGCCAAACCCGGAGATCAGGTCCCGGCCGGTCAACTCCCCTACCAAAAGCCCGCTGAGCCCCTTGGCCCTAAGGGATTCAGCCAGCCCTGAGGGCGTGGCCCTACCTTCCCTGGCGAGGGAGACCAGGTCCCTGTACTCAAGCACTATGCCCACCTTGCGGTTCCCAACCTCCGCCCTCACCCTGGGAAGAAGCGAGAAGAGGGACACACATAGGGAGGCCACCAGGAGGGCCACAAAGAAGGAACTGCCCCTTCCGTCCGCTGCCCCCCCCCGAAGCTGGCCACCCTTTGGGAAATGGATCATAAGCTCACACCCCCAAGCTGATCTGAAAGGCTGAAGCCCATCTCCTCAAGGAGGCGGCTCAGCCTCAAGACCGGAAGCCCCACCACGTTGAAATAACATCCCTCGATCGATTCCACCAACATGGCCCCCTTGCCCTGGATAGCGTAGCTTCCCGCCTTGTCATCCCCCTCACCGGTGTTGATGTAGCAAGCGGCGTCCTCAGCCGAAAGGGGTCTGAACAGGACCCGGGTGGTCTCAACCCCCGATACGGATCTATCCCCCAGCACCAGGGACACTCCGGTGTGTACCCGGTGGGTCCTGCCCTGAAGGGCCATCAGCATCCTAAGCCCTTCGTCCCTGCCATTGGGTTTGCCGAATATCTGACCGTCCAGCTCGACAACCGTGTCGGCCCCGATCACAAGGGCATCGGGGGCCCTCAAAGCCACGTCCCTGGCCTTCGCCAGGGACAGCCTGAGCACCATATCCTCCGGCGACTCTCCGGGAAGGGGTGACTCATCAACCTGGGATACCACCACTTGGAAGTTCCATCCCAACGCGGCGAGCAACTCCCTCCTCCGGGGACTGCCTGAGGCCAGTATCAACCTCATCGGGCAAGCCAAACTCCTATCACTCCTCCCAAAAAAGTTCCAAGGTTGAAGTCCATGCTGAAACTAACCCTAAAGCTAAATGCTATGACATCCACATGGCCCGAGTCCAATCCGAAGGACAAGAGGTCTCGGAAGAGCGGGGCGGAGAAGGAGAACATCTGCATCATCTTGCCCGCGAAACCGCCCATCATTAGACATAGTATGACTACGATCCAGCCGGGGATGCCCTTCTGAAGCCCCTTGGCCATCCTCATACACCGAGCAAGGAGAAACCCACCACCGCGGTACCAAGCAATAAGCAGTAGGCACCAAACATCCACCAGGCCCTGAAGAGGGAGACCCGTCTTAAAGCCACAAGGGAGAGGAAACCCGCGGCCCCAGCGGCCACGAAACCTATGGGCCACCCATGGGGGAGGGACGAAAGGAACGCGGCGTATCCCCCGCCGTCAAAGACCTCAACCAGGGTAGCCCCGATCACCGCAGGAACCGACAGGAGGAACGAGAACCGGAAGGCCTCCAAAGGTGAGAGACCCACCGCCAAGGCCGCCACTATGGTGCTGCCGGACCTGGATATACCGGGCATGACCGCTATGCCCTGAGCCAGTCCGACCACGAGTCCCACCATGAGCCCAACCTTCCTGGCTCCAGGGGGGATGAACCTGGAAACGGTGAGCACGATGCCGGTAACGACCAAACCGGCACCAACCCAAAGGGAGTTCTGGGACGCGGTCTCCACCAGGGGCTTGAGGGGAAGGCCCACCAAGGCGGTCACCACGGTGCCTGCGATCACCGCCCATCCATACCTCCATCCCTCAGAGGACCTGGCATCCTCCGAGAAGAACCCCCAAAGGAAATCCCGGAGGAACCTAAGCATGTCTACGGCGAAGTACGCCACCACCGCAAGCAAGGTTGCCATGTGGAGGATCAGGTCGAAACCCATCTGGGGCCCCTTAATGCCCAAGAAGATCTGCACCAGCGCCAGGTGCCCGGAGCTGCTTATGGGCAGGAACTCGGAGAAACCCTGCACCAACCCCAGGAGCACAGGGTACAAAACAACCCCCATCAAGCCTCGCACACCTCCTGCCCTCTCACCTTAGCCATGTCCATGACCACGCAGGCCAGGTTATGGGCATGGTCCCCAACCCGCTCAAGGTTGCTCAAGATGTCTATGAACACCACCCCGGCCCCTGGGCTGCACTTGCCGTGGTTAAGCCTGTCGATGTGTCGGGCCCTGAGACGCTTTTCCATCTCGTCCACCCGGTCCTCAAGCTCCATTACCTCCCCCGCCAGGCACAGGTCCTCCTTGTCCAAGGCCTCAATGCTCTTGCTCACCGCCTCGTAAACCAGGGAGAACATCTCCTCGAACTCCTTCATGGCGGACTCCGTGAACTTAAGGTTATGGTCCCTCATATACTGGTACATCTCGACCAGGTTAGTGGAGTGATCCCCCATCCGCTCTATGTCCCCAACCCCGTTTATGCAGGAGTTCAGGAGGAACGAGAGGTCCGATGAGAGGCCCTTCTGGCCGAGCTCCGTCCCGTAACGGACTATCTCATGGGTGAGCTCGTTCACTATCTTTTCGGTGTTAAGGACGTCGGCCGCGCTGGAATCACTCCATTTAACGATGGCCCCCCTGCATCCCTCAAGCATTGACTTGGCAAAGTAGCCCATCCGGACCATCTCCTTCTTGAGGGCGTCCAGGGCGGCGGCGGGTGAAGCGGATATCAGGTTACGATCCAGGAAGGCGGGTCCGTAAACCTTAACCACCCCGTCGTCTGGGACTATGCGCCTTATCAGGTTCACGTAGGGTTTCACGAATGGGAGGAATATCAGGGTGTTCGCCACGTTGAAGAAGGTATGAGCGTTGGCCACCTGCCGTGATATGTCCGAAGCAGTGAGGGCTATGAGCTTGGAATACCATGGCAGCAGGGGCAGCATGATCAAGGTTCCAAGCACGTTGAACATCACATGGCACGCTGCCGCCTGTTTGGCGGACCTGTTGCCTCCCAAGGAGGCCAGCACCGCCGTTATGGTGGTGCCTATGTTGTCGCCCAAGATAAAGGCTATCGCCACGTTCAGGGGCATGAAGCCCTGAGACGCCATGGCCATGGTAAGCCCCACGGTGGCGGAGCTGGATTGAATCACCATGGTGACCGCCGTGCCCGCGAAGACCGCCCAAATGGGATGGTGCCTAAAGGGCATGAACAGGTCATCCCTGCCCTTCAAGAAGGACATGGAGTCCCCCATGATGTGCATCCCTATGAACAGTATGCCGAACCCTGCAAGCCCGGCCCCTATCTCCCGCTGGCGTTTCGTCTTGGACATGAGGAAGAGAAAGGCCCCGATCAACACGCACAGGTAGGCGATGTCGGTTATCTTGAAGGCCATTATCTGGGCCGTCACGGTTGTGCCTATGTTGGCCCCCATTATCACCCCAAAGGCCTGATAAAGGGTCATGAGCCCCGCGTGGACAAAGCTCACCACCATGACGGTGGTAGCGCTGCTGCTCTGAATAATGGTGGTGACCGCAGTACCCACTATAACCCCTTTGATGGGAGTTCCCGTGAGCTTGGCTATGAGACGTCTCAGACGATCCCCTGCCAGGTTCTGCAGGGAGTCTCCCATGACCTTTATTCCGTAGATCAACATCCCCACTCCGCCCAAGAGCTGAAGAAGGACCTTGAAGGACATGTCTTACCCCTCCGGAGGTTTATTTTTTAGATGGCTTTTTGCTTACACAAAATCACAAAGACAGCAATCAAGATATCACAGCCTGTTTATGAGGGGTATTATGGAAGGATACCCCCTGGAGTAGCGGCTAAGCACCTCCCTCATCCTCTTCCTTATGGCGGTCTTGGCGGACTCATCCCCAGAGGGGCAGGATTCCAGTGCCCTTATGACCGCCCTCTCTAGCTCCCCGTAAAGGTCCTTTGCCTCTTGGCTATGCAGGAAGCCCCGGCTTTCCATCTTAACGTCCCGCACAGAACCGTCCTGGCCCAAAAGCACCGATACCGCCAGGACCCCATCAAGGGCCAGCTCCCTGCGCTCCTTGAGCAGGCTACCCTGGAACTCACCCATGGCAAGGCCGTCCACCATTATTGCCCCCGCCTGGACTCGGCCGTCCACCCTTCCCTTCCCCTGGGATGTCAATGTCAGCACGTCCCCGTTCGAAAGGACAAAGACCTCCTTGGAGGGGACCCCCAGATCCCTGGCGAGCTGGGCATGTCTCACCAAATGCCGGTACTCCCCGTGAACCGGGGCGAAGCACTTGGGCTTGATGAGGCTTATCATCATCTTTAGCTCCTCCCTGGAGGCGTGACCGGACACGTGTATGGCCTGATCCCTTTCGTACACCACCTCACACCCGCAGGAGAAGAGCATGTTGATGGTCCGGCTCACCAGCTTCTCGTTCCCTGGGATAGGGGTGGCGGATATTATCACCAGATCCCTCTGTCCCAGTCGGATCTGCCGGTGCTCTCCCTTGCTCATGAGCACGAGCCCAGAGAAGGGTTCCCCTTGGCTTCCCGTGGTGAGCACCACCACCCGGTTTGGGGACATGCGGTCCGCCTCCTGGGCGGGGACGAAAAGGTCCTCCGGGGCGTTGACGTAACCCAGCTCCCGGGCGAGCTCCACGTAGGCAAGCATGCTCCTTCCCACCAGGGCCACCTTACGGTTGTACCTCATGGCTATGTTGAAGACCTGCTGGGCCCTGTGAAGGTTGCTGGCAAAGGTGGCTATGACTATTCGCTTGTCCTTATGAAGACGGAACAGCTGCTCAAGGGTCCTGCCCACGGTCCTCTCCGACGGGGTGAAGCCCTCCCGCTCAACGTTGGTGGAGTCCGACAGCATGAGGAGAACCCCCTCCCTGCCTAGCTCCGCGAAGGCCCCGTAGTCGGTGGTGCGGCCATCTATGGGCTGGTTGTCCAATTTGAAGTCCCCGGTGTGGACCACGGTTCCCACCGGGGTCTTCACCGCGTACGCAAGCCCATCCGGTATGGAGTGGCAGACCGCTATGGCCCTGACCGTGAAGCTCCCCAAAGTCACGCTGTCTCCGGCGCTTATCTCGTTGAACTTAGGCCTGTACCGGGGGCAAACCTCCCCCAGCTTGTTCTTTATGAGCCCCAACGTCAGCCGGGTCCCGTAGACCGGGACGTCCAACTTCGGCAACACAAAGGGAAGGGCCCCTATATGATCCTCATGGCCGTGGGTTATGAATATGCCCTTTATCTTGTCCCGGTTCTCCTCCAGGAAGGAGACGTCAGGGATCACAAGGTCTATGCCTAACATCTCCTCCTCCGGGAACTTAAGGCCGCAGTCTATTACCACCATCTCGTCCCCGTACTGCAGGACGGAGACGTTCTTCCCTATCTCCCCCATGCCGCCCAAAGGTATCCATTTAAGATCCTTCCGTGGTTTTGGGGACTTGCCTTTACCACGTCTCTGTCGAGAGGGCCTGGCGTTGGAAACGCCCGATTCCATGCCCATCCTTTCAACTCCCTTCTCCGGTGAACAATCCTACCACAGTTTCGCCGGAAAATAAGCAGACTTCCTCGGGGAGGAACAAAAAATTTTGCCACATCTTCCCGCCACCCCTTTTCAAAAGGGCGGTCCTGTGATAGTATTCTCACCGTCCGATTGGGGAATGGTGCAACGGCAGCACGCCTGACTCTGGATCAGGTAATCCTGGTTCGAATCCAGGTTCCCCAGCCAAGATAGCAGAGGCGGCCGAAGGGCCGCCTTTTTCGTTTCCAACTCCCTCAAAACCGGATCCTCAATCCTCTCTCTGGATTTAAGACTGTAACAATAGAGCTCCCGGCCCGCCGGAGATTGGCATCTCCGGGGGCCGGGGTCTTGAGGACTTGATGTCAAGCGTTACCGCCTTTTAGTAGAGCATCATGGCCCCAATGAGGCCAAAGATTATGAGCGGTATGTTGTAGTGGATAAAGGTCGGGACGCAGGTGTCCCATATGTGGTTGTGCTGACCGTCGGCGTTAAGTCCAGACGTGGGGCCCAAGGTAGAGTCCGAGGCCGGAGAGCCCGCGTCCCCCAGGGCCGCCGCGGCGGCAAGGATGCACGCCAGTGCTCCGGGGGTAAAGCCCAGCTTAACCCCCAAGGGACAGTATATGGCGGCCACAACCGGGATGGTCCCAAACGAGGTGCCTATGCCCATGGTGACCAGAAGCCCCACCAGCAGCATCAGAAGGGCACCGTAGAACTTGCTGCCTCCAACCATCGAGACGACACCGTTGACCAAAGCGTCCACCGCCTTGGTCTCCCGGATGACCGCTCCGTAGCCCGCCGCCACCAACATTATCATGGCTATCATGCCCATTATGCCTATGCCGCCGGCCATCACATCGTCGAGCTTCCTCCACCGGATGACCCCGCCGGCCGCCATGAGTCCCAGGGCCACCACGGCCCCAAGGGGCAGGGAGCTGGTCTTAAGCTGGATGACAAAGGCCACCAACACCGCCGCCAGGGTTATGTAGTGATCCCTGGACAATTTCTCCACCTCGGGAACGCCCTCGAGCCCCATCACCGGCTTGTCCTGGTACTCCCTGTCCCTGGAGTAGCTCACGAACACGGCGAGCAACAGGCCTATGACCATGCCGACTCCGAGTATCCAGGTGTAGTGCCACATGTCACCCTTGGGGACGCTGACCCCGTTGGCGGCCATCTGGTCGGATAGTATCCCGTGAAAGATGAGGCCAAAACCCGCGGGCAACACTATGTAAGGTGCCTTGAGCCCGAAGGTGAGGGCGCAGGCCACCCCCCGCCGGTCCATCTTAAGACGGTTGAAAAGCGACAACATGGGGGGGATCAGGATGGGGATGAACGCGATGTGAACCGGGATCAGGTTCTGGGATAGACAGCTCACCGAGGCTATGAGCAGGAGCAAGAACGCCTTGCGGCTTCCCACCACCCTGGACAGCTTGGCACTCAGGAGGGAGGCCACCCCGGTCTGGCTTATCGCCACCGCCAGGGCACCAAGCAGGATGTAGCTCAACGCGGTCTCCGAGTTGCCGCCCATCCCACCTATCAGTACCCCCATGGTGTCACCCAAGGACATCCCAGCCGCCAATCCCGCCACCAAGGCGGACACGATGAGGGCAAGAATGATGTTCAAATTAAACAAACAAAGAACTATCATGACCAACACGGAAAGCACGACGGGGTTCGTAAGGATCACCTTTCACGACCTCCTCGCTTCTTCGTTTTTGGGCCCCGGGCGACAGAGAGTTTAGGAAACCATCACCTCCTTACAGGGAACTTAGTGGCATACAAAAACCCAAACACCCCTGAAACAACCTCCTCCGGAGTCCCATGTGTACATGGTAAAGCCCAATATCAAACTAGTCTATAAGGCATTCAAGAAAAATTCTTCTCTTCTCTAGGATGAGAAAAATTAAACATCGGCTACAAACATCGAGGTCTCAGAGTAAATTAGCCAGGAACACAAGGTCATTGAGGCTCCCGGTGGAACCGGTCAGGGGTGAGGAAAACGTAGCGAACAGCCTCTCCCCTGGGGCCCAGACAGTTCAAAACAAGCCTCACGTTATCCCATCCAGCGTTGATTATCTCCAGCTCCGACGGCAGCCTAACCATCCGGAACCTGTCGCTGCGCCTCTCGTACACCGCCAAGTTGTGCCGGTTCTCGATCTTGAGAACCCCTCCGGCGTAACGATCCCACCCGGCACCAAAGGCGACCCCCGCAAACGACGGCTGAAGTGAAAGGGAAACGCACAACCCAACGCAATATGCCAGTATCCTAGGGGACAACACGAAGAACACCTCCCGACGAAAATCAAACTACCTTCCCCAGTGGAGGACCGAAATCCCCACAGAGGCGATCAAAAGCGCCTCCCAGACAAGTATAAGAAAAAAAATCACCGTATCCTTAAAAGACATCTCAAATGGCCATACCAACCATACCGCAAGCCCCCAAAGCCAAAGGGCCAGACACGCCCCAAGACAGACAAATCCCCCCATCCTAAACACCCTCGCAAAAGGCCCCCTATAAAGCCTTGATGACATCCCCAAAAGCCCAATGCACAAGAATGAAACCGCGTAAACCCTGCCGGGCCTGTCAAACCACAAAAGCCCAACGGACAACACAAACTGTATCGCTCCCAGTGGCAGCGCTAATCGGACAAGAAGGTCCCCCATAAACCCCAGCCTAAAACCAATGAACGTTGGAAACACCCCCATTTCCCCTCAACGGGTCAAACCGCTGGAAGGCCTGAGCTAGATCAAAGGGAGCTAAAAACATCCCCCAATATACGCGGTACATTTTACAAGGACCACGAGGAACGGGCCCCCCTTGTTTTACACCATGCATGATTGAAAGGCAGGACAGAGGCAGGACCCAAAAGAAAACCCTAAATCCAGCACGCAGGTGAACATCAAACCAGGCCTCTTTCTCAACCGGTCATGGGCCCCCTCGTGCAGCGGGATACCCAAGGCCTCGGTTTACTTCCCAAGATCAGCACCCACCCAGGGAACGCCGCAGTAGAAAGCCGAGGCTGGGATCACCCCGCCTCGGCTTATGGGGACAAGAGATCCTCGCACCTCCGGCTCGAAGGCGCGCTGTTTCGACCCAAAAGCTAAATCGGACTACCCACCCCCTATTACAGGGAATATGCTCACCTGGTCATCGGGGTTCAACCGGGTCTCCTCCCCATCTAGATGGGCCACGTGATGACCGTTCACCAACACTATAACCTGGTCCGACATGGCCCCATCCTTAAGGACCGCGTCATGGAAGCTCCGTCCGTACCGGCGGGACAAGACCTCCAAGAGCTCCCTCACCGTGGACGCCTCCGCCTGGTCCTCCCTGCGGCCCGCCAACTCCCTGAAGGTGGCGAAGAAGAGCACCTTCAAGGGGAGATCACCTTATCCAGTCAAGCCCGAGCTCCCGTATCTTCTCCTCCGTGGGCACCCCTTCGCTGGTCCAGCCCCTCACCTCGTAGTACTTCGGGAGCATCTCGGGCACCCGGCTGACCTTGCCCTTGTGGGGGCCTTCGGGCAGCGGCTCCGATGTCATCCTCTGGGGAAGCACGTCGTCGGCGGCGGAGAAGCCCTCCTTGAGGTTGAAGAGGCGCTCCATGTTCCATATCCTCTCACCGATCTTCATGAGGTCATCCGTAGAGTAATCGATCCCCACGGCACTGGAGAGCTGTTCCGATATCTCCTGGGCCCCGATCCCAAAGGTGGTGAAAAGGCACATGCCCACCGAGTCAACCACCGCGGTGAGGTCCTGGAACGCCTTGTCCCACCCGGGCTTCTCCTCTATGGACTGGGGATCCAGCTTCTGAGGCACCCCCAGTATCTCCGGCGATATGGTGTAGCCCCTGACGTGGCAGGCCCCACGGTTGCTGGTGGCATAGTTCAAACCTATACCCTGTATCGCCCTGGGGTCATAGGCGGGCATCTCCTGCTTCTTGGAGGTCATTGAAAGCTCCGGGTGACCGAAGTGGCTCGCCAGCCGGAAGGAACCCTGGGCCAACAGCTCCCCCAGCTTGCCCTTCCGGTATGCCGCCGCCTCCACCATGGGGACCAAGGCTTCCCCGTTGCCGAAGTTAAGCTCAACCCCCGCCATCTCCCGGGATATCAGCCCCATCTCGTAGAGCTCCATGGCGCAGGCTATGGTGGCCCCCATGGATATGGTGTCCAACCCAAGCTCGTTGCACCTATAGTTGGCCATGGCCACCGCGTCTATGTCGTCAACCCCGCAGTCCGCACCAAAGGACCAGGAGGTCTCGTACTCAGGCCCCTCCCCGTGGTGCCCAAAGGACTCGGCGAAGGACACCCTGCCGCACCCTATGCCGCAGCCAAAGCAGCCCTTGTTCTTCAAGAGCCGGCTCTCCCGCTGGGTCTCCCCGCTTATCCGGTCCGCCCCCTCGAAGACGCCGGTCCTGAAGTTCCTGGTGGGCAGTCCCCCGTTCTGGTTCAGTATATTGACCAACACGTTGGTACCGTAAAGGGGAAGCCCGCTTCCCGTAACCGGGTGTTTTGCCAGCTTCTCCCTGGCGGCGACCGCGGCCTTCAGGAACTCCTCCGGCCTGGCCACCTTTACGCCCTTCGTGCCCCGCACCACCAGGGCCTTAAGGTTCTTTGAACCCATGACCGCCCCCATGCCTCCCCGGCCAGGGGCCCGATGCTTGTCGTTTATTATGTTGGCGATGAGGGACAGGTTCTCCCCCGCAGGACCTATCACCGCCACCTTAGCCTCCGGGTCGGTCTGTTCCAACAGCTTATCCGTGGCCTCATGGGTCTCAAGGCCCCATATGCCCTCCGCATCCCTTATCTCCACCTGGTCGTTGTTGATGTACACGTACACCGGCTTAGGGGAACGGCCCTCCAAGACCACCATATCCCACCCGGCGTACTTGAGCTCCGGCCCGAAATACCCGCCGGAGTTGGCGGCCCCTATGGTACCGGTAAGGGGGCTCTTGGCGACCACGTTGAACCGCCCCGCCGAAGCCGCCAGGGTACCGGTCAGGGGACCGGTCACGAAGTAGATGTTGTTACCCTCCGACAGCGGATCAACCGAGGGGCCTACCTCCTCGAAGTAGTAGCGGGTTCCCAAACCCCTTCCGCCCAGATAGTCCCTGGCCCACTCCTCCTTCAACGGCTCGGCGCTGAACGTGTGGTTCGAAAGGTTTATCCTTAACACTCTCCCAACCCAGCCGTTCATCTAGTCCTTCACCTCCTCAAGGGCATCCGCTATCCTCTTGGCGAACTTCTTCTTCTTGGCCACCACCGCGGAGTCCGCGGGCAGGTACTCTATGGCCTTGGTGGGACATATGCCTGCGCACTTCGGATCCCCTCCGCACTGGTCGCACTTTATCACTCCCTTGCTCGACCTGTCATAGGAAACGTTGCCGAAGGGACAGGCCATCACGCACATACGGCACCCTATGCACTTGTCCTTGTCGAACTCCACCAACCCAGAGGAGGACTTGTAAAGCGCCTGGGTCTTGCAGGCCTTGGCGCAAGGCGCGTCCTCACACTGGAAACACATGATCGGAACGTTCTGTCCCCTCTCAAACCTATGAACCCCCACCCTGCTCATGGAAGGCCTGAACTGTCCTTCCTTATTGAAAGAGCAGGCCAACTCACAGCTGCCGCAGCCTATGCAGCGCTCCGGCGTAACCAGAAGAACCCTCTCCGTCGCCATCTTGAGATCCTCCCCCCTTGTCCTATCGCTTGCAGCCTCGCTTCACCCAACCCGTCCCAGGGACGGGCAAGCCCCAAAAATTTCAAAGCCCCAGGGGCATCAACCGAGCCCCAATGACCCAGCCTCCTCACGCCTCCTGCAGGAAGGGCACAAGGGATCCCACGTCCCAAGGGCCCTAAGCTGCTCCAGGGTGGCAAACCTGGCACCGCAGGAGGGACACTCAACAAGCTGGAATCGCCTACCCCATATCTCCCGCACCCCGTCGGACTCCCGGTAGGTTATGTGCCCGGTAGGGCAGACCTCCGCGCAGGCAAGACAGCCCACGCAAGCCTCGGCAGCCTCCTCCAGAGGGGGCCCCACCTGCCTGTCCCAACCCCTTTTGGAGAAGGATATGGCGTTGAAGCCGTTTTCCCCGCAGGCCCGGACACACCTCATGCACCTAACGCAAAGGTCCTTGCTAATCATGGGCTCAAGGCGTCCCACATCCATGGCCCCCCATCTCTCCGCCAGGGCCTTCACAACCGGGGAAGCGCCGTTCCGCCTTAAGAGAAGCCCTATCACGAAGCGTCTGGCCTTGAGCACCCTTTCGGTATCGGTACGAACCTTGAGCCCCTCTTCCCTCACCGGATACATGCAGGAGGCCACCAACTTGCTCGACCCCCTGGACTCCACCTCAACCACACATACCCTGCAGGCCCCCTCGTGTTGAAGCCCCCCATGCCTGCAGAGGGCCGGCACCTCCACCCCAGCGGAGATCACGGCGTCGTACAGAAGCGTGTCCCTCGGCACCTCCAGCTCCCGTCCATCCACCCATATAATCACCGCTCGTTCACCTCCATGGAGGGCTCTATGGCCCCCACGGGACACAGGTCAAGACAAGCACCGCATCCCTCGCAAAGGTCTGTAACACCGTACTTCCCATCCTCCAGCTTCTTTATGGCGCCGAAGGAACACCCCTTAACACAAGCCCCACAGGAAACGCACAGGTTCTGGTCTATCCGGGCGGAGAACATGCCCCTGCAGACCCCGGCCCTGCAAAAACCCTTGATCTCGTGCTCCAAATACTCGTCCCGGAAGTACCGTACGGTGGAAAGCACTGGGTTGGCGGCGGTCTGCCCAAGACCGCACAGGGCGGTATCCGATAGGGCCTCCCCCATGCTAACCAGCAGATCCATGTCCCCTGCCCTTCCCTTGCCGGAGCACAGGTCCTCGAGTATCTCCCTCATGGCCCTGAGACCCTCCCGGCATGGGACACACTTGCCGCAGGATTCCATCTCAAGGAAGCTCACGAAGTACCTGGCCACGTCCACCATGCAGGTCCTGTGGTCCATGACGATCATCCCGCCGGAGCCCATCATGGACCCCTCCTCCGTAAGCCGGTCGAAGTCCACGGGAAGGTCCAGCTTATCCTCCGGCAGGCAGCCACCGGAGGGACCTCCGGTCTGGACCGCCTTGAACCGGCCCTTACCCCTCATGCCGCCACCTATGTTGAAGATTATCTCCCTGAGGGAGGTCCCCATGGGGACCTCCACGAGCCCGGTCCTCTTGACCTTCCCCACCAGGGAGAAGACCTTGGTTCCAGGGCTGCCCTGAGTGCCAAGGGCCCTGTATACATCGGGCCCCTCGTTTATTATGATCGGCACGTTGGCCCAGGTCTCCACGTTGTTCAGCACCGTGGGACAGTTCCACAGCCCCTTCTCGGTGGAACGGATGTACTTGACCCGGGGCTCCCCAGTACGCCCCTCTATGGAGGCCATAAGGGCGGAGGACTCCCCGCAGACGAAGGCCCCTCCGCCGCGGCATATGTCCATGTCGAAGGAGAAGGAGGTCCCCAGTATCCTCCTGCCCAAAAGGCCCGCCTCCCTGGCGTTCTTTATGGCAAAGCTCAGGTTCTCCACCGCCAAGGGGTACTCGTCCCTCACGTATATGAACCCCTTAGAGGCCCCCACCGCGTAGGCCCCTATTATCATCCCCTCCAGCACCGCGTGGGGATCCCCCTCCATGAGGCTCCTATCCATAAAGGCCCCGGGGTCCCCTTCATCCCCGTTGGCCAGCACGAACTTGTGCTTGCCCGAAGCGGCCCTGCAGGAAGCCCACTTGCGACCCGCAGGAAAACCACCGCCGCCACGGCCCCTCAAGCCCGCCCGGTCTACCATGTCTATTATGGTCTGGGGCTCCATCCCAAGGGCCTTAACGAGGGCGGAGTAGCCGCCGGCGGCTATGTAGTCGTCCAGGCTCTTGGGGTCCACCTTGCCGCAGCGGGCAAGGACTTTCCGGGTCTGTCCGGCGTAGAAGGGGATCTCCTCCTCCGACTCGAAGGCCTGCCTGCCCTCCCGATAGAGCAGACGCTCCAAGACCACCCCTTCCCGGAGGGAGGCCAGTATGTCCCCCGCGTCCTCGGGCCTTACCTTTCGGTAAAAAACCTCCCGGCCCTGGATCCGGCAAACCACAATGGGCCCCTCCTCGCAGAAGCCATGGCACCCGGAACACTTGGCCTCGAAGTCCAGGGACCCGCGAAACCCCACCCTTGAGGCCTCCTCCACCAAGGCCTTGAAGACCCTTTCGCTGCCCCCCGCAAGACATCCGGTCCCCGCACACACCCTCACCGCCACCGGAGGCTCAGCCCGGCCAGCAAGACAATCCCTGTAGGACTCAAGATCGATAGGAGAAGAAAACCTCATGGCAGCCCCTCCCTCTCCCTCTCAAGCATCTCGCGAACCTTGGAGGGGGTCATGGACCCGTAGCAGGACTCCTCCACCATGACCACCGGAGCCAGGGCACAGGCCCCAAGACAGTTGACCGCCTCCACGGAGAACAGGCCGTCAGGGGTGGTGCCTCCACATCGGATCCCCAGCGCGCCTTCGATGGCCTCCAGCACCTTTGGAGCCCCCCTAAGATGGCAGGCGGTGCCCATGCAGACCTTTGTGGTCTTGAGCCCCCGGGGGGTCAGACTCAAGGCCCTGTAAAAGGTGGCCACCGAGTAAACCCGACTCAAGGGCACCATGAGCCTCAACGACGCCAGCTCCATGGCCTCCCTGGGCACGTGACGGAACTCCCGCTGCACGTCCTGCAGGAAAGCCAGGAGAAACCTCTGATGCCTTGGGTACCTGGAAAGCATCTCCTCCAACCGAGAAGAGGCCTCCTGCTTTAACATTGCACCAAGCCTCCTTTGCCAAGGGGTGCATCACGGCTCAAGAAAAGCATAACAGTTGTGAATTTACTTGCAAAGAGGGCAGGGGTTGAATTAAACAAAAAAATAACGCCCCCCTGACGCGGGAGGCGGGGGGCTTGCCATGAAGCAAACACATAATCATTAAAATTTAAGATATTTCACAGCCCGAAGGATTTACCGTGGGGGACCACGAGGGGGTCGACGGCCCCACCGAGAGGACCTTGCCAAGCCAGTTTAAAACGTCTTTGATGACCCTAACGGCGCCGATGCTTTGAGGGATGAAACGCCCTATCCTGTTTACTATGCCCCGGCGAATGACCTGTCCGGCGGACCAATGGAAGCTCATGTCGTAGGCCCAGGATATCTGGACGAGCAGAAGGTCCCCGAGGCTCTTGACCATCGAGTAGTCCGCGCTGTGGCGGGTCAAGAGCTCCTCCACTATTTCATCCGACGGGGGGGACTTAGTGTCCTCCAGGCGGGGTATTATGGTCCTGATCGTACCCCTTTCCAGGTGCCCCACTATGACCCGGTAGACGTCCAACCTGTCCGCATCCCTGACCAGCCGGGCCCAAAACCCCTCTTCCTCCGAGAGGCCCTGGGGGAGGACCCTCTTGTTGTGAAGCTCCACGGACGACAGGGTAAGCTCCCAGATCCTGCTGCCCACCAGGTCCTTGAGTCCCCCGAGTTCGTTCCGCAGAACCGCAGCCCCAAGCTCCCCATGGTCCGCCGAAGCGGAGTCGTTAAAGGTGCGGTAAAGCTTGTACTGGGGAAAGCGGCCGACATCATGAAGAAGGCCCACGGAGAAGGCAAGCAAGAGGTCCTCACCCCCCAGGCCGCAGCTTCTAGCTATGGCCAAGGCCTCCTCCCGAACCCGGTAGGAGTGCCTTCTCTTGAGCTCCAACAAATACGGCAGCTCCCCTCCCTCCCGGAAGGAGTCCACATAACCGTCGAAGGCCCGGGAGATCTTCCCAACCAAATCCCCAAGAGATCCAGAAAAGGGTTCCATTGCAAAAACTCCAAGTCTAAGTGATTTAAGCGCACACGCCCAGCCGGGATTTTACCCCTCATGGCTAGGATGGTGAAGCGGACCGATAAAAAGATGGTAAAATTTACCCATTCCATAACGAATGGGGAGGCGATCAAATGCCTAAGGTACCCTCTCACATATTCAGGGAGTACGACATAAGGGGCCTGGCGGAGGAGGAGCTTACTTCGGAGAACGTGCGTCTTATAGCCCAGGCATACGGGACCTTTCTTTCGGAGAGCGGGGTTACCAGGGCCACCGTGGGCGGGGACGTGAGGCTCTCAACCCGCCGGATAATGGACGCCGCCATAGAGGGGCTGACCAACGCCGGAGTGGACGTGATAGACCTAGGCGCCGTATCGACCCCGTGCTTCTACTGGAGCCTTCACCACTTCGGCTTGGACGGGGGAATAATGGTGACCGGGAGCCACAACCCCAAGGAGTTCAACGGCCTCAAGCTGGCGCTGGGCAAGGTCACCCTCTACGGGGATGAGATCCAGGAGATCCGCCGCATCATCGAGGAAGGGCGCCTCAAGACCTCAGTCTCCAGGGGGAGCGTGCGGCAGGAGGACATCAAGGAGGCCTACATCTCCATGCTGGTCTCCAAGATCAACCTTGGGCCCAAGAAGCTCAAGGTGGTGCTTGACTCGGGCAACGGCACCGGCGGGCTCTTCGCCCCCGAGATGCTCCGCCGTCTGGGCTGCGAGGTGATAGATCTCTTCAGCGAACCCGACGGGACGTTCCCCAACCACCATCCGGACCCCACGAAGAGGGAGAACCTGCCGAAGCTCATAGAGACCGTGCTGGCCAACGGGGCGGACGTGGGGATAGGGTTCGACGGGGACTCCGACAGGATAGGGGTGGTGGACGACAAGGGTGAGGTCATATGGGGAGACCGGCTCATGATCCTCTACTGGAGCGAGATACTGCCCAAGCACCCTGGGGCAGACGTGATCGTAGAGGTCAAGAGCTCCATGGCGCTTCCGGAGGAGACGGAGCGGATGGGGGGACGGCCGATCTGGTGGAAGTCCGGCCACTCCCTCATCAAGGCAAAGATGAAGGAGCTGAACGCCCTATTCGCCGGTGAGGTGTCCGGGCACATGTTCTTCGCCGACGAGTTCTACGGTTTCGACGACGCGTTCTACGCCGCAGGACGGCTTCTTCGGATACTATCCAACACCCAAGAGAAGCTGTCGGACATCATGTCCCGCATCCCATCCTACCCGAGCACCGCGGAAACCCGTGTGGACTGCCCGGACGACGTTAAGTTCCAGGTGGTGGAACGGGTCAAAGAGGAGGCCCTTAAGGACCACGAGGCCATAACCGTGGACGGGGTCCGCGTAATATACCCCAACGGATGGGGATTAGTGCGAGCCTCCAACACCCAACCGGTCATAGTGACCCGCTGCGAGGGAAGGACCGAAGAGGACCTTAAGACCATATCCCAAGACATGAAGCGCCGGCTCCTCAACGCGGGGCTCCATGACTTCGATTGGGAGTACTAGACGGCGGAATATTTCGATCAAATCACAAAGCAAGAGTAAGAAAAACGGCGAAAAATGGACTTCGGTCCACTTTTCGCCGTTTTATTTTCCCTTGGTTGCCCCACAGTTTCTTTGCATCTAGGCATCTGTGTCGCTTATCATTTGTCTAAGCAAGGAGAGGGCGTTAAAAGGATGGGGCCGGGGGATCCGCGGGAAACGGGTCATCGCATCGCAGACTTTTGCTACCGAGGGCACGTACGGGGATCCCAAAGCAGGAGGCACAACGCTGGTAGGACCGGTGTAGGTTCCACAAACGCAAAGCCGTTGAACCCTTGGAGCGTTACCACTGTAAGAGGGGTTGGATGGCAAGCGCGGTCCTTGAGGCGGAAACCTTCGCGTAGGTGAGGCGGCCCGAAGCCAGACAACGCTCGAAAGGGGGGAAGAGCGAAATAGCCTATGAGAAACCACATGTCACAACCAAATAGGATGGAGGCAGAACCGGTAGCCAGTCCGGAACGCGGTTCCCTGGAACCGCCGGGGAGGTCCTAAGATAGGATCTCCCCTTCACTTTTCCCCTTCTCGCCCCTTCAACGGTCCACCCCGCTTAGCTCAGCCCCCCAACCGTCCTAGGGCTCCATATACCCCAAGGGAAGGCAAATCCCTTAAAATAGCCTAAAAGAACCAACCACAAATCCCAGGGGGTGTCCCGATGGGCTTCATAAGGCCTAGGACCATGTGGATCGCAATCGCACTGTCTATCCTGCTTAACCTCAACCCCGCCGAGGCCGGGACAAGGAACTCACCTCCGGACAGCATAAACCCCGTGGACCTCGAGACCTTCACCAGGGGGTTCCTTGCGGGGATCATGAAGGCCAACCACGTCCCCGGGGCGGTCTTCGTGGCAATTCACAACGACAAGGTAATCTCCTGTTTCGGGATGGGCACCGCGGACCTGGAGACCCATAGACCCATGACCGCCGACACGGTGGTGAGAACCGCATCCATATCAAAGGTGCTCACCTCCATCGCCGTGCTGACCCTTTGCGAACGGGGCAAGATGTCCCTGGACGACGACGTGAACCGATACCTAAAGGGAATATCGGTGCCGAGCAAGCCGTGGGACTCACCGGTGACCATAAGGAACCTCCTCACCCACACCGGAGGCTTCGAGGACCGATGGACGGCCACCGAGGCGGACGACCCGGTGGCGGAGGTTAGCTTCTCAAAATCCCTAAGCCACATAATGCCCCGGAGGGTCTTCCCCCCTGGAGAGGTCTACTGCTACTCCAACTACGGCATGGCCCTTGCGGGGGCCGCCGTCGAAGGGGCCACAAGGCGCAACTTTCAATCCCTGGTCAAGAAGACCATCCTAAACCCCCTGGGAATGACCAAAAGCGGCTTTACCATAGACCAGGGGATGGAAAAGGACCTGGCAACCGGCTACTTCTCCGCACCAGATCCATACCCCGCCCAGATGGCCTACTTCAAAGAGGTCCCGGCCATCTCCTTCTGCTCCACCGCCAGGGACATGGGGAACCTCCTAAGGGCGCTGTTAAAAGACGGGCAGCTAAACGGCCGACAGGTCATCCCCCAGGAGGCGGTCAAGAAACTCCTCACCCCCGCCTTCTTCAACCACCCCTCCGTAAAGGGGGCCACGCTGGGAATGTATGAGAGCCAGGCGGGGGACGTGGAAGGGATAGAACACGGAGGTGACGTGGACGGCTTCACAAGCCTTCTCTTCCTGGCCCCCAAGAAATCCTTCGGCTTCTTCGTGGCCTTCAACGGAGATGTGTCATCCATGAGGGACTACCTGAGGGAGGCCCTGGCGGACCGCTACCTCTCCGGCAGCCGCCCCAGGAAACCAGCTGCACCTACAACCACAACCCCTTCGACCCCCAAAGGCGACGAAGGGGCGCAGAGGCCAACAGAAACGGAAGACATAAGCGGCAGCTACAGACACATAAGATATTCAAGAAGCACCGTGGAAAAGGCCTACCTGATGCTGGGACCCACAGTGACGATATCCCGCTCCGAAGACGGCTCCCTCACCGTGTCATACCCCGAGGCTTGGGACCGAAGCACCCAAGAGTTCCATCCCGAGGGGAAGGACCTGTTCGTCTCCGAAGACGGCGCCCACCTGGCGCTGCGAAGGGATCCAAGTGGAAGGGTGAAGTACATCTTCATAGGTGACGCCTACGAAACCTACGAGCCGGTACCATTGATGGAAAACCCCAGGACCACCAGGATCCTGCTTTGGAGCTTCGGAGCGGCCCTCCTGATCTCCGCAGCGATGTTCTCCTTCGGCACCTTCAAGGCCAAATCAACCCGGTGGTACGAAGACGCCCCCAGGTGGCACCAAAAATGGGCCTGGATCCTCTGCTTCTGGATCTTGGGATGGTCCTTCCTGCTGAGCATAAGGCTGTGCGACTTGAACATGGGATACAGCTTCCGCCTGGGGATACCCTGGCAGGTGAAATCCCTGTTCACCCTGCCTATCCTTGGCTGCCTCACCCTCATACCCCCAACCCTGGCGCTCGCAAGGCGCCCCATGGACTCAAAACCCTTCGAGCTGCCCCTCTTCCTGTGCTGCTTCGGCCTCGGGGCGGTATTCCTTGGCTTTCTTAACACGTGGAACCTGCTAGGATTTAAGTTCTAAAACCTCACAAGGGCAAAACAAATAAGAACAAAAAGACGGGGCGTTTGATCCCAAACGCCCCGAGGTAATTTATCCCCTGCTAACCCAGCACGATCCCGTAACTAGCGCGAGGCACTGCGCTTTATGGCCTCTTCGATCCGCCAGCGGCCTATCTTGCCGTTAATGTCGTGAAGCTTCTCAAACAGCGACCGGACCTTACCGGCATCCACCTTGTCCTCCGTCAGTGCCAGGCGCATCTGAAGCCGCAGCCGCTGGGCCTCCCGCATCATGTCCTGCACGTCCTTTGGTACGTCCTTGGGATCCACGGGACCTCCGTAAAAATCCCCTCTCATCATCCCATGATGCCCAGGTCCCATGCCTACACCGGCCCCCCAACCGAAATCTCCTTGACCGTACCCCATGGGTTTCGCCATGGCAGCCCCCGCAGAGGACAACCCCAAAAGGGCAGCCATCAACAAAGCCCCAAACACCTTCCTGTTCATCCGCAATTCCTCCCCTCTCAGACTAAACAGCTCGCCTTCGATGGGTGTAATATACCAAGGCTCCTGGGACACCACATGGATGGTTTCCCTTATAATGGGATAGGTAAAAACCCCTAAAGGGGGACATAAAAAAGAAGATCCCTTCGGAGGAGATGCGCGTGTTCCTTAAGATGTGCAGGAGTAAGATCCACAGGGCCACGGTGACCGAGGCAAACCTTCACTACGTGGGCAGCATAACCATCGGCGAGGACCTCTTGGAGCTGTCGGGCATCCTGCCAGGCGAAGCGGTGCAGGTGGTGGACATAGACAACGGAAGCCGTCTCGAGACCTACGTGATATCCGGCCCCAAGGGCACCATATGCCTAAACGGCGCCGCCGCCAGGCTGGTGCAACCGGGCGACAAGGTCATAATCATGGCCTTCGCATGGATGACCCCGGAGGAAGCAGAGGGACACCAGCCCAGGGTCGTGTTGGTGGACCAGGACAACCGCCCCACGTCGGTGATCCACCGGGAGGATCACGGAGCGGTCTGCTAACAGGCTAGCGAAGAACCTATCAATGCAAACGGAACTGCAGCCCCCTTGGCTTCAACGGGGGCTTTGGCCGTTTCGTAAGCGTGCGCAGGCGTTCCCTGTCCACGTCCAAGCAAGTTCAAGCGATACAAAGGGGAGGATGATCCCATGAGGTTAGTTAGGACCCCCGAAGAGTTAAAAATCGCCCTTAAAGGAGCACAACAGGTGGGATTCGTTCCCACCATGGGGTACCTTCACAAGGGGCACCTGTCCCTTGCGGAGCGGTGCCGTCGGGATAACCGGACGGCAGTGGTATCCATCTTCGTAAACCCCACCCAATTCGGCCCCTCCGAGGACCTATCCAGGTACCCCAGGGACTTGAACGGGGACCTCGAACTGCTCCGATCCGCGGGGGTGGACCTGGTCTTCGCCCCCGAGCCGTCTCATATGTACCCCTCGGACTTCTCCACCTGGGTGGAGGAGACGAGCCTTTCGAAGGGGCTGTGCGGGGCAAGACGCCCAGGCCACTTCCGGGGGGTCTGCACGGTGGTCCTTAAGCTATTCAACCTCGTGAAACCCGATCGGGCGTACTTCGGGGAGAAGGACTACCAGCAGCTAAAGGTCATCCAAAGGATGGTAAGGGACCTGAACATGGACGTGGACGTCATCGGCTGCCCCATCGTCCGGGAGGAGGACGGGCTGGCGATGAGCAGCAGGAACGTCTACCTCTCCCCGGAGGAACGGGAGCTTGCCCTGTGCCTTTCCCGTGCCATCCAAAGGGCCCAGGAAGAGGCATTGAAGGGGGAGAGATCCCCCAAAAGGATCATCGATGCCGCCCTGTCCGCCGTACCGGAGGACCCTAGGGTTCAGGTGGAGTACGTGAACCTGGTGGACCCGGAGACCCTTGAGGACCTGGATGAGCTTCGCAGTGCCGCCCGCATCCTGCTGGCGGTTCGGGTTGGGACCACGAGGCTAATCGACAACGGTCCTTTATCACTAGGAGGTTAGCGCCATGGAAAACCGAAAGGTGAGCATACCGGACCTTCACGCCATGAAGGCCAAAGGTGAGAAGATCGTAATGCACACCGCCTACAACCACTGGCAGGCCCAGATGGCGGAAGAGGCGGGAGCAGACACCATACTTGTGGGGGACTCCGTCGGGATGGTGGAGCACGGGTTTAGCTCCACCGTTCCGGTTACCATGGAGATGATGCTGCTCCACTGCTCCGCGGTGGTAAGGGGAGCAAAAAGGCCCTTCATCATAGGGGACATGCCGTTCCTCTCCTACGAGGTGTCCCCGGAGGAGGCGGTAAGAAACGCCGGGAGGCTGATAAAAGAGGCCGGGGTCGACGCCGTAAAGCTGGAAGGTGGCAGATCCAGGAGAGACACCATAAGCGCCATAGTAAGGGCCGGCATCCCGGTGGTGGGACACGTGGGGCTCACCCCCCAGAGCGCCACCCAGCTGGGGGGATTTAAGGTTCAGGGAAAGGACCGGGAAAGGGCAAGGCAGGTGCTGGAGGACGCAGTAAGCGTCCAGGAGGCAGGGGCCTGCATGGTGGTCCTTGAGTGCATCCCCACCCCCTTGGCCAGGCTGATCACCGAGCGGCTCTCCATACCTACCATAGGCATAGGGGCAGGCCCCTTCTGCGACGGCCAGGTATTGGTTTTCCACGACCTGCTTGGCATCTTCAACTCCTTCAAGCCCAAGTTCGTCAAACGGTACCTGAACGGCAGGGAAACCCTGGTGGAGGCGCTGAGCCGTTACACCCAGGAGGTGCGGTCCCAGACCTTCCCAGAGGACCAGCATGGGTTCTCCATGGACGCCTCTGACCTGGAGGGACTCTAAACGGTGTTCCCAAGGATACTGGTGGTGGGACTTGGAGCCCTGGGGGGCCGGATAGCCTGCCAGCTAGCTGCAGCGGGGGTGCCGGTCATGGGGGTGTCGGGCGGAGGGGCTGCGGATGGAGATGTGAAAGACTTGACCTATCAAGGCCCCGACGGAACCCAATTGCACGTCTCAATCCCCCTTGCCAAGGACCACCACGACGCCTGGAACTTCAACCCCTCCTACGCCCTGGTGGCGGTGAAGTCCTACCACTCCGATCAGGTCTGCGATTACCTCTTGAAGGCCCTGCAGGAAGGGGCCATGGCGGTGACACTTCAGAACGGCATCGGGAACCTGGAAAAGCTTCAACGGGCCCTTGGGGAGGACAGGGCGGCGGTCGGGGTTTGCACCTACGGGGCAAGCATCCGGGATCACAAGGTCCTGTGGGGCGGAGACGGGGAGATAGCCCTGGGCTCCCCATCGGGGAGGGATCTCTCCGACCTGGCCCGTGCCATCGCCTCCGCGGGGTTCAACGTGCGGCTTTCCAATGATCCCTTAGGGGAACTGTGGCGAAAGGCGGCGGTAAACTGCTGCATAAACCCCCTCACCGCCATCCTAAGGGTTCCCAACGGCCGCCTCCTCAAGTCCCCTTGGGCTTTGGAGCTTACGGAATCGGTGGTGCGGGAGGTGTCCCTTGCCGCCCGCCTCAACGGGGTTGATATGGATCCCGTGAGGACCGCGGGAACGGTAAGGCTCGTCATGGAAGCCACGGGTAACAACAGGTCCTCCATGCTCCAGGATCTCGAGGCCGGAAGGACCACCGAGATAGAGGCCCTGTCTCTGGAGGTGGCCAGGATATGCACCGCCGCAGGCAGCGACGCCCCGGTGTGCAGAACCCTGGGGCTTCTAGTAAAGGCCATGGAAGAACTCCCCAAGGAGAACAATTAACCCTTTAACAACATCGCGTAAAACGTAAGAGGAACGGTCCAGGGGAACCGCAGCCCCCGGACCGTTCCTCCTTTGCCTTTACCTAACCCGTGCCCCATGGCGCATACGAACAGGACCTATTAGGGGAGAGGACCGTTCCACCATATGGGATCTCCTATGGAAAAACCAAGGGTCATCTTGCCGTCCTTGTTGTAAACAGTTATTAGTCTACCGTTAAAAAACTGACCCGGTATCGATAACGCCAGTCCAACCTCCCAGGAATCCTCGCTCCTGCTCCAGTCCCTCATTACCATGCCCGCGGTGACGAAGAGCTCCGCATTGACCCTACCCCACCAGGTCTGCATAACCGTCCCGGACAGCCCCAACCTAACCCACGCGGCCTGATCCCCCCAGAGGGGCTTATCTCCCAGGCTGTAAAGCTCCTCCTGGTCACCCAGATAAGCCCTGTGAGGAGGATAGTCACCGTCCCCGGTCTCGAGGCCCCCGCTCAACACGACCCTAAACTTGTCGTTCCAAGGGATGTATCTCTGGAAGACCGTCCTGGATAAAACCCTCTCGAGGTCCGGGGCCCATAGGTTGGTTTCAACCGAGTAGCCACTGGTTGGGAAGTTCCTTGAGTCCGTGTTGTCGTAGGAGAAGTACAGGTAGGGACCGAGAGAACTGGAGCTTCCGTCCATCTCTATCTGCTCACCCAGGATCCCCGCACCTAACCTGGTCCTGCCGTTGTCGAAGTACCTAAGCACCCTTAACCCGTACCGCTCCCAACGGGAGGCGTTAAGCCCTTCGGGGGATATCTCCTCCTCCCTCCCGGTGAAGGTTATGCCCCATTGGGAGTTGCCGCTGTACGGTGAGAAGTAGCGCAAGACACCCCCCCAGTGATCCCCCACCCGAAGCTGCAGCTCCCCCACATCACCCGCATTGGCCAGATCCCTCTTAACCGCAGACAGCGCGACCCACCGCTGGGAGTGAAGGTTCGTGGCGTAACCGCCCACCGAAACCTCGAGGGGTGGACGCCGCTGAAAGGACATGACCAGCGACACACCGTCCTCTTCCTCCTTGGCATACCCGTTGACCGCCAGGAACTGATCCCGCCTCATCAGGTCATCCGCCGCATCGGACACGGCATTCATGTCCAAGGGGCGCCCTATCCATGGGGAGAAACGATCCATCATGTCCCGAGCCATGGGCTCCGGCAATCCCTCTATGATGACCCGCTTGACCAGCGATGCTTGCTGCAACCTTGCGTCATCCTTGGAAGGGCCTTGTTGCTGACCCTCCGCCAGCGCCATACGAGCATCCAACGCGGCCCGGGCAGCCTTGGCTCCCCGGTCCACGATTGCCTCGTATCCCCCGGAATCTAGAAGGCCGAACCTGGATACGTCGGGATCTATCAAGACGTCCGCCTTGGCTGCCTCTGCGGCTATGGACGAGGCGGTTATTATGTTTATCGACTGGGCCACCACGTCGTAGAGGGTCCTTATCTCCTTCCGGTCCTTCCTAACCCCCTCCGACAGGTTCACCGCCACCACGGGGAAGCCCGGGAAGAGCTCCTTGGCTATGCTGACCGGGAGGTTTGCCACCAGCCCTCCGTCCACCAAGATCCTGCCGTTCACCATCCAGGGCTCGAAAAGGCCTGGTATGGCCATGGAGGCCCTCATGGCATCCGCCAGGTTGCCCGAACGAAGAACCACGGGCTCTCCGGTCTCAAGATCCGTGGCCACCGCGGCGAAGGGGATCGGGAGCTTTGAGAAGTCCCCATCCTTCACCTTGGCGGATACGGTCCTGTTAAGAAACGACACCAGCACAGAGGCGGACATCCCCCCCATTGGGCCTATCCGGTTATGCTGCCGGTCGAAGTAGAAGTCCAAAAAGCCGGACCTAGCCTTTGGCAGGCGGTTCAGCGACGCGTCAGGGAGCAGGCCAGAGGTCCGGTCGTACAGGAGGTCCAGGATGTTATTGGTGGTGATCAACTCCTCAAGCTCAGCAGCGCTGTATCCGCAGGCGTAAAGACCACCTATTATGGCCCCCATGCTGGTGCCCACTATTCCTGCCACCGGCACCTTCCGCTCCTCCAACACCCTGAGAACCCCGATATGGGCAAAACCCCTGGTACCCCCGCCGGAGAGCACCAGGACCACCCCACGTTCATAATCGGAAGCCTCGCAAGGGGTTCCAAAGGGCACCATCGCGAAAAGGACCAATAAAAAAACGATAAAACGCACTCCCGGCTTAGAACGAACGCTTCTCATGAGACACCCCCCGCCGGCGATCAAGTCCAAAAGTTAAGACCCCCAAAGAAATCAGCGCCCCAACAGGAAACCCCGTGGGAATACGTCACCCTCCTCCTGGATCAGCATGTTGAAACCGGTTATGCTTGACGTGCCCTTCACAAAGGGAAGCACGCTTTGGAAACCGCTGATCTTAGGGCCCTCTTCCACGTAACCGGTGAAAACGCTGCCGGTTATGCCTCGATGAACGAACTCCTCCCCAGGCCTGAGCTCCCCCTTAGCCGCCAAGACCGCCATCTTGGCGGAGGTTCCGGTTCCACAGGGAGACCTGTCAATGGCCCCCTGACCAAAGACCACGCAGTTGCGGTAGCGCCGCTCCCCCTCCTGCAGGGAGAACTCCACAAGTTCAACCCCGCATATCCTGTCCTCCTCCGGGTGGGAAGCCCGGATCTTTAGATTAACCAGCTCCCGGATCTCCAACCCCAAGGCCTGTATCCTCCTGGCCTCCCCGGGCTCTATGGAGAGCCCCAACTGCCCCGCGGGCACTATGGCGAAGAAGTTGCCCCCGAAAGCCACGTCCAACGTTACGTCGGTCCCGTCGGACAACCGGATTTTAAGATCCTCCGCATAAAGGAAGGACGGCACGTTGCCAAGCAGCGCTGCCCCCACCTGTCCGTCCTCCTGGACATCCACCAGCACTCTCACAACCCCAGCCGGGGTATCAAGGATCACATGGGTACAGGGGATATTACTCTCAACCATGCGGAGCTCCAACAAGGTCCTGGCAAGCCCGATGGATCCGTGACCACACATGGTAAGGCATCCGGAAGGGTCCATGAAGATCACGCCGCAGTGGGCCCCATCTGAACAAGGGGTGGTAACCAGCGCCCCAAACATGTCCCCGTGTCCTCGGGGCTCCCTCATCAGGAACTCCCTTAGGTCATCGTGGCGGAGCCGGAACTCCTGCCAGCGGTCCAGCATGGTGTTCCCCCGAAGCATGGGACCTCCGGATAGGACTATCCTGGTGGGCTCTCCCCCGGTGTGGGTGTCCACCACGGTCAAGATACGCTTGATCCTCAAAACCCATCCCCCCGCCTCTTAAGAAGTTGAGTCATGCTTTTAAGGCGATAAATACCCTCCATGCGATCGGGCTTATGCCCACACCGCCGGCACCACCGTCAATCCGCCTCGGGGGGCGTTATCTCAGGCCAAAGGGGCATGCCGGAATCGTCCAGCCGGTCCGGCTGCAGGGACGGGTAGTAGGGATCCACCGCCAAGGTCCGCTGGAAGGCGTTCCTGGCCCTTTCAAAATCCCCCATGGCCAGGTATGCCCGGCCCAGCCAGAACCACCCGTCCGGGGACCTAGGCACGACGGAGACGTAGGCCCTGAGGTACCTCACCGCCTCCTTCAGCCTCCCCTCACTCACCAGCTGCTGACCACCCCTCCAGGCCTGGGTCATCAGGGGACTGCGCAGGCTCGCCCCCTTAACCGCCAGCGGCTGCTCAGCCCGCGACGGCCTTTTAACCGCCCTCACCCGGACCTTGGCCTCCGCCGGCAAGGACCCTATGGGCACGGACCACAGGGCTAACGCCACCAGCAAAAGGGTACCCCAAAACGCAAAACCTCTCGAACGGTCAAACATGGGTATTCCTCCTAAATCCACCGAATGGAACCGGGATGCCAGGTCAGAAAAGCCCCTTCCTGGGAATGGTGAGCGGTACCATTATCACGTCCCCAATCCCTATCGGGGATCCCTTGGGCTCCTCTACAACCTCCACCACCCCGTCCTTTTGGCTAGCGTATACCACCCTTACCCTGCCTACCCGCTGGGGGTACAACATAACCGGTTCCTCCCCATCCGCCGTCCTCGTCACGGTGGACCGCATCACCGGGAGGACGTCCCCCTCCCTCAAGGTGTCTTCGGCCCCAAGGTTCACGTGGAACCTCCGGACGTTCCTGTCCCAGGCAAGCCCATCCGCAGGGCGGGCCACCGCCACGATGCGGCCCAAAATACGATACCCACGCCTCAAAGAGACCAACTCGCCTACACATCCGTTTATGGCATCCTTCACGGCGGACCAGTACACGGAGGCCTCAAAATCCCTCCAGAAGAAGGGCTCCCTGAGATCCCGATACTCCGGGGTCCACCTCTTAAGGTCCGAACGGGAAACCCAAGTGTATATGGGCTCCTTGGAGACCGCCCCGTAGACGGTCATCCTCACGTAAGCCACGGCGCTCATCTGAGAGCCTAATAGGTCCTTCTTGCCTATTTTAAGATCCTCCAGGTTAACCTTGACCACCACGTCGTTGGGGCCGTAACCCCTTACGGGCCATCCAGCCCCCACCTCCTTGTCCAAAAGGGTGGCCTCCACCATGGGGGAGGACTTAAGCACGTTCTGGAAGTGCTGGGTCATCTTCTCCGGCAGGGCATCGGAGGGATCGTACCGGGACCTCCAGACCCTTACATCCGTCAAGTTGTGGATCGGGGACGCGATCCTTATCCTTATGTACCTGTCCTGGGCATCCACCACGTCCAAAGCCCCGGCGGGATTGGGACACAAAATCCATCCGAAAGGCACCACTATTAAGACGAGAAGCCGTGCAAGTACCTCCTTCAACATACGATAATCCCCCAAACTACCCAGTATTCAGCTCCCCCTTCCAGGACGGCCATCCTAAAGGGGAAGATACGTCTTCACCAGTAACTTTCTCGACCCCCGCCAGGGGACCCATTAGCGGCTCCCCTGGGCGGCCCACCTCTTCATGTCCTCCACCCGCAGCATAAGCCTCTTCTTCAAACCCTCCGGAAGCTTATCGAAGCTTGCGGAGCCATACCTCTCCAGGTTCTCCTTGAACAACCCCAAGTTAACCTCCGATGGGAGGTAATAGTGCTCCGCCACGTCCCCCGAGGATAGGAGGGTGAGCACGAAACCATCGTGAAAGAAAACCTTGTAAAACCCGTCATCGGAGTCCCTTATCCCAAGCTTATCACAATATTGAGGGGCCATTTGGCACGGGAAGAACGCCTCTTGAACCTTCTCAGCGGGGTAGAACTTCCACATCGCCGCCTCCCGCAGCACCTGCAAAGGGGTTGCCCAAGCGATCCCATAAAGGGAGAGGACCGCCGAGATCAGCAAAGCATACAAGGCCCTCACAGGACATCACCTCCTATCCTTATGATATACTTACGGCTCAAACCTTAAAAGCACCGCCTCAGACGTTGCATTCCAGGGGCGGCTTATCATATCCTTAGCGAATACATTAAGCTCTTGAGGAGGAAGGTTCATGTCCGAAGAAAGATACCACAAGACTTACTCGGTCAGCTGGGACCAGATACAGCGGGACTGCAGGACCCTTGCCAGGGAGTTGGTAAAACTGCGAAGCTGGAACAGGATCATAGCGGTGGCCCGGGGAGGATTGGTGCCGGCGGCCATAATGGCCAGGGAGCTCGAGGTCCGGCTGGTGGACACGGTGTGCATATCCAGCTACACCCTTAAAAACCAGGGGGACATGAAGATCCTCAAGAGACCAGACCTGGATGGGGTGGACGAGAACTGCCTCATCATAGACGACCTGGTGGACACCGGCAAGACCGCCAAGGTCGTTCGGGAAATGTTCCCCAAGGCCTACTTCGCCACGGTGTACGCTAAACCTGAGGGCATCCCAATGGTGGACAAGTTCGTGACACAGGTTACTCAGGACACGTGGATACTCTTCCCCTGGGAGTCCGATGCGGCCTTCTGCGACCCCATAGTGGATCAGGAGAAGCAAGGTTAACCATAGATTACAGCCAAACAGCCTCCTAAGGGTAACCCAAATGACCGGGCGCGGGATTAAGGGATGGACTCACCCCTAAGCCTGCGCCCGGTTATAACGAAGTACGCGAGCTCCGCCACGTTGGCGCAGTGATCCCCTATCCTCTCAAGGTGACGTCCCACCGCCAAAAGGGCCAGCACCTTGACGGCCCGCTCCCTTCCCACCTCACAGGACCCGCTGAAGACCCCCACTGCCCTCTCCCTCATCCGGCTCCAGAGGAGGTCCACCTGGTCATCCTTGTGGAAGACCGAAAGCGCCAGGTCCGGATCCAACCGGACCATGCAGTCCATCGCCTCGTCAAGCATCTCCATGCACTTGGAGAACATGGCGGGCAGCTCCTCCCACTCCTCGGGCATCTTGAAGGACCCAAAGGGGGAGAGCTCCTCCCCCACGTTCTGGGCCTCATCGCCAATCCTCTCCAGGTCCTTGGCTATGCGGAGCACCGCAAAGCAGAAGCGTAGGTCCTCCCTCAGGGGCTGTCTCAGGGCGATAAGCCGCAAGCACTCGCTCTCCACCTGGACCTCCATGGAATCCACCGGCATGTCATCCGGGATAGCCACGGACGCCCCGGAGGTGATAAAGGTATTCAAGACCCCCTCCAGGTTGTCTCGCACCAGGGCACCCATGGAGACCAGGAGCCCCATAAGGTGGTCCCTGTCTGCCTGGTCAAATCCCCCCTCATCCCCCTTTGAAGGGGAGCCGAAGAACCTTAAGGCCACCAAAGCCTCACCCGGTCCACCATCATCTTAAGGGGTTCCCTGGAGGGTTCGCCGTTAACTGTGCGGAACGAATGGTCAACCCCTGGTATCTCCTGAAGGAACTTGTTCTCCTCCGACAGCGGGACCAGGTCCACCAGCCGTCGGCAGGAACCCACGCTGAACAGGTCATCCTCGGTGCCCCTAAAGGCCGCGAAATACGATGAGTTCAACCCCTTAGCCCCCTCGTGAAGCACCGACCGGTCCGGCAGGGAGTTGAGTATGGGCAGCTCAAGCATGCCGAGGTCCGCATTGTCCCTCAGGGTATCCCCGGTCCCAGAGGTCACCACCCCCATTACCCGGTCCACCGGGGGCTCCACCCCTAACATCCTGGAAGCCCCGGAGGCCAACAGCATGGCCCCTATGCCCCCAAGGGAGAACCCCCACAGCCACAGCCACTTAGGATCCACCGTCTCCAAAGCCCCTCTAACCGCGCGACTAAGATCCTCCATCTCCTGGGCAAAGGTCTTGCCGGTAAAGGCCTCCCGGGCCCAACGGTTCTTATCGGATCCAAAGCTTCCGCGGTCCCGTCTCAACCTGCTGGTCTCAACCACCGCCGCCACGGCCCCTCTGGAGGCTATGAGCCTCCCAAGGTCTCCGTACTTGTTCCCCGGGTCCGGGAGGGCCGTGCCGTGCACCCCGTGAAAGACCACCATCAAACCACCATTCCAACCCTCCGCTGGACGAATGAGATGGACCAGCACCTTCTTGTCCCCGAAGGAACCATCTAGACAAAGGGTCTCAAAGTCAGCCGCTACATCTTTAAGGACAGACAAGGGAACACCCCCCAAAAAAGATCATCCCAAGGATCGGGCCTCCTCAACACCCGAGAGCACCGAAGAGGCACACACGGCAAGGTCCGCCAGTTCATCCTGCCCCTTTATGACCATGACGGGGGCGATCCACCTACAACGCTCCTCCAGCCTTGAAACCAGAGAATCCCAAGAGGCAAGAGGCCCAGTGATCACTATCATGTCCACGATACCCTCGAGGACCGACGCCCTGGCGGCGATCTCCTTGACCACGGAGGAGACAAAGGCCTCAAAGACCAAGAGGGCCCGTTCGTCACCCTTCCGAAGCAGGGAATCCACCTCCCTGGGGGAATCGACCCCCAGGTGTCTCACAAGCCCCCCCTTGCGGGTTATCATCTCCGACAGCTCCTCCAGGTCATACCTGCCGCTGAAGACCATTTCAATAAGCCCCAGCACCGGCAATCCCCCTGCCCTATGCAAAGACATGGGGCCCTCCCCCATGAGGGCATCGTTGACCTCTATGACCAGGCCGTCCCGATGGGCACCAACGCTAATTCCCACCCCAAGGTGGGCCACCACCATGCGACAGCACCGGTAATCCTTGCCGAGCCTTAGAGCCCCAAGCCGGGCGGCGCTTCTCTGGGATAGGGCGTGGAAGACCGGATGGCGCTCGATCACCCCGGTACCCGATAGCTTGGCCTCCGGGAGGAGCTCGTCGGTGCTCACCGGATCACCAACGAGGGGGATCCCCATCGGGTGCCTCATGGAAAGCTCCATGACCAAGAGCCCTCCCAGGTTGGACACGTGATGTCCGAATGACTCCCTCTCTAACACCTCCACCATTCGGCGGGTGACCACGTAGGGCCCTCCCGGCACCGGACCGAGAATGCCCCCGGTGGAGATGAAACACTCCACCCGGTCGATATCAAACCCATGTTCCGCCGCCAAGTCCTCAACCGCCTGAACCCGAAGGCCAAGCTGGTCCTTCAGCCGAGGGTACCTAATAAGGTCCTCCTTTCGATGGGACAGCTCCTGACGCAAAAGGACCGCCGGACCTCTGAAAAGACCCACATGGGTGGAATCCAGCCGGGGTGACAGGGAAAGTATTAGGGGGTCTTTCATGGGAACACCCCTTTCTTAAGGGTTCGCCAACCTAGGAGTTCGACGCTTGGCGTTCAATTTTGGTAACAAACCAGTCTCAGCGGAGCACATTCCTCTACAGGATTATATACAAACAGCAATGAAGGCGCGCCGGAGAAGGACCGCGCCGCCGGAGGAAATCCCAGGGCGCGGTCCTTAAGGGTCTACTTCTTGGAGAACGCCGCCATGGCAACCGCGGAAGCTATGGAGAGGAGCTTGGTCTCCGCGGAGTCGGAACGGCTGGTGAGCACGATGGGAGCCTTGGCACCTACCACGAGACCCGCGGTCTTGCCCTTGGCGAAGTATATTATGGCCTTGGCCATCATGTTGCCCGCCTCGATGTCAGGCACCATGAGCACGTCCGCGTGACCGGCAACCTCGGATACTATGCCCTTGTGGCGGGCCGCCTCCTCGCTGACCGCGTTGTCCAACGCCAACGGGCCGTCTATGATGCAACCCTTTATCTGCCCCCGACGGTTCATCTGCACCAGCGCCGCCGCATCAAGGGTGGGCGGCATGTCCGGGTTTACCACCTCAACCGCCGCCAGCACCGCCACCTTGGGGCACTCTATACCAAAGGAGTGGGCCACCTTGACCACGTTCTCCACTATGGAGACCTTGGCGGGCAGATCGGGGTACATGTTAAAGGCCGGGTCGGTGATGAAGAAGATCCTGTCATAGCCCTCCACATCGTGAATGTAAACGTGGGACAGCAGGGAACCGGTTCTAAGACCCTTCTCCTTGTTCAGAACCGCCTTCAGGAAGTTGGCGGTCTTAACCATGCCCTTCATGAGGATGTGAGCCTTACCAGAGGAAACCTGCTCCACCGCCGCCAGGGCAGCTACGGCCTCACCGCCCCTCTCGTCCACAACCTCGTACTTGGAGAGGTCCACCCCCAACTTAGAAGCCACGGCACCTATCTTGTCCGCATCACCAACCAGGATGGCCTCGGCAATGCCCTTAACCCTGGCCTCCTCCACCGCCTCCAGAACCTCCGCGTCGTCAGCGCAGGCCACGCTTATCTTGAGGGGCCCCACCTCCCTGGCGTAATCAAGGAGCTCAGACAGTGAACGCAGCTGTTTCATAGAAACCGGACCTCCCTATGACTTGGAATTAAACCCTAATGCCCAAGGGCACTACGACACGAACACATTATACTCCCCCTCCACATGAGGTAACAGCGATTCCATACCAGCAAGGGCAAGAAACCATATCTTAAATATCAAAAAAGTACACACCGCCCAGTTCCACGCCCACATCTACCATCATGGGCCGGTGAATGATAAAGTATCCCCTGCGGGAACGTGTCTATGCACTGAAAAGCATGGTTGACACCAACCGCCACAAAGGCAGGACAGGAGGGAGTTCTCAATGGAACGGGATAAATCTCTTGGGGAGCGATTCGGCCTTGGGCGTTTTTCCACCAGAGAGGTGGTGGTGATGGGGCTTCTGGTGGCGATGAACATAGTGCTGACCCGGGTGGCCAGCATAAGGATAGCCATAGGGTCGGTGGAGGGCATAAGGATAGGGTTCGGCACCCTCCCGGTGGTGTTCGGTTCCCTTTCCATGGGCCCCCTTGCCGGGGGGCTGATAGGGGCCGTGGGGGACCTCATAGGGTATTGGGTCAACCCCATGGGGCCCTACATGCCTCATTTCACCATCACGTACACCGTCGGAGGCGTGCTGCCGGGGCTCATATTCCGCTCCATGCCCGGTAAGTGGCGGAACACGTGGACCATGGGGCTTTCCATAGGGATACCTCACGTGATCATGTCCTGCATAGTGGTGCCCCTTCTCCTCGAACATCTGTTCTCCCTGCCCGTGGCGGTTACCATGCCCCCGAGGTTCATAGCCGCCGCTTTCATCATACCCTCTTACACCTTGATATGCAGGGCCCTTATCGCCCGCACCGGATCCCAGGGATGGTTCATCCGCACACTTCTGCCGTGATGTGGGTAAGACCAATCCTCAAGACCTCTATGGACTTAAGATAATCTTCTACCCTCAGCCTCTCCTCATCGGTGTGGTCCAACCGGGAATCCCCGGGACCGTAGACCCCCATCGGGCATCCCAGGGGGGCCAAAACGTTCATATCGCAGGTGCCCATCTTGGAAAGCAGCCTTGGGGTCATGCGGAAGGATCTTATGGCCCTCCGCATGGCCCTAACCACCAGGTCATCGCTCCCTACCCCGTGAGGTTCGATGGCTTCTAAGACCCTGATGGATACCCCTTCCGTACCGGCGGACAGCACATCACGGGCAACCTCCACGGAGCTTCCCAATGGGACCCTCACGTCCAGCCTCACCCTGGCGCTGCGTTCCCCCACGTCAACCCCTTCCATCATGGCCACCGCACAGGAGAACCCCTCCATGGATGACACCGCCTCCACCGCCCTCGCCGCCTGGACCAACACATCGGTGAGAGGCCCCCGGTGACATGACCTGTGGGAACCACCGTCGGAGGCGTAAAACTCCGCCAGAAGACGTCCTCGGTAAGAAACAGCCACCCCATCGGAACCGGTGGGCTCCCCCACCAGCAAGGCCCTAACCCCCTTCAGCCACGTCAAGGCATGTCTGGCCCCCCTCGAATCCTCTTCCTCCCCCACCGCTCCTATAAACACGAGGGAAACCCCGGGGGGAACTTCCACCGCACCCCCTGCCACCGCCAGGGCGCACAGGGGCCCCTTGGCATCCACCGTCCCACGTCCCCAAAGCTCTCCCGCCTCCATCCGAACCGCAGGCCCCCCGGGCACGGTGTCCACGTGCCCCACCAGGGCAACAACCGAAGGCCCGGTACCCCTCACCGCCACTACATTCCCCGCCCCATCGATGATCACCCGTTCCCATCCGAAACACCCCAGGTTCTCCACAAGAAAGGCACAGGCCCTCTCCTCCATGAAGCTCGGGCTGGGGATCTCCACTAGCCCCCTAAGGAGTTCCACCGGATCCATGGGACACCTCCGAAACCGTCAGCCTAAGGGCCTCAAATACCAGCTCCGCATCCTCCCGGGTGGCATGAAAGGAGGGGAGAAACCGAACCACCCTAGGTCCCGCGGGAAGCGCCAGCACCCCCTTGGACTGAAGAGACCTCACCACCAGGGAGGAGTCCACCGGCACCTCCACGCCGGTCATGGAGCCAAGGCCCCTAACCACAAGCCCAAGCCCCAGCACCCGCTCCCGGAACTCCTCCATGACAGCACATATCCCGGCGGAAGCCCCCTCCATGACCCTTTGTATCCCGTAAGCCCCCATGGCACAGGCCAAGGGATTGCCCCCGTAGGTGGACCCGTGAAGCCCGGGGGCAAAGTCCCCGAGGTCGGATCTCCAGAGGGTCATCCCACAAGGGAAGCCCCCCGCAAGCCCCTTGGCAAGGCACACCACCTGGGGGTTCAAACCCACCAAGGGGCTCGCCAAAATGGGCCCGCAGCGTCCCATGCCGGTCTGGACCTCGTCGGCCACCAGTATGGCCCCGTTCCTCTGGCAGGCCTCGCTTATGGCCCGGCCTAAGCCCTCAGGAAGGGGGTTAACACCCCCCTCGCCCTGAACGGGTTCAACGAAGACCGCCGCCACCCGGTCATCCACCCTCTCCGGCACCATCTCCGGGGAAAGATGCTCAACCTGAGGGATCAACCGTCTAAAGGGCTCCTTGTAGCGGGGGTTGAACGTCAACCCCAGGGCCCCCAGGGTCCTCCCGTGAAAAGCCCGCCGTAAGGCTATGATCCTGTCCCTGGAGGGCCTAAGGTAAACGCAGAGCTTAAGCGCCGCCTCCAGGGCCTCGGTGCCGCTGTTGCAGAGGACGAAACGCATGCCCGGGAAGGCCCTCATAACCTGCTCCCCCAGGGCCTCCCTTGAGGGATGGCCGAACCCCGCCCCCACCGCCCAAAGGCCTTCGGCGGCGCGCTTGAGCGTCTCCACCATCCCAGGGTCACGGTGGCCGAATATGGCGGCCCCATGGGCGGTAAACCAGTCCACATACTCCCTGCCGTCCTCATCAACCACCCTGCCGAGGTTTCCAGAGGTCAGCGAGATGCCGCGGTTTCCATACATTGAGCTGAGCGGGTTGAACAAAACACGGTCCCCCCTCCCCCTAATGCCCTTCCAATGGGGTTTTGGAGCCTTCCGTCCCCTATTACCACCCTTTGGACTCCCCCCATCAACGCCTCCCTGGCAGCCAACACCTTCCTCTTCATGTTCCCCTGGGCGGCCGCATCCGCCGCATCCCACTCGTCCAAGCCCACGCGGCTTATGAGGCTTGAGGGATCGGAGGGGTCCAAGAGAAGACCTGGGGTGTTGGTGAGCATCACCATCACGGAAGCCTCCAGGGTGGAGGCCGCGGCGGCCGCGAGCCTGTCCCCGTCTACGTTTATAAGGACCCCATCACACGCCGCTAAGGGGGGCAAAAGCGGCAGCTTCCCCTGCTCCAAGGCGCTCAATATGAGGTCCTCCCGAACCTCCGCAACCCTTCCGCTGTAATTGCCCCTTAGGATCCTAACCCGGCCGCCCTCCAGGGACCTCAAGCAGTCCTTCCGTTCCCCCTCCGCGGGGGTCAGAACCTGGCAAGACACCCCCAAGGCCTCCATCCGCTCCGCTATTGACCGGGAAACCGCGAAGGCCGCCTCCTCGAACACACACCTCTCCAAGGGGCCCACAAACCGGCTGCGGTAACCAGAGGGACTCACCACGTGGCGAACCTCCACACCCCTTTCCGCACAGAGGCGCTCCATCATACCGCTTGCCCCGTGGACGAGCACCCAGCGCTCTCCGCTGCGAAAGCGGCAGGCCAGCTCCTCTAAAAGGGGCTCCAGCCTGTTGCCTGAGGCCCCGCCTATCTTCACAACCCCAAACACGCACATTGATACCATCCCTCCTAGCGTCACGCGGGATATACGGGGGGCATGGCGAGCCCCTCGTCCTCCGGAAGTCCAAGCATGAGGTTTGCGCACTGCACCGCCGTTCCGGCGGCCCCCTTCATAAGGTTGTCTATCCCGGACCCAATGAGCAGCCTTCTACCGGTGCGGTCAAGCACAAACCCCACCATGGCCCGGTTGCTGCCGAGCACCAACTTCGGGTCCGGGATCCTAAGGTGAACCGGTCTTGCGGGGCAAAGGTCCACGAAGGGCTCGCTTCCAAAGGCCCCCCGGCAGGCCCTCCAAAGGTCCGCCTCGGACACCGGGTCCTTAAACCTCACGTGAGCAAGGCACTGAACCCCCCGGACCGCCTCCACCGCCGTAAGGGTCATGGAGAGGGATTGAGCCGGTATGTTAAGCTCCTGGACTACCTCCGCCATGTGGCGATGAACGAAAGGGGATACGAGCCTCATGGCCCGGCTCCTGAAGACGTGCATGCCGCCCTCCGAGGGCCTGCTGCCCCCCTCGGACGAACCGGCCCGGCACTCAACGTTCACGTCCAACACGTTGGCCCACAGGGGAGAGCTAACCAGGGGGTAAAGGCACAACAGGACCCCCGTGGCGTTGCATCCAACCCCGCTCACCAACCGGGCGGAGGCTATCTTCTCGCGGTTAAGCTCCGGCAGTCCGTACACGAAGGAACCTAAAAACTGTGGACAAGGGTGCTTCCCATACCAAATCTCGTGTTCCCTCGGGTCCCTAAGGCGAAAATCCCCGGACAGGTCCACTATCCTGCGCCCCCCTTCCACCAGGGGCATCAGCCCCTCCACCCAAGGGGCGCTTTTCCCGTGAGGAAGGGCAAGGAAGATCAAGTCCCATTCACCCTCCAACACGGCCTCCGGAGAGACGAAGGTCCTGGATCTATAGGCATAGGCCAAATGGGGGTGGGAGGACCTCACCGGCTGTCCCTCGGACGAGGAGGAACATATGAGGGACACCTCCAGGTGGGGATGCTGGCAGAGTATTCTAAGGAGCTCTCCCCCCGCAAGGCCCGCGGCTCCCATGACGGCTACCCTATGCATGGCTCTTCCTCCACCGGGGCAAGCCTGTAGGGCCTGAAGGGACCTTGGGACACCTCCCGCAATATCCACATGATGAGCCCCGGTATGCGGCCGCAGAAGAAAACCCCTCGGCCAACCTCCGGCGGGAAACCCATGTCCAACAAAAGGGCCCCCGCAACGCCGTCGATATTTCCCCTTATCCCCTTCAACCTCGTCAGCTCTTCCTGTACCGCCAGGAAGAACCTGAGGTGCCTGGTATCCCTTAGCGAAAGCCCCTTGCGGACCAAGGGTGCCACCCGGGGATCTTGGCGATGAACCCTGTGTCCAAAACCGGGCATCCTCTCCCCACGGGACAGGAACGAAGACACCAACTCCCCCGGGTTGACCATGTCCCTTACGGAGGCGCTGAAGAGCTCCATGGCCCGCTCTATGGCCCCCGCGTGGTGATCCCCAAAGGACAAAAGGGCCGATGCCAGTGCGCAGTGGATCCCCGAGCCCGATGAGGCCGCAAGCCTGGCGGACTGGGTGCTGGGAGGAGTGGCTCCATGATCTCCCATGGCACATAGTATGGCGCGAAACACCCCGGACTCCTCCTCGGAAGGGGAACGCCCTTGAACCAGCCTAAACCAAACCTCCGAGGGATCTGCCCTGTCTATGAAGCCCCCTATTGGCTCCCGGTCGATGATTATGCTGTCCCGGCACACCGACGAGCTTCCAAGCCTCACCACCATTCCCCATCCCTCCCCAGGTGCCCGTCCTGATCAAAGTCATCGGTACCCTCTCCATCCAGTTCCCAGGGGTTCCAAGACATACCCTGGGGCATCTCATCCAAGGGCATGAGGGTTATCAACAAACCGCCAAAAAGGGGAAGCCTGAGTTCCATCGTCAACACCTCCAAAAGAGTGGTAAAAACATAAAAAACCCGCCCCATTCCGGGCGGGTTGAGGTGTAAGAGGCATGAAGGGAACAGGCCCCCGATGATACGCCAAGTTAACCGGGGGATGTCCCTTCCCTCAACCCGCCTGAACGACCCCACGCCCGGAAGAGCTTTCCAAGGGCGGGGGAAAACCTCAACGACAGCAGTGCCCTCTCATCAGCCCCGAAGGGCTTTCGCTTACCGCGTTTCATTTCACGATACCCCCTTGTTTATCCAAAAGGTTCCTAACGATGAGACCCGGTATGTCAACCCCGGTGGGCTCCAGGGAGTTCTTGAACTCACCACCGTCGTTCACCTCGTTCACCATCCACTCCCCGTTCACGAGGAATAGATCCACCGCCAGGAAGTCTCCCCCTATGGCTCCGTGGACCCCCTTGAGAAGGTCCCTCATGGCGCTGTCCACGGGCTGGTTTGAGGTCCTGCCCCCCCTTGCGGTGTTTGTTATCCAGCTCTGGCTCTCGCGCCGCACCGCACACACCGGCTCTCCACCGATGATGAAGGCCCTTACGTCGAAGCCACCCTTTTCCACGTACTCCTGGATGAAGAATGTCTGGTGGTTAACCCCAAGCTGCTGCTTGTGTTCCACCACCGCCTCCAGGGCCTCCCGGTCGTTGACCTTGGCGAGAAGGCGTCCCCAGCTTCCGCAAAGGGGCTTCAGCACCGCCGGGTAACCAAGTTCCTCCACCGCTCCCATGGCCCCCTCCTGAGACAGGGCCACCCTCCAACGGGGCTGCGGGATCCCAAACCTCTGAAGCTCCAAAGCGGTGAGCATCTTGTTTCCGCACAGCGCCATTACCTCCGGAGGATTGGAAACCCGGACTCCTGCTGCATTTAGGCACCTGGCGAGCATCTCGTTCTGGCCGTGGGATATGCACCTGCAAAGGGGCACAGAGCCGGCCTCCAGGGGAAGCTCACCCCCCAAGACCCATTCCGATACGTCCAACAAACGGGACCTGATGCCCATCTCGAGGGCCCTCTGATGAAGCAGCTTTTCCTCCACCCTAAGTCGAGTGTAGAGCACCAACAGGTCCACCCTATTCCCCCCAGTCCTCCTGCACCTGCGGGGCCTCGGTGAGCTCCAGGGGCTCCAGGGACAACACCTCCAGCTCCACCCCGCAGTCCGGACACGGCACTATCTCGCCCACACAGGAGCCCTCTGGCAGGCTAACGACTCCCTCGCACACCACACAAATCCCGTTAAGCCTCGTACCATCCATCCAAATCTCCTCCCTTCGGCATTGGAACATTGGAAAATAAAAAAAGGACCCGTCCCCGAAGGGACGAGTCCTTGGAACTCGCGGTACCACCCAACTTGAACGGCCTCGACAGAAGCATGGGAAGCCGTTCCTCTCTCGGGCCTTTGACGGAGCCCACCCGGGAGACGTACTCCGGTCCCCGCAACGGGAGACCTTTCCGCCCCGGCTCCGCGGACCTTGGGCCTCACGGCGGACCCAGACCCCTCTCAGCCGGTGGAGGTCATTCTCTGTAGGATCCGTCTCTCCGCTTGGCCATCCGCATCATGGCCTTTCCCCTATAACACCCCTCAATGTTCAGGGAGCCTTCGTTGGGGGAAAGGATATTCCAACCCGCACGTCCTGTCAATACCCCATCGTAGATAAACTTGAATCTAAATAATCGCCGGTTTACTTATAAACGTTCACTCTCGTAAACTATTTTTTATCAGACCCCCATACCAGTCAAGTTTATGCCCTGGAGTTCACGAAGGCCATCTCGCCACCCACCATGACCCACAGCGGACGGTGCCTCACGTCCGTGGGATCCCCGGTCCAAAGGACGAGATCCGCGTCCTTCCCGGCCTCCACGGAGCCCATCCGATGGCCAATGCCGAGGTGCTCCGCCGCCCTTAAGGTCACCCCCCTCATGGCCTCCAGGGGGTCAAGACCATGACGGACCGCCAGTGCCACCGCCACCTGAAGGGTCTCGATGGGTATCACCGGGTGGTCGGTGATGATGCAGTACCTCACCTTGGCCTTGCTGAACGCCACCAGGGTCTCCCAGGTCTTGTTCCTCAGCTCTATCTTGCTCTTGGAGGACTGGGTGGGGCCCACCGCAACGCTTACCCCATCACGGGACAGGGAGGCCAAAAGGTCCGCCACAAGGTGACCCTCGGTGCCGTGCTCCAGGGTGAAGGGAACCCCAAACTCCCTGCACACCCTGACGGCGGTGCAGATGTCGTCCGCCCGGTGGCAGTGAATCCTCAAGGGACAGCGGCCCTCCAAAACGGGGATCATGTTCTCCATGCCAAGGTCCAAGTCGAAGTGCTCCCCCTTCTCCAAGGCCCTCAGCTTTCTCTGCCGATAGTTCAAGGCGTCCTGAATCGCCTTCCGCAAACAGTAGGCGTTCCCCATCCGGGTTGAAGGCAGCCGATCCTTCCTGCCGTGAACCCTCATCGGGTTCTCCCCAAGAGCCGCCTTCATCCCCGAATGGGGAAGCACAAGCATCTCGTCCAAGGTCCTCCCAAAGGTTCTTACCACCGCCCCTGACCCACCGATGACGTTGGCGCTGCCTGGGACCACGTTAACGCAGGTGACCCCAGCTTCAAGGGCGTTAGAAAAAGCCTCGTCGTTGGGGTTTATGCCGTCCAAGGCCCTCAATCCCATGGTAACCGGCGAGGTCTCCTCGTTCACCGGATCCGGGTCCTCTGGGACCCCCTCCTCACATATGCCCGCATGGGTGTGGGCGTCGATAAGGCCCGGGGTGAGTATGGCCCCCTTGGCGTCTACGACCTCCACGGGACCCTTTAGCTCCACGTCCTCCCCCACCTGGACTATCCTGCCACCCTCAATCAGAACCGCACCCCTCGATATCTCCGCCCCTTCCCCTTCCTTCATGGTCCAGATCCTTGCGTTCACCACGGCCTTCAAACAAGATCACCTCCGCCTGGTTTTTCAGTATATGTTAAGGCAAAGCATGATGACTATGAAGGGGCTTTTAAGCCCCACTAGAGGTCCGTCGGCGTAACAGAATCCCTGTCGATAGTTGGTAGGACCCTTTAGTAGCACCATGCGATTGCCCGTCTCAAAAACGGGCTGCGGGCTACTGGAGCTCCAAGGAACTTAGGGGGTAATATCCAGCAGATGCCCACCAATAGTTTCCCTGGCTTCCCCCGCCTTAAAATCATGGCCGAAACCCATCAGCACAGTCCCATGTGGGTTTTTGGAGGCAACCACTCATCCCAAAGACCAGCAGGCCGTCGTATGGTAAATCAGGATCCAACCCGTGAGGCCTATGAGTTAGATCTTCCAGCGCTGTTTTGTATCACCCGATACAGATCATGGGTGGCGGTTTGTGTATATTCCTCACAACCGTTGCCACCTTCTGTAGTTTTTGACTCTCTTATCCCGGAGGTGCACCGCAATGGGCGGATACATATACTCGGACCTCTTTGACCAGCGGAGCCAGGAGGTTATGAGACGTTTTTTCCTGGAAGAAGTTGCCCCCCTGGGAATCATAAGGGACTATCGCCGGGGCAGCTCAGTGGACCATGAATCCGCCACGAGGTCCATGGGGGTGGTGGTCAAGGGGTGCATTTCAAAGTCCATGGTGAGCGCCGGGGGTAAGGAGAAGCTGCTCTACTTCTTAAGGCCCGGTGAGATATTCGGGGAAATGGACCTGTTGGATGGAGGATCCTTCCCATACGTCCTTTGTGCCAGGATGAAGAGCAGCGTGGCATATGTGCCCCTGTGCGAAGTTGAAAGCCTTTTGGCCTCAAGGCCGGAGTCATATCGGTTATTCATCCACAGCATGACCCGTAAGTTCCGGATAGCAGCTTTGCAGTTAGCCAACAGTGTATTTAACGATGCGGGGGGCGAAGGTGGCGGAGGCGCTGCTCAGGCTATGTTCTTGCTTGGATCCATCAGAGGCTGGTGGCATGGCCGTATCGGTGACTCAGCAGGAGCTGGCGTCCAACATAGGATGTTCAAGGGTCACCGTGGCAAGGGTTCTAAAGAGGTTCGAGCGGGAAGGGGTGGTGGAGCGGAGGGGTAGGAAGATCGTGGTGTCGAACTTAGAAGCCCTTACCGGATTAAGGGATGGGGTCAGGTAGTTCCTCGCTACCCTTAGGAATTTTTTCTTTAGGAGGGAAGACGTTGTTAAAGCTAGTGGGCGTAGGGATAGTAGTTCTAGGGTTGAGCTTGCGCCTTAACCCGCTGCTTGTGGTACTGGGGGCCGGTGTGGCCACCGGTCTGGTGGCCCACATGGGGGTTTGGGACATACTGGAAGCCCTGGGCAATGCATTTGTGACGAACCGCTATATGTCCCTTTTCGTGCTCACCCTTCCGGTGGTAGGTATACTGGAGAGGCACGGTTTGCGAGAACAGGCGGAGAGATTTGTATCCTCCCTAAGAGGCGCCACTGCAGGGCGGGTTATGCTGCTTTACATGCTGTTCCGCCAGCTAACCTGTACACTTGGCCTTCAGCTTGGGGGACACCCCACATTTGTAAGGCCCATAGTGGCCCCCATGGCGGAGGGTGCCCTTGTTAAGAACGGCCCCTTGAGCCCAAGGCTTTCCGATAAGGTCCGGGCAATGGCGGCCTCGGCGGAGAATTACGGCAACTTCTTTGGCCAGCTCATATTCATAGCCTCCGGAGGTCTGCTCCTAATAAAGGGGGTTATGGATCAGGCGGGACACCCGGTGGATCTCATGAGGATGGGGCTTTATGCCATCCCCACCGCGGTCTGTGCACTTGGGGCTGCGTTCGTCAGGTTCACCCTGTTCGACCGCTCATCCGCCTCAGGGATCTCAAAGGGGGGTGAAGTGGATTGAAACCATCGGTTGATCACCTGTACGTCCTGGTGGGGTTGCTCCTCCTGGTCTTCGCGGTAAGGTCCTTTATTGACAGGGATAACCCCAAGAGAATTGGCACCGGCTCGTTCTGGCTCGTCTACGGACTTACGTTTTTGTTGGGAGGGTTGGTGCCTCCTAGGGTCATAGGGATCATGGTGGTGGTGTTAGCCCTAATAGGAAGTTTTAACCTAATGGGCCCTGGTTCCTATCGTCAGAAGAGCCGGGAGGAGAAGATGATGGAGGCAGAGAAGCTGGGCAACCGCATATTCGTCCCGGCCCTGTGCATCCCTCTGGTGACCTTTTTGGTGGCAAAGTTCACCGATCTTGGGGCTCTGGTGGGGCTCGGCATTGGCACCGTAGTGGCCTTTTTCGGGGCCCTGATCATGCTAAGGGAGGGGCCTTATGCCTCCGTGGAGGAGGGGCGGCGTCTTATGGATGCCATAGGGTGGTCCGCCATGCTTTCCCAGTTCCTGGCGGCCCTCGGTTTTTTGTTTGACAAGGCCGGCGTAGGGGATGTCGTGGCTGGCATGGTATCGTCAGTGGTCCCAACAGGGGAACCCCTGCTTGCTGTGGTGGCCTATTGTGTCGGGATGGCTCTCTTCACCATTATCATGGGCAACGCCTTCGCCGCTTTTGCGGTGATTACCACTGGGATAGGGATTCCCATGGTGGTTTCCCAAGGGGCAGATCCCTCCGTGGTGGGGGTGATAGGGATGCTGTCCGGCTACTGCGGCACCCTCATGACCCCGATGGCAGCCAACTTTAACGTGGTGCCTGCGGCCCTCCTGGAGCTAAAGGATAAGAACGGGGTCATCAAGGCTCAAGCTCCAATTGCGCTATTTATGCTGCTGGCCAACATAACCCTCATGTACTTCCTGGCCTTTTAGGCAGGACATCTTCTTCTTGGAGGTATCATCGTGAAGACCATATTGATGACCGGCTTTGATCCCTTCGGCGGAGAGGCGGTAAATCCAGCCCTTGAGACAGTAAAAGCCCTGGACGGCAGGGTTTTAGGAGACACCAGGATTTGCGTCTTAGAAGTACCTACGGTACGCGGCAAGTGCGTAAACAGGGTTGTTCAAGCCATAGGGGAGCTGGATCCCTTTGCTGTCATATGCGTTGGCCAGGCCGGTGGAAGGGCTGAGATAACCCCCGAGAGAGTGGCGATCAACGTTGATGACTTCAGGATAAAGGACAACGAGGGCAACCAGCCGGTGGACGAGCCAATTGATCCCAATGGGCCAAGCGCCTACTTTTCAACCCTTCCTATAAAGGCCATGGTAGAGGCCATGAGGTCCAAGGGGATACCCGCTTCTGTGTCCAATACCGCCGGCACCTTTGTGTGCAATCATCTGTTCTACGGTCTTATGAGGTACCTTGACGTGGAAGGCAAGGGACGAATCGGTGGCTTTGTGCACATACCTTATCTTCCTGAGCAGGCGGTGAGGTTCCCAGGACAACCTAGCATGTCATTGGACTGTACAGTAGAAGGACTTTTTGCGGCCCTACAAGCGGTGTTGGATAACCGAACAGATCTTAGGGTTAGCGGCGGAAGGGAGTGCTAGCAGTCTACGGAACTTACCAGCTAAACATAAGCCCAAGTTAGTTTTTTGCCTCTCCGCGTACGCCACCTGGGGCTCAAGGAACTATTTACCCTTGAGCCCCGTTGCTCATACGTCGAGGCCATGAGCCGCCCCTTCAGGCGCTTACCGCCGCCGTTGCGTACCCACACCAGGTGATTTAAGATCGATCCGCGTTGATCAGCACCTTAAGACCCTGCGGGCAAACCCGCTCACGGACATCTTGAGGTCAAGACCCAGAGAGAGGAGAGGTCTTACGTTGGAGAACTACTTGGAGGGCATGGCGGTTCAGGAGATGCTCCGAAGGCCCGTTTGCAGGAGCCTTCTTAGGGATCTCACTTCGGAGGAACTCCGGCGGATTTCCGAGTGGGAAAGCGTGCCAAACAACCAGGGATCCGCCCTTTACGTCACCCGGGTACGATCCAGGAGCGCCCCTTTCACGGAGATACTATACGAGTTGGATGAGAACTCCTTGAGGATCCTCCAGGAGGTTTGGGGATACCTTAGGTGGCAGCAGCTCATCCGAATCACCGCCCGGGTCGGCTCCCCCTATGGGTTGCCCATACAGGCAAACCTCTACGTGACCCGCCGGTACTCCCGGCTGGCCCACATGTTCAACGAGAACTTCTTCCCCCAGGGGGACGACGATTTCTCCGACGTCACCACCGTGGTAGTCCCCGAGTGGCACCAACGAAAGATCCTGGTCATGCCCCGCCACAGGGTAACCTATATCCTTGGTAGCGATTACTACGGGGAGACCAAGATGGCCACCCTGAGGCTCGTCATGCACATGGTGCGGGAGGAGATGAGGGGACTCGGGCTTCACGCGGGAAGCAAACGGGTCACCATTCGGAGGAACCGGGAGCTGGAACAGAAGGGGATGCTGATATTCGGCCTGTCCGGCACCGGCAAGACCACCATAACCACCGCGGACTTCGGGCTTAGCAGCCCCGAGGGGGTTGAGGTTCTACAGGATGACATAAACTTTCTGCTGCCCGATGGACGCTGTTTCGGTTCAGAACGCAACTTCTACATAAAAACCGATAACGTGACCAGGCAGCAACCCCTCCTCAGCGCCGCAAGAGATCCTAGGGCGGTGATAGAAAACGTATGGGTGGATGACGATGGGAACGTCAACTTCGACAACCACGCCATCTCCACCAACGGCAGGGCCATCGTGCCTAGGGATCGCATACCAAACACGTCAGACCAGATAGACCTTGATAAGGTGGACATGATCTTCTTCAACATGCGGCGCTACGACATGCCGCCGGTGGGACGTCTCTGCAGCCCCGAGCAGGCGGCGGCCTATTTCATGCTGGGAGAGTCCACGATAACCAGCGCAGAGGACCCATCCAGGGTTGGACAGGCTAAGCGGGTGGTGGGCTTCGACCCCTTTGTGGTAGATAATCCGCACCTCAACGGCAACCGGTTCCTCCAGATACTGAGGGATAACCCGGGGATACGATGCTACCTGCTCAACACCGGCCGGGTGGGCGGCAAAGACGGAGCGAACATATCCCCGGAGGTAACGTTCGCCTGCATCGATGGAATACTAAGGGACACCTTCTCCTGGCGCTATGACGACCTGCTGGGCTACGAGGTACCAGAGTCGTTCGGCCTTCCGAACGATGAGCAGTTCCTCCCGGCGACCTACATGGGACGGGACGAATACGTTCGGACAATAGATTCCCTAAGACGGGAGCGCAAGGAATACCTAAGGAAGTTCTCCGGCCTCGCCCCGGAGATCGTGGAGTCCGTATAAACAGGGAACTGCCGGAAAGGGGGCCCATGGGCCCCCTTTCGCTTACTAAGTCAACGCTAGAATTCGAGCCATGCAGATAAGGGACATCCACGGGGCATGCCGATCCCAAACCTTATCGCCCCATGCAAGAGAGCGAAGAAAGGACTTCTAAAAATGCCGGACCCGAAGCGAAAGAAGACACCAAACCGACACAAGCAAAAGCCCGCCAAAACGGCTACTTAATCCCCAAGGATATTATCCTTGAGAACGCCGCCTCCGCCGGCAGATCGGACTTCTTGACCTTGTCCTCCGGGAAGAACAATACTATGCCAGACGTGGGATTAGGACTTGTTGGCATGAACAACGTGAGCATCACCCTCCCGTCCTTCCACACCTCCCTCTTGGTGACAAAGGCAAGCACATGCCCATCCCCAACTGGAACCTCCACAACCCCAAGGTACATCTCCTTGGAATCCTTGTTCGTTAACCGATCCACCAAATCCCTCATCACCTTGTACCAAGCCCCCACCATGGGAAGGGCCGCAAGAAAACGATCCACCCTGGTCATGAACCACTTCTCCTGGCGTCTTATCTTGTACCCACCGTAAAACACCAGGGAAACGGTGAAGAGCATTATCCCCGCCGTGGCCTCCACCGAATTGGTAAGACCGAACAACCACACGAAAAGGGATTCCACCGACTTAAAAACGAAGTTCAAAACGAGAAACGTGACTATCAGCGGGAAGAAAACCATAAGACCAGTCCCAAAGGTCTTGGCCCCCGCAGTCAGGAAAAGCCTCACCCTGAGCATAAACCGACGAAGCCCTCTTTCCCTCGACCTTGAGCTGCCGTCGTACGAAGACAACCCGATCCCCCCAGACTCGAAGAAGCTATAATAATACTATCAGCCCCATATACTACACCCAAAAGCCAGCACGAGGGACGTGAAAAAACTTGAAAAACCTGTTCTACGCCCTAACCAGATGCGCCCTTTGGATATACTTCAAGCTCTACCACCGCCTCACCGTGGAGGGAATAGAGAACATACCATCCGTTAACGTCATCGTAGCCCCAAACCACTGCAGCTACCTAGATCCCCCCGCCGTTGGAACAGCCTTCCCGAGAAGACTCACGTCCATCGCCTGGGAGGGACTCTTCAAATCCCGGTTCTTCTCCATGATAATAACCGCCCTGGGGGCCGTAAAGGTGTCCCACCAGGACGCCAAGAAAGCCGCGGCGGTGCTTAAGCTCAGCATAGAACTCCTAAGATCAGGACATGACCTCATGATCTTCCCGGAGGGACAGCGCAGCCCCACCGGCGAGCTGATGCCCCTGGAAGGCGGGGTTGCACTGATGGCCCTCAAGGCAAACCGCCCCATAGTCCCCGTGGTCATAAAGGGCTCCTTCGAGGCCCTGCCCACTCACCTAAGATTCCCGCGGCCAAAGAAGATAACCATACGATTCCTGCCCCCCATATGGCCCCCATCCGATGATTCAAAGGACCCCAAGACAATCCGGGAGGAGATCCTAAGGAAGCTGGAAGAAGCACTGAGGGCCGGGGCATAACGCCCCGGCCCTCGATCGCATCTCCCGTGCCCTAAGGCTAGCGGGCGGACAGCTCGTCGAAGAAGCGCCTCACCAGGTTGGAGGTTATCCTCTTCCGGTAGGAGGGGCTCTTCCTGGGGTTCACCTCGTCGTAAGCCCCAGAGGCGGCCAGCTCCGTCGCAGTCTTGAGGTCCTTGCCCACAACCGCCTCCTCGGTCTTCGTGAGCCTCATGGGAAGCGGAGACATGCTGCCCGCTGCCAAACGGAAGGTCTTCACCACCCCGTTCTCCTCCTCAAGGTACATGGCCAAGCTCACCCGGGAGAGGGTAAGGGCCTTCCTGGATCCACGCTTGAAGTACCGCTGGACCGCCCCCTTGGGAGGCACCGGGATCTCGATGGATTCGAGTATCTCCCCCGCCTCACAGGCGTTCTTCCGGTAGCTGGGCATGAACTCCTTGAGCGTCATGGTCCTCATCCCCTTGGCGGAGGCAAGGCGCACCTTGGCGTCCAAGGCCAAGAGTATCACCGGCAGGTCCGCCGCACCGGAGGCATTGGCCAGGTTGCCCCCCACGGTGGCCCTGTTCTGAATCGCAGGAGCACCGCTCCTGGCGGAAGCCTCCACCAACGCCGGCAGGTACTCCCTGGCCACGGAACTCCTTATTATCTCCCCGTTGGTGGTGCAGGCCTTGATCCTTATCACCTGCCCCTCCAGCTCTATGCCGTGAAGCTCCTTAACCCTGAAGAGGTCGATCACTTTCTGGGGCTCTCCCTTGCCGTTCTTGATGTCCGGCAGTATGTCCGTAGCCCCCGCCAGGATCTTGCAGTCCCCGTGCTTGGACAGGATATCCAGGGCCTCGGAAAGGCTCTTGGGCGAGAAGAACCTTCCCTCCTCTTCCCCGCTGAACCGGGGCTCCAGGGACTCACAAAGGCTCTTCCTGGGCTTGAAGGTCCTCGTGTACCCAAGGCGCACCGCCTGGTCCACCGCCTTGTATATCCTCTCGTAACCGGTGCAGCGGCAGAGGTTGCCGGAAAGGGCCACCTTGATCTCCTCCAGGGTGGGCTGCTGATTCTCCTCCAACAGCGCCCGGGAGGCCATTATCATGCCGGGGGTGCAGAAGCCGCAGTGGACCGCCCCCTGCTCCACAAAGGCCTTCTGGAGCTCGTCGGGGCTCTCCTCACTGCCCAGACCCTCGATGGTCAGTATCTCGCTTCCCGCCGCCTGCATGGCGGGCACGCAGCAGGCGTTTACCAGAAGACCGTCCATGATCACCGAACAGGCCCCGCATTCGCCCTCTCCGCAGCCCTCCTTGGTACCGGTGAGCTCCAGGTCCTCCCTGAGAACCCTCAAAAGAGGCCTAAGGGGATGGACATCCGCCTCCCTAACCTTCCCGTTAACGGTCATCTGTATCTTCATAGCCCTATACCCTCCTAGCAACCCTTTTCTTCAAGAAGCTTGAAGAGCTTCTCCCCGGTAAGGGGCACCTCGGTGCCAAAGACCCCCACCGCATGCTGAACCGCCGCCAGGAACGCCGGGGCCCCACCGTCCATTGGCAGCTCCCCCAGCCCCTTCGCCCCGTGAGGACCCACCGGACAGCTGGCGGGCTCCAAAACGTCCACGTTCCACTCCGGGGTATCCAGGGTAGTAGGTATTAAATAGGCGTTAAGGTGCTCTGCGGATATCTGCCCCTCCGGAGTAAGGGTCATGTCCTCTATGTGGCTCCAGCCTATGGCCTGAAGGAGACCGCCGTGTATCTGCCCCTCCACCATGACCGGATGGATGGCCTTACCTATCTCCGCAACGACCGTGGCCTTCACGGGCTGCACCTCAAAGGTGTCGGTGTCCACGTCCACCTCTATGGCCTGGGCGATCCAGGAGTAGGCCTTGTAAGCCTCTCCCCGGAAGGCATCCTGATCCCACTGGCCGGTGCATCCCGGCGGAAGGGTTCCGAAGACCTCAAGCTTACCCCTCTCGGCCCTGCAGGCCTTGGCGGCGTCCAAAACCGACATCTCCCCAGCGGGGGTCAGGAACACACCGTCCTTGAAGGACACTTCCCCATGCTTGCCCTTCAGGAACTCCTCCAGCTCCTTGAGCATGTTCTTCGCCGCCTCCTGCACCACCCTGCCAACGTACATGGTGCTCCTGGAGGCCACGGTGGGGCCGCTGTTGGGGGTCACCCGGGTATCGGGCCTCGGGCTCTCCACCACCTCAAATGGAACGTGAAGCGCCTCAGCGGCTATCATGGGATGCACGGTGGCTATACCCTGCCCCATATCGGTGCTGCTGGCGTGAACCTTGAAGATCTCCCCGTCGAACTCGATCTTTACGATGGTGCCCATGTTGCTCTCCCCAGCCCCGGTGAAACCACCGCCGTGCATGGCAAGGCTTATGCCTATGCCCCGGCGAACCCGGCCGGTCATCTTGGAGTACTCCTCCCGCTTACGCCGGTAGTCGGAAAGCTCCGCAGCCCTAAGCAGCGCCTCCTTGGCGTGCACCGACTCCTTCAAGACCTGGCCGCAGGGCATCACATCCCCAACCTCAAGGACGTTCTTGAGCCTCACGTCCAACGGATCCATCCCCAGTACCTGGGCTATCTTGTCCATGTGACGCTCCATGGCAAATATGGACTGGGGCGCCCCGAAACCTCGGTAGGCACCGCTGGGGACCATGTTGGTGGCCACCGACAGGGAATGAATCGAAACGTTGGGCACCCGATAACACCCATGGGCATGCAGGGTACCCCTCTGCTGAACCACCCGGCTCATGGTGGTGAAGGCCCCTCCATCCATGATGAACTCGATCTGGAGGGCCGTCAGGGTGCCGTCCTTCTTGACCCCCGCCTTTATCCTGGTCCGGGAGGGATGCCTCTTGGGAGTGCCCTTGAGGTCGTCAGAGCGGTCGTAGATGAGCCTCACGGGCTTGCCGCAGGCCAGGGCAAGGTTGGCTACCCAAAGGGCTATGGCGGAGGGAAAGTCCTCCTTGCCGCCGAAACCGCCACCGGTGGCCGCCTGGCGAACCCTTATGCGCTCCGGCTCCCAGCCCAGGGACTGGACCAGCGCACCGTGCACGTAGTAAGGGCACTGCATGGACCCCACGACATCCAACGTACCGTCCTCGTGGGGGATGGCCAACATGCCCTGGGTCTCAAGGTAAAGGTGCTCGTGAAGGCCGGTCCTGTACGTGCCCTCCACTATAACGTCCGCCTCGGCAAAACCCTTCTCCAGGTCCCCCCGGTCTATCTTGTACTCATCAAGTATGTTGTCCTCTCCCCATACTATGGCCACCTTGGCAAGGGAGTCCTCGATGGAGAGCACCGGGGTGAGGGGCTCTATGATGGGCTTCACCGCCTTAAGAGCCGCCTTTAAAGTGGCCTCGTCAGGGGCCGCCAAAAGGGCCACCCCCTGGGTGGCGTAGGTCACCCGATCCTCCGCCAGGATGGGGAAGTCATCGCGCACCATGTGCACGAAGTTCTTGCCCTTGAGGTCCTTGGCGGTGAGGAAAACCACCTTGGACCAGTCAAAGGAAGGATCCTTCTCAAATCCCTTCAACAACCCGTGGGGTACCGGGGAGCCTATCACCGCCCCCTCCCAGCAGCCAGGCACCTTCATGTCCGCCACGAACTGAGCCCTGCCCGTGGCCTTCTCAATGCCGTCCTTCCGCGGGACCGAGGTCCCAACAACCTTGCAGGTCATCTGCCAATCCCCTCCTGACGCTACTTTATGGGCCCTAAGGCCTTCCAGTGTGACTACTTCCTCCTGTCGTACGGGGTACCCTCAAGGGGCAGCACGGTACGCTCCTTCCCGTCAAACCGCTTGTAAGCCAGAGCGATGGCGGGGGCGAGGAGGCACCAGGGATATCTCGCCCACTCCCTTCGCGCCGAAGGCCACATCCCCTCCCTGGGCATAGCAGAGCTTCACCTCGATGGGAGGCACCTCCGGAGCCCTCCAAAGCCCCAGGGTACCGTACTTCTTGACCGGGTAGCCGCCGGGGGTTGGGAACTCCTCCGTGAGGGCGTAACCCATGCCCATCACTATGCCACCCTCTATCTGTCCCTCCATGGACTTGATGTTTATGGGCTGTCCCGAGTCGTGGCAGGCCACGTACTTAACCAGCCTGCCCTCCTCATCCAAAATGGCCACATGGGTGGCGTAACCGTAGGCTATGTGGCTCACCGGGTTCGGCTTGTCGGATCCCATGGGATCGCTCTTGAAGTCGAACTCCTGGTAGTAGTCCTTCCCCTCCAGGGCCTCAAGGGAGCCCGCATCCAGCAGGTCCTGGCGGAGAAGCTCCGCACAGCGCCTGGTGGCCTCCCCGGTGAAAACCGTCTGCCTGGAGGCGGTGCTGGTGCCCGCATCGGGGGTGAGCTTCGTGTCCGCCGGCATGTGCTGGATCTTGGACACCGGTATGCCCGTCACGTGGCTCACGATCTGGGTGGTCATGGTGGCTATGCCCTGACCCATGCACGCGGCGCTGGTGTATATCTGCACCTTGCCACCCCTGACCTCCAACCGTACCCGGGAGACGTCGGGAACCCCAACCCCAAGACCGCTGTTCTTCATCCCACAGGCTATGCCCGCGTAGGGACTGGACTCAAAGGCCTCCTTGGCGGCCAAGAGGGTCTCCTTAAAGCACACGTCGGGGCCCGCGATCTGCCCGTTGCTCATCACCGCACCGGGCTCTATGGCGTTACGCCAACGGATCTCCCAGTAGGATATGCCCACCTTCTCGGCCAGCAGGTTCATGTTGCCCTCCACCGCAAAGGCGGACTGGGTCACACCGAAACCCCGGAAGGCTCCGCAGGGGGGGTTGTTGGTGTAAACACCGATGCCCTCTATGTCTATGTTGGGCACCACATAGGGACCTCCCGCGTGGGTGCAGGCCCTCTGAAGGACCGGCCCCCCAAGGGACGTGTAAGCCCCTGTGTCGGAGGTTATCCTTATCCTGTGGGCGGTGAGACGTCCCTGCTCGTCACAGCCGGAGGTGATCTCTATCCTCATGGGGTGCCGCTTGGGATGAACCCGCAAGCTCTCCTCCCGGGTCATGGTGAGCTTAACCGGCTTCTTGGTTATCCAGGCCATGAGGGCCGCATGATGCTGCACCGACATGTCCTCCTTGCCCCCCGAAGCCGCCGCCCACCATGGCGGTGATACACCGGACCTTGTCAGCCGGGATGCCGAGCATGGCGCTTATCTGACGGTTCTCGTCGTAAACCCCCTGCCCTCCGGTGTAAACCACTATCCCGTCCTCCACCACCTCAGCCAAGGCGGACTCGGGCTCCATGAAGGCGTGATCAACCCGCTGGGTCTGATAGACCCTGGTCACCACGTGGGCGGACTTGGCAAGCGCCTCGTCCACGTTGCCCCTCTTCACGTGGGTCTTGACCTCCACGGTGTTACCCCAGGGATGAATCTTAGGGGCGTCCGGCGCCAGCGCCTCCTCGGGGGTGAGAATCGGCTTGAGCTCCTCGATGTCCACCTTTATGCGCTTCACCGCATCCCGGGCGATGTGAACGTCCTTGGCAACCACCAGCGCCAAGGCATCCCCCACGTACCGGGTCTCCTCCCCCTCCGCCACGAGGACAGGCCAATCCTGAACCAGGTGCCCTATGATCCGCTTGCCCGGTATGTCCTTCCAGGTGATCACCGCCTCCACGCCCTCCATGGCCCTGGCCTCGGAGACGTCGATCTTCTTAACCAATCCCCTGGGGACCGGAGAGCGGAGAACCGCCCCGTAAAGCATGCCCGGCAGGGATAGGTCATCCACGAACTTGGCAACCCCAAGCACCTTATCCTTGGCGTCAACCCTGGGCATGGCCTCCCCGATCTTCCAGGCCCGGTCCTCCTCGACCGGGACGTAGTTCTCCCGGAAGGCCCAGGCGGCCTTCTCTATGGCGTCCTCTATCTTCACGTAACCGGTGCAGCGGCAGATGTTGCCCCGGATGGCCTCCTTTATCTCCTTCCTGGTGGGGTTAAGGTTCTGATCCAGAAGGGCCTTGGCGCTTATGACCATGCCAGGTATGCAGAACCCGCACTGAACCGCTCCGGTGGCACCGAAGGCCCAGGTGTAAACCTGCTTCTCCCTCTCCGAGAGGCCCTCTACGGTTATTACCTCCTTGCGGTCCACCTGAGAGAGCTTCAGCACACAGGCCCGGTACTTCTTGCCATCCACCAGGACCATGCAGGTTCCACAGGCACCCTCACCGCAACCCTCCTTGGCAGAGGTTATGCCAAGATCCTTCCTCAGGTACTCAAGAAGGTTCTTGTCCCTCTCCTCCCGGTACTCAACACCGTTGACCTTGAACGCGTACATCTACTCTTCCTCCTTCCGCCCGCGGCGCAATAGATACTGCCCCGCAGGTTCTTGGCCTTCGAAAACCCCCCGGTGATATGCCCTTGATCCCCGAAGGTACACGGATACCACCCGGCCGGTCACGCTCCATCCCTCGTAGGGCGTGTAGTCCACCCTTTGAACCTGCTGAGAGGCCCTCACGGTCCACCTGCTATTAGGATCGAACACCACCACGTCCGCATCGCTGCCCGGCAACAATATCCCCTTCCTGGGATAGAGACCGAATATCTTGGCCGGAGATGTGGACACCACGTTGACGAAGGTGCCCAGGGATATGCGTCCCCCCTCGACCCCCTCCGAATACAGGATCGAAAGCCGATGTTCCACCCCGGGAAGCCCGTTGGGAATGCGCCTGAAGTCCTTGAGCCCCCTGTCCTTGTGACCAATAAGATTGAAGGAACAGTGATCCGTGGCCACCACGTCCACGTATCCACCCTCAAGGTCCATCCACAGGGCCTCCACGTCCCCTCTGGACCTGAGGGGAGGGGAGCAGACGTAGGCGGAGGCATCCCCGTCGGGCAAGAGGTACCGCCCCTCATCCAAGGTGAGGTACTGAACGCAGGTCTCCGCCCAGACTTGATTTCCCCTTTCTTTGAAGGCCCTTATGTGCTCCATTGACTTGGCGGAGCTCACGTGCACCACGTAAAGGGGGGCTTGCACCGCCTCCGCCATGGTAAGGGCCCTAAAGACCGCCTCGGACTCCACAAAGGAGGGCCTGCTCAGGGGATGGTATCGGGGGGAGAGCCTGCCCTCCCTTGCCAACCTCTCTCCCATGGAGGACACCAGATCCCCGTTCTCGCAGTGGAGGCACAACACCCCCCCAAGATCCCTCAAGAGCTCCATCATCCTCATGATTGACCCGTCATCAAGCTGAAGGAGCCCCTTGTAGGCCATGTACATCTTGAAGGAGGGTATGCCCCCCTTGACCACCTGGGGCAGCTCCCTCTCCACCTCATCGTTCCAGTCGGTGACCGCCAGGTGGAAGCCGTAGTCACAGTGGCACTTGCCCCGGGAAAGGCGGTGCCATTCCTCGATGCCCTGTCTAAGGCTCTCACCCTTGAACTGGGTGGCATAGTCGATTATGGTGGTGGTACCCCCCGCCAGGGCGGCCATGGTGCCGGATTTGAAGTCATCGGCGGTCCTGAAGTCCCCGGCGGGAAGGTCAAAGTGGGTATGGGGATCCACGCCGCCGGGCAGGATCAGCATGCCCCCGCAGTCCACCACCTCATCCCCCTCCCTTTCCAGGTCGAAACCAAGGGAGTGGACTTGCTCACCCTCAATCCGAAGATCCATCCTCGCCGCCCCGCTGGGGGACGCCACCAAACCACCTTTTAGGACTATTCCCATTTAAACTCTTACCTCCCCGGGCGGGGCCCTGAGGGGCCCCGCCGGCTAAGCTGCAGCTTCAAACCCTAGTGGATACCTACCACCCTGGCCAACACGAACAGGGCGGCCAGACAGATCATCACCACGTTGAGCTCCCGGGCCTTGCCAGTGACCAGCTTGAGCACCACGAAGGACACGATGCCCGCCTCGATGCCCACCGCTATGCTGTAGGAGAAGGGCATCATGAAGAACGCCAGCATGGCCGGGGCGGTCTCGGTCCAGTCGTCCATCTTGAGCTCCTTAAGCCCCATCATCATGTATATGCCCACCAGGATGAGGGCGGGAGAAGTGGCACAGGCGGGGACTATGGACACCAGGGGGCTGAAGAAGGTGGCCAAGAGGAACAACACCGCCACCACCAAGGCGGTGAGACCCGTGCGCCCCCCCTGCTCGACACCGCTGGCGCTCTCAACGAATGTGGTCACCGTGCTGGTGCCCATCACCGCACCGGCGGTGGTGCCTATGGCGTCCGCCAGAAGGGCCTCCCGAGCCTTGGGCAGGCGCCCCTCGGAGTCAAGGAGCCCACCACGGCTGGCCACCCCCACCAGGGTACCCACGGTGTCAAAGAAGTCCACGAAGAAGAAGGTGAACATTATTATCCAGAAGCTCGATTGGGCTATCTGCGAGAAGTCCATCTGCATGAAGATGGGGGAAAGGGACGGGGGCATGGACACTATGCCCTCCGGCAGCTTGCTTATCCCCAAGGGAATGGAGACTATGGTGACCGCTATTATCCCCCAGAGCACGCTGCCCTTGACATGGAAATACTCCAACACCACCATGAGGAACAATCCGAGGATGGCCAGGATGGCGGGCATGTTGCCCTTGAAGTTGGTCATCTGGACCAGTACAGCGTCGTTGTTGACTATTATCCCCGCCCCCTGAAGCCCTATGAAGGCGATGAAAAGCCCTATGCCCGCGGATATTCCAAGCTTAAGGGACACCGGTATGGTGTTGACCACCGCCTCCCTTATCTTGGTCAGGGTGAGCAGGATGAAGATGATGCCCTCCACGAAGACCGCCGCCAGGGCCACCTTCCAGCTGACTCCCATCCCAAGGACGACGGAAAACGTGAAGAACGCATTAAGCCCCATCCCGGGAGCCAAGGCGAAGGGATAGTTGGCCATGAAGGCCATGCATATGGTGGCAAGGGCAGCGGAGAGACACGTGGCCACCATAAGGGGGCCAAAGGGCATCCCGGTCTTGGAAAGGATGCCGGGGTTTACGAAGATGATGTATCCCATGGTCATGAAGGTGGTGAGCCCCGCCAAAAGCTCGGTCCTAAAGTCGGTACCTCGTTCGCTCAGCTTAAAAGTCCTCTCTAGCCACTCCATCAAGACACCCCCTAAGTCTAGTGATGCCGGTAACTAGAAACCTCAACTATTCTACTACAAATTTCAGGGTCAATGGTTGACATAAAAATTGTTATCTAAACCCATAAAGGCAGCACCCCTCCCTCCCCCAGGTTGACGTACCCCCGGTCGGTGAGCTTGAGTTGCGGGATCACCGACAGGGACAGGAACGAGAGGGCCATGCACGGATGAGGTCCCGAAACGCCGAGATCCCCTATCGCCCGGTCCACCCGCTCCTGAAGGGCCACCACCTCCCATGTGGACATGTCACACATGAGACCCCCCACAGGAAGGGGCAGCTCCGCCAAGATCTTATCACCCTCCGCCACGACAACCCCTCCGCCCAGATGGTTCAGCCGGTCCAAAACGGTCTTTATCGACCGGTCGTCCATCCCGGCAACTATGGCATTGTGGGCATCGTGGGATACGGTGGAGCCAAAGGCACCGGACCTAAGCCCAAGGCCCTTGACAAAACCCACTCCGATCCTGCCGGTTCCCCTGTGACGCTCCCGGCACATCAGCTTGGCCAGGTCGATCTCGGGGGAGGGAACCACAAATCCATCCTCCACTACAGGGGAAACCGCAACGGAACCGGTTAGCAGGGAACCGGGGGTGAAAAGGATCGCCCGGAGCATCGCTCCCCCCTTGGCGGGAACCGCAAGGGCCTTAACGTCCACCTCGGGCAGATCAGGCCCCCGGGACAAGAGCAAGGGACTCAAAACGGATGAAGGGGGTGTCGTGAGCCTCCCATCCCTTGCCACCAAGCGGCCATCCTTGAAAACCATGTGCACCTTCATGGACCCTATGGAGTCCACCAACGCCATGTCCGCGGCGAATCCCGGCCCTATGGCCCCACGGCCCCTCAGGCCAAAGTACTCCGCCACCGACAACGTCACCATCCTAAGGGCCACAAGGGGATCCACCCCAAGGGCGCAAAGCTTGCGCACCTTGTGGTCCATGTGCCCCTTCTCCATCAGGGTCCTGGCGTCCAGATCGTCGCTAACCGCCATGCATCGGTGGCACCGCAGGGGCACATCCCTGACCAACGGCGCCAAGGCCTCGAGGTCCGGCGCGGCGGATCCCTCCCGCATCATCACCCAATAGCCGCGACGCAGCTTCTCCATGGCCTCTTCCAACCGGGTGGCCTCGTGGTCCCCGTCGCAACCGCTTAAGACGTACGCGCAAAGCTCCTTACCGGTGAGCCCCGGAGCATGGGCGGTCAAGGGCATACCATCGAAGACCCGGATCTTATCCCAAACCTCCTGGTCTCCGGAGAGCACCCCAGGATAGTTCATCATCTCCCCCAGGTGCTGGCAGTATCCACCGTCCCGGAGCGACCGCAGCTCCCCGGGCCCCATGGGGACCTTGCAGGTCTCAAACTCCGAGGCGGGGACGCAGGAGGGACAACCAAGGTAAACGTCCAGCGGGAGCCCCCGAGAGGACTCGAACATGCCGATTACCCCATCAGGCCCCAACACGTTGGCTATCTCGTGGGGATCCGCAAACACCGCGGAGGTACCCCGGGGAACCACCGCCTCGGCGAAACGGGAGGGTATCATCCAGGAGCTCTCTATGTGCACATGCCCGTCCATCATGCCGGGGATAAGGGTCATACCCTCCGCGTCCAAGGTCTCAAGCCCCTCGTACCCGGAGCCCACCCCCACTATCACCCCGTCCTTCACCGCCACCTGGACATCCTCAAGCTCCATGGAGAACAGGTTAGCCACCTTAGCCCCCCGGATCACCAGGTCGCAAGGCTCCTTGCCCAGCGCAAACGGAAGAAGCCCCTTCTTAGTCATGGCTACAGCACCACCGGGAGGGCCTTGTACTTCTCCTTGAGGGACTCTATCCGGGCCATGAGGCGCTCCGCATCCTCAGACTGCTTGGCCGCCTCTTTAATGCTGTAAAGATTAAGGTAGGAGTTCCTGCGCCTTATATCCTGGCTGCCGAAGAGTTCCTTCAGCATTATGAGGTCATCGGGCATGTTGAAGTCCTTGTCGGTCTCGGTGTAGTCGAACAAGTACCATGCCTCCTTGAAGCCGCACCAGGCCAGGGCGGAGAAACACATGCAGCAGGGCTCGTGGGTGGCCAGGAAAACCGTCTCCTCCGCCTTGGGACGGTCCTTCTGCTCATAGAACCTAAGGAGGGTCTCCACCTCCCCGTGAAACACCGGGTTGTCGGACCTGCGGTTGCTGCCCACCACTATCGGATCCAGGCTCACCGGGTCCAGCACCGCCCCCCCAAAGAGGTTATGACCCTTGCGGACGAAATCCTCCGTCAAAGGCAGTATCCGATGCTCTATCACGTCCAACATCTTGTGCAGCTCTTCCGCCGTTATGGTCTCGGGAGTCCTGAACTTCATGGATATCAACCTCCACATGTTCTTTTAAGATAAAAGGGGCCCCTAGGGCCCCTTTCCTACTCCTCAACCTCTATGACGAACTTCTTCTCCCCCTCTTCGGGATCCGGGAAGATGATGTTGGCCAGGATGGATACTATGCACACCGACGTAACCGTATCCCTGAAGAGGAACTGAAGCAGCTTGGGCAGGTGCTCCAACAGCGCGGGCACGGAGCTGAAGCCCATGCCTATGCCGAAGGTTATCCCCAAGACCAGCATGTTCCTGTCGCTGAAGCCCGACTTGGCGAGCATCTTTATGCCGTTCAGCATTATCATGGCGAAAACCGTGACCACCGCACCGCCCAGAACCGAGTTGGGCATCACGGATATGATAGCCCCTACCTTGGGGAAGAGACCAGCCAGTATCAGGACCATGGCACCGGTGGCGATGCACCACTTGTTCACCACCTTGGTCATGGCCACCAACCCCGCGTTCTGGCCGAAGGCGGTGTTCGGAAGGGTGTTGAATAGCGCCGCCAAAGCGGATCCGAAGCTGTCTCCCATTATGGCCCCGGAGGTCTCCTCTGTGGTGGCCTCCCGGTTAAAGGCCGCTATGGTTATCCCAGAGGTGTTGCCTATGGTCTCAAGGCCCGAGACTATGTACACCGCAGCGAAGCTGAGTATGGCATCAAGATGGAAGGTCATGCCGAAGTGGAGGGGCCTAGGCACGCTGATCCACCCCGCGTTGGCCACCGGGGAGAAGTCCACCATGCCCATGAATATGGCGGCCACGTAGCCCACCAATATGGCGATGAGAAGGCTTGAGATCTTCACCATCCCCTTGCCGAACTTCTGCAAGAAGAGCACCGTAACGAGCACGAGGGTGCCCAACAACAGGTTCTTAGGGGATCCATAGTCCTTGGATGCCACACCACCGGCGAAGTAATTCACCCCAACCGCCAGCAGCTTGCTACCCATGGCTATGAGCACGCTCCCCACCACAAGGGGGGGGAAGAAGCGCTTAAGGGGCTTTATGAATATCCCCATTATGAACTCCACGATGCTTCCAAGCAGTGCCCCTCCCATTATCCCCGATATGCCGTACATCTGCCCCACGGTTATCGAGGTCGGCACGAAGGCAAAGGAGGTGCCCATGACTATCGGCAGCTCCCCGCCTATCCTTGGGAGGAACCAGTTCTTCTTCCCGATCGGATAAAGCTGGATCAAGGTGGTTATGCCGGAGATGATCATCGCCGCCTGGATCATGATTATCATGTCCGGCTTGGAGAGGGAGACAACTCCCGCCACCACGAAAACCGGCGCCAGGTTCCCAGTGAACATGGCCAACACGTGCTGAAGCCCCAGAGGAAGGGCCACACCAAGGGAGGGACGGCCGTGAAGCTGATACACAAGCTCTCTATCCCCAACAGCGCTATCTACCTGGTTAGACATGGCACACCATCCTTTTGTCCGTAAGACAAGGCTCAAAAAAGACCTTGCGGAAGTCCTCGGGCTCTAAAAAAGGGGACAGAGAATAGATCCCTGCCCCCCTAAGACGTCTCTTACCTTCCTCCCATGAGGAGGGTCATGACCGCCTTTGCGGTGTGCAGACGGTTCTCCGCCTCGTCGTACACTATGGAGTGGGGACCATCGATCACTGCGTCCTCCACCTCGTTGTTCCTATCCGCCGGCAGGGCGTGCATGTAAACCACGTCCTTGTCCGCCAGGGCCATCTTCTCCTCCGTGCACTTCCAGGACTTGTGGGCCATCAGCTTCTCGTCCACCACCTTAACCGCTCCGGCGGCGGTAAGACCCGTCTGGTCGGTGACCCAGTTGCCCCAGTTCTTGGGGATCACTATGTGGGCGTTCCTGTAGGCGTACTCCTCGTCGTCGGTGACGGTGACGGTGCCGCCGTACTTCTCCGCGTTGGCCTTCGCCTGGGCGATGACCCAGTCGGGGAGCTCCCAACCCTTGGGATGGGCAAGCACCACGTCCATGCCGTAACGGGGGAACAGTAGCACCTGGGAGACCGGCACGGAGATGGGCTTCTTGTGGCTCTCCGCGTAAGCCCAGATGATGGAGACCTTGAGCCGCTCCAGCTTACCAAACTTCTCCTTCATGGTCATGAGGTCCGCCAGGGCCTGGAAGGGATGATACAGGTCGCACTGCAGGTTCATCACAGGCACCTTAGCCCACCTGGCCATCTCGGTGAGGTACTTGTTACCATAGCCCCAGTTGCAGTAACGGCAGGCGATGGCGTGACCAAAGCTGGAGAGGATGATGGCGGTGTCCTTGGCGCTCTCCCCGTGGGAGACCTGCATGGTGCTGGAGTCCAGATAGCCCGCGTGGCCACCCAGCTGAGCAAGCCCCGCCTCCATGGAGTTCCTGGTCCTGGTGGACTGCTCGAAGAAGATCAGGAACATGGTCTTGTTCACCAAATAGGGGGTGGGCTCCCCCATGGCAAACTTCTTCTTCAGGTCAAAGGAGACCTCCAGCATGGTCTCCACTTCTTCTTTGGTGAAGTCCTCCAGGTTGATGAAGTGACGGTTCCTGAAAAAGCTCTGCATAAAAACTCCTCCTCCTTAAACGTCTTTTCCTTGTATCCCTAGGGCCTAACGGCCATAGCGATCCGCGTATATCCTGGGAAGGGCGGCGTAAACCGCAGCGCACTCCACCAGCTCGGACTTCCAGGTGACCTCGTCGGGGGCGTGGGCCTGGTCCTCATGCCCCGGCCCGAACCCTATGCAGGGGATCCCAAGAAGCCCCATGATGGCAACACCGTTGGTGGAGAAGGTCCACTTATCCACCACGGGCTCCCTGTTCAGCACGCTCTTGAAGGCGTCCACCATGCTCTTGGTGACCGGGTGGTCCTCCTCAAGCACCCAGGAGGGGAAGTAGCACTCGGTGGGATACACAAGGCCCGTGTAGGCGGGGCGCTCGTAGGTGTAGAGGGATACCTCTGCGTTTGCCGCCTTCACCGCCGGCAGGTTCCTTATCTGCTGCAGCGCCAACTCCTTGGTCTCCCCGGCGGTTAGCCGGCGGTCTATGGATATCCAGCAGCTGTCCGCCACGGCGCACCGGGAGGGGCTGGTGAAGAATATCTCCGACACCGCCAACGACCCCTTGCCAAGGAACGGATCGTCCTTCAGGTTCTCGTGAAGGGCCCGAAGCTCCTGAAGTATCGGGGCCATCTTGTAGATGGCGTTGTCGCCCCGCTCCGGGGCGGAACCGTGACAGCTCACGCCGGTGGTCTTGACCTTTATCTCCATGCGACCCCGCTGACCCCGGTGGATCCTTCCGTCCGTGGGCTCGGTGCTCACCACGAACTCAGGACGGACCTTGTCCTCCTTGACGATGTACTGCCAGCAAAGCCCGTCGCAGTCCTCCTCCTGAACGGTGCCCACCATGACCACCCTCAGACCCTCCAAGAGCCCAAGGTCCTTCATTATCTTGGCGGCGTACACCATGGAGGCCATGCCTCCCTCCTGGTCGCTGGCACCCCGGCCACCGATCTTCTCGTCGTCCTCGTAACCCTCGTAAGGGTCAAAGGTCCAGTTGTCCCGGTTGCCTATTCCCACGGTGTCAATGTGGGCGTCGAAGGCTATGAGCCTGTCCCCGTTCCCCATGTAACCCAGGATGTTACCCATGGGGTCTATAACCACCTCGTCGAAGCCCACCTTCTCCATCTCCTGCTTGATCCGCTGGACCAGCTTCTCCTCCTGGCAGCTCTCGCTGGGGATGGCGATCATATCCCGGAGAAACCTGGATATGTCAGGCTCGTACTTCTTCGCCAGCTCCCGGATCTTCCCAAAGTCCATCTCCATCTTCATCAACATCTCCTTTCCCCTCTAGGACAGCCCTTAGCTTAAAGGGCGCTGTCGCCGTTGACCAAAAGATATGAACCGCTCTCCTCCATTCCCTCCAGGAGCACCTTCATCTTGAAGGCCAACTCCAAGGACCTCTCCCCCTCAAAGAACGACTTTGCCGCCACCTTGACGGGCCTAAAGGCCTGGGTAAGCTCCACTCGGATGAAGGGATCCTCATAGCACCACCCGGAGAACGTCCTCTCCAGGGTGCATCGGATGCCCCCGTCCTTCCAGACGATGACCCCTTCTCCGGCGGCCACCGCGTTGTCCTCCTCCTTAACCATTCCATCCTGGCCAAGGAAAAGCCTAGGCTTAGCCTCGTAGGGCTTCCCGTCCTGGTGGACGCAGAAGGTCTCGCAGTTGCCGCACCGGTTGCAAAGGTCCTCCACGTGCACTATCTGCCGGTCCTGACGGATCGCCACGTACCTGGCAGGGGCCTCCGCAACCCTGTCACCGTCGCATCGGAACACCGGCACCAACGCCTCCGACGGCACCACCCGAACCGACACGTTGGCCCTGTTGGGACACACGTCCACGCACTTGTCGCACACCACGTCGCAGGAGAGACACCGCCTCGCCTCCTCCACGGCCTCCTCACGGCTCAGGGGCAGCTCGAAGAGGTCAAAGTCCCTACCCTCGCGCCTTGCCTCCCGGTGGGACCTCACCTTGACCGACCTGCGGAGCTTCATCTCCTCTATCTCATCCTCCGTCAGGAGCTCCTGGGGCACCTCGCCGTTTACCGGAACCCCCAGGGCCAACGCCATGGACCGGGCGGCGGACCTGCCGTCCGCGCAGGCGGCTATCACGGTCTTGGGGCCCCTCACCAGGTCACCCCCCGCGTACACCCCGGGCACGGAGGTGAGATAGCTGGGCCGAACCTTGACCTTACCATCCGACAGATCCAAGGAACTGCAATCGAAGATCACGTTCCCCTGGGACTGCCCAATGGCGGCTATCACGGAATCGCAGTCCAGCCGGAAGGTCTCGTCGGTGGCCACCGGCCTGGGCCTCCCGTCGGGCCCCGGCTCCCCCAAGCGGTTCCTGCGGCAGAGGAGCCCCTTTACCACTCCACCCTCCACAATGATCTCCTCCGGGGAGGCCAGCTCCAGGATGGCCCCACCCTCCGCCAGGAAGGCCTCGATCTCCTCGGCCTCCGCGGGCATCTGGTCCTTGGTCCTGCGGTAAACCACCTTCACGGAGGCCCCAAGCCTCATGGCGGTCCTCGCGGCATCCATTGCGGTGTTGCCGCCGCCTATCACCAAAACCCTCTCTCCCACAGAAGGCCTCTCGCCCCTTGAGACCCGGTCCAGGAACTTGAGGGCCCCAAATACGCCCTCCGCATCCTCACCGGGGATACCCAACGGGCTGTCCACCGGGAAGCCGGTGGCCACGTAAACCCCCTGGAACTCCCCAAGGAGCGACTCCGGGGATCCCTTTACGGGGTGGTTGAAAAGGAACTCCACCCCCAGGGCCTTGACCCTCTCCAGGTCCTTCATCAGGGCATCCTTGGGCAGACGGAAGCTGGGGGCCAGCCCCATCATCCCCCCGGGCCTGTCGGAGGCCTCGAAGACCGTCACATTGAAGCCCATCATGGCAAGCTCCGCCGCGGCGGCTATCCCGGAGGGACCGGCGCCTATCACCGCCACCTTGACCCCGTTGGGCTCCGGGGCCTTCAGCAAGGCGTTCCCGTACCGCTCCGCCGCCCTCTTGAGGGCCCTTATGGCCACGGGCTCGTCTATCTGGTTCCTTGTACAGCGGTCCTGGCATCCGTGGGGGCAGACGTGGCCCGTCACCCCCGGCATGGGGTTCCTTCGAAGCACCGCTTCAAGGGCGCCGTCGAAGTCCCCCTTGGCTATGCGCCTAGCGTACATGGGGACCTCCTGGTTAACCGGGCAGGCGGCAGAACAGGGGGCCTCCACGCAGTCGAACATGCCAAGCGGCGAAGGGGACTTGGGGGGGACAACTTCAACGTAACGGTACTTGGGGTCCGCCAAGCTCCCCCTGGCCAGATCCTCCAGGGCCATGGGAGCGTCCTTGGCAAACTCCTCGAGGGAGGAACAACCCCTTTCCCTGAGGGCCCGCTCAAGGCTCCTTACGCAGGACGCCAGACGACCGTAACCACCGGGCTTCAGGATCTCAGAGGCTATGGTCACCGTCTTCACCCCGCAGGCGAAAAGCCGGTCCACGTTCTCCTGGTCCACCCCGGCGGAGAAGGACACCGGAAGGTCCGGGAAGTCCTTCCTTATCTTGTTGAACAGGTTAACCGCCAGTGGGAACAGGGGGCGCCCCGACATGTACATCTCACCGCCGGGCATGCGGCCCTTCCAGTTCTCCATGGCCAGGGTATTGGTGAGCTTGACCCCGAAGGTGACCCCCTTGCGGCGGGCAAGGTCCGAGAGGTTCCTGAGTATCTCCACCGCCTGGGGGTACTTAAGGTCATGCTCAAAGGCGGAGTCCGGTATGTGAAGCCTCTTGAAGCCAAGCGAGTCGTTCAGTATGGACCTCACCGTCTCGGCCCCGAGAAGCGTGGGGTTGAGCTTTACGAACACGTGGAGCCCCCGGTTTATGAGGTAAGAGGCTATCTTCTCTATCTCGTCGGGAGGACAGCCGTGCATGGTGGACAGGGTGCAGCCGGCGGATATCCTGGAGGGGACTTCGAGGTCCCCCATCTCGGGGAGGTACTCCTTGAGGATCTTAAGACACTTGGAGATCTCCTCCGAGGCGTCCTCCATGGATGCCATGAACTGCTGCATCCTGGGCTGGAGGATCCCCTCCATGTTGTACCCCACGCTCATGTTGAATATGGTCCCATCGGTTATGTCGTCCCATCCCAAAAGCCGGGGGAGCAGGTGGACCAGGACCCAAGCCCTGGCGTACTCCGCCGCGGAGCGCTCAAGCTTGAGCTCCTGGGACCACTCCACGTTATAGCCCTCGTCCTCCATGTCTATGCAGGGCCGCTCGATCACCAGCTCGTCCATTATCTGCACCGTCTTGAGCTCCATGTAGCGGGCTCCGCAGAGCCACGCGGACACTATGTTCTGAACCAGCTGGGTGTGGGGGCCCGCGGCGGGACCTATGGGGGTGTGAAGCTTGTCACCGAAGAGCCGGCTCACCATGGGGGAACCCGCATCGGGCTTGAAGAACATGGCCTTGGGTATCCCGTATATGGATCCCCTGGTTCGGTACTCCTCCAGTATCCAGTTCAGGTGCTCCTCAAAAGTCAAGGGACGCATGTAGTCTTTCATGGCTTACCTCCTAGGATGCCAAGGGCATGAGAAAAGCAAAGGACGAAGACCAAATCCCTAGAAACGCTCCCAAACCTTCACCGCCCGCTCCCTGGCCCTGGCCATGATCTCCTTGGGATCCAGGGTGGTGAAGTTCCTGTCCTTGTAGAGCACCTTCCCGTCCGCCACGGTGTGGACCACGTGGGACGTCAAGGGCCCGAACAATAGATGCCCGTTCACGTTCTGATGGCTCAGAGGGGTGGGCGGGTCGTAGTCGAACACCACCAGGTCCGCAGCCCAGCCCTCCTTTAGAACCCCCCGCTTAACCGAGAAGTAGCGGTTGGCTATCTCGAAGTTGTTCTGGAAGAGTATGGTTGGCATCTCACCCCAGCCAACGTTGGGATGCCCCACCGAGTGCTTCACCAGGGCGTTCGCCATGGCGTAGGACCTAAGCATGTCGCACACGTAGCCGTCGGTGCCAAGCCCCAGGAGGATGCCCCTCTCGGTCATCTTGAGCACCTTGGCGGCCCCCACCGCGTTGCCCATGTTGGACTCCGGGTTGTGCACCACCGCGGTATTGGTGTCCTTGAGGATCTCCATCTCCTCGTCGTCCACGTGGATGCAGTGGATAGCCATGGACTTGGGCCCCAAAAGGCCGAACCGGCGGAACCGATCCACTATGCTGAGGCCGTGGCGGCGCCGGCACTCGGGCTCATCGGTCTGACCCTCCGCCACGTGGACGTGGAAGCCCTGGTAGTCACCGGAGGAGGCGCAGAGATCAAGGGTCTTATCCGAAAGGGTGAGGGACGCGTGAAGCCCGAAGGTCCCGGCTATCCTGCGCCGGTCTCCCCGATTGGCATGGTCTATGAACTCCCGGTTCTCCTTTATGCCCTCCAGCGCCTTGTCCTCCCCGTCCCGGTCGGACACCTCGTAGCACAGGCAGGCGGAGAGCCCCATGCGCTCCACCGCCTCGGCTATGGCGAAAAGGCTGCCGGTTATGGCGTTGGGGCTGGCGTGATGATCCAACATGCAGGTGCAGCCGCACCTTATGGCCTCGAGCAGGCACACCTCCGCGGAGACCTTCACGTCCTCAACGTCAAGGGCCTTGTCAAGGCGCCACCAGAGCCTCTCCAGGACCTGAACGAAGTCCGCGGCGGGCTCTCCTCCCTTACCGCCGAAGCCCCTTACCAATGCGCTGTAATAGTGCATGTGGGCGTTTATGAGCCCAGGATGCACAAGCCCTCCCCGGGCGTCCAGGAACTCCGCATCACCATGCCTGGCCTTCAGCTCATCGGTGGGGCCCACCTCAACTATCAACCCCTGGTCACACAGCACCGCCCCGTCTGCCAGGAACGGCCTGTCAGGATCCCTGGTAACAAGACGCCCGTTTCCCACTAGAAGCATGTCTTCCCCTCCCAGCTTTATGCCTAACGCTAAGCACCGCCTAAAGGTCACAGGGCGGCGGGCCCGTCAGGGGTCCGCCGAAACGACACAGCTACAACCCCCTAGGGCCTCGGGAGATGTCCAACCGTGGGAAACTCCCCGTCCCACACCACGGACCTGTAGCGATCCGGGTCGGTGTCCCCCTCGGTGCTGAACAGGAGAACCCGGGAGGAGGAATCCAATCCCAAGGCACCCCGGAGATCCTTAAGCTCCTCCTTGCCCATGAGGTACCCAAGAAGCCCCGCGGTCACCGCCCCGGACTCGCCGGAGACCACCTTCTGGTCCCCCTCCAGGGGGTTGCCAAGGACCCTCATGCCCCTGGCGGCCACGTAATCGGGGCATGAAACAAAGGCCGCCGCGTAGTCCCTAAGTATCTCGTAGCCGATTATGTTGACCTCGCCGCAGGCGAGCCCCGCCATCAGGGTGAAGAGGTCCCCCCCAACCGCCCTGGGCTTACCGTCCCCCGCCAAGGCGGACTCGTAGTAGCAGGCGGCGGCACTGGCCTCCACCACAACCACCTTGGGGGCCGACTCGCCAAACCGAGCCCTTAGCACCCCCTGCACCGCCCCGGCCAAGGAGCCCACACCCGCCTGGATGAACACGTGGGTGGGCATATCCTCTCCCTTGGCCTTCAGCTGATCCAGGGCCTCCACCACCATAGTCCCGTAACCCTGCATTATCCACAGGGGGATGTCCGTGTAGCCCTCCCAAGCGGTATCCTGAACCACCACCCAACCGTGCTTCCGGGCCTGCTGGTCCGTGTAGCGCACCGCGTCGTCGTAGTTCATGTCCAGTATCTCCGCATGGGCCCCCTCACCCCGTATCTTCTCAAGCCGGAACTGGGCGGACCCCTTGGGCATGTAGACCACCGCCTTCTGGCGAAGCATCCTGGCGGTCCAGGCCACACCGCGGCCGTGGTTGCCGTCCGTGGTGGTGGCAAAGGTTATGTCCCCCAGCTTGGACTTCACCTCGTCGCTGGTGAGCACCTCAAAGGGAAGCTCCGATATGTCCTTCCCCAAGAGCTTCGCCAGGTGCATGGCGATGGCGTAGCACCCCCCAAGGACCTTGAAGGCCTTAAGGCCGAAGCGATGGGACTCGTCCTTAACGTGAAGGGCCCCAAGCCCAAGCCGCTTCGCCAAACTGGGCAGGGAAGCCAAGGGGGTCGGCTCGTAACCCGGCATGGTGGAGTGGAAGCCCACCACCTTGCTCATCTCCTCCGGGGAGAAGTGATCCACCGGAGCGCTCCTCCTCATACCCCTCTCAGGACCGTTTACCACGTAACGAATCTCCTCCAAAATAAACACCTCCAAGGGGTCAGCTGCCCCTGAGATACCTGTATATGGTCTGTTCCGAAACCTCCAGGCGCCTTGCGGCCTCCGCCACCGCTCCCTTGAGGAGGAATATCCCCTTCTTGTCCAGCTCCTCGACCACGGACTTCTTCTCCTCCGCGGTCATCCGGGAGGGGGGGATGCCCCTGGAACTCAACACCTGGTCCATCTGCTGGTGCATTAGGTTTTCTATGGAGAAATGGATGGGATGAGGCGGGGATGCTTCCTCCCCGTTCTTGGATATGTTGAGGAACGACCCCAATACCTTGTACGCGTCCTGTATGCGGGAGATGTCGAGGTTTATGGAGAGCATGGCCACCGGCTCCCCGGTGGACGGATCCTTTATGAACAGGGAAGACAGCCTTAAGGGACGTCCATCCTCCAGCACGCCTTTGTAGTTGACCTTGTAGGGCTGCCCCTTGGATTCCCGGAGCACCTCCAGGGCATAGTCGGTGAGGGAGTCCCCCTCCCGGCGGCCCGATATGTGGCCGTTCCTTATGGCCACCACCGAATGCTCCGGATCCCTGAGATCGTGAAGCACCACCTCCGCAAGGTCACCTAAGACCTCCGCCAAGAAGTCCACCATGGGCCTTGCAATCTCAATGATCTCGTCCGAGGACATGGGACCACCCCGTAGATGGGAATTTTTTATCGTGATGTTTTTTTCTTTTCGTCAACCTTATACACCATTGCGCTTCTCGTGTCAATGTCCCCAGGGGGTATCGTTTTCAGCAAATTCTGCTACATTGTCCAGCCCAAGCCCCAAGCACCAATGGGTCTTGCGGATCAGCACCAGGATTAGGATTTGAAGCGCTGGAAGGGATTTTCAACGTAGCTACCCGATCCCAAGCATCACCGCAGAAAAGCCGGGCAGGACCCAGGCTGGCCCCGAGCATCTCACAGCGGACCGTGTTAAAAAAGCAAAAACGCGGGGCGGGGTATCACCCCGCCCCGCTTGAGATGCCTTAGATCTGGATCAAAGCCCAAGAAAGGCCAAACTACTTCATCGAAACCCCTATACCCCTCTCCTCCGGGGTGCCGGGGATGAGGCTGTCGCAGATGGCGGCGCATATGCCCGCCACCGCCATGGGGGTCTTCAAGATGGCCCACACCATGCCACCAAGGGTGGAAAGGAGCTGTCCATAGGCGGGGTCCATGAAGAGCATCTGGTTCTTCTCCACCCAACCGGGAAGCCCCAGGGCCATGAGGAACGCAAAGCCCACTATGACCACGTTCCTCTGGCTCCCCATGTCCGCCCTCATGAGGGTCTGGATGCCCAAGGCACCTATCACACCGAACAGGGAGATGTAAGCACCGCCTATCACGGGGGAGGGCATGGTGGCTATGAGCCCCCCAAGCTTGCCTATGAAGCTCAGGAGGATCAGGATTACCGCCCCGGTGCGGACCACGTAGCGGCTCGCAACCCCCGTGAGCCCTATGAGCCCTATGTTCTCCGTGTAGGACGTGGTACCCACGGAACCGAACACGCCGGAAAGGGCACAGTTAAGCCCCTCGGCCCCTATGCCCCGGCTTATCATGTCAGGGGTGGGATCGTCCAAACCGGACACGTAGGAACAGGAGTGATAGTCCCCGATGGACTCGATCATCACCGCGAAGAACCCGGCCAAAAGGGCACCAAAGGTTAGAAGGCTGAACTTGGGCATACCCCAGGGGAACAGCACGTTGAAACGGAACCACGGGGCAGACGCCACCTTGCTGAGATCGATGTACGCCGGATGCCCCGGGGCGAAGATGCCCATGAGGGACGCCACAAGGCAGATGAGGTAGGCGATCACGACGGACCCAAGGACCGCAAATATGTTGGCGTACCGGTTCTTGCTCACCAGGCTGAAAATCATGATGAGGGCCACCACAAGCAGCGATATGGGCCAGTAGTTGGCGGCGTTGAACTGGATGGCCACCGGCGCCAGGGAGAACCCTATGGCCATGATGACCGGCCCTATGACCACCGGGGTTATGACCTTCCTGATCACTCCGACTATGCGGCTGTAGCCTATGAAGGACAACAGCAGACCACCGGCTATGAGACCCCCTCCCACGTACTGCATGACCACGTTGGGACCCATGGCCTTGTAGGCCCCTATTATGGTCATTATCGAAGGGATGAAGCTGAAGCTGGAGCCCTGTACTATGGGAAGCCCGGTGCCAAGCTTGGGGTTGGTCTGAATCAGCGTGGCAACCCCCATGCCGAAGTAGACGCAGGATATGAACGCCCCTATCTGAAGGGTGTCCATCCCCATGGCGGGACCGAATATCAAGGGCACCAACGTAGTGGCGCCAAAAAGGGTCAGCACGTGCTGAGCCCCCGCAAGGATCATTATGGGTAGCGGCGGCTTGTCGGTAAGACCGTAAACTATCTGCTTCCTCGCCATCTCATAAAACCCCCTCTCCAGTTCTCTCTCAAGCTAAACCCAGGTTCCACGTCCAACCGTAACCCTTCTCCCTCTAAACCACCACCTTCTAAACTTCTAAAATTTCAGAACAGCGATCTTGCCATAAAGGGGGCGAGACGACCCGCCCCCCAAGGCCCGCAACCAAGCCCATAAGGCCCTAGAGCCACTCCTTTATGGCCTTCCGATAGTTCTGCTCCTGCACGTACGGGTACTCCCAAAGGTCAGTCTCCCCGTTCTTCGCCATCTGGATCGCCTTGTACACCCTCTCCTTGGAGAACGGATAGGAGTGTATGCGAATGCCCAAAGCATCGTAAAGGGCGTTGTCTATGGCCGGCGCGGGGGATATCATCGAGTGTTCCCCTATACCACGGTTGCCGTAGGGAGACAGCTCCTCCGGGGTCTCCTCCCAGAAGATGTCCATTTTGTCCGGCAGGTCCATGGTGGTGCTCATCTTGTAGTCCGTGAAGTCCGGGGTGAGGAGCTTACCCTTCTCATCGTAGTACATTCCCTCCAGTAGCCCCGCGGATATGCCCTGGATGGTGCCTCCCTCTATCTGTCCCCGCACGTTTATGGGGCTTATGGCCTTGCCCACGTCGTAGCCCGCCGCCACGTTGTTCACCACCACCTCACCGGTGGCAGGGTCAACCTCGATGTCGATGCCCACGGCCCCCACGGTGAAGTGAACCACGCTCTTGGGCGACTGGCCGGTCTCCGGATCCGGGTACACCACGTCCGGCGGGACGAAGGTCCCGGTACCTATCACCGGCCCTCCCACATGCTCCCCATCGGGCATGTGGAAACCGTTCTGGATACGCTCGTCCAGCCTCTCCGCCTTCCCAAGCTTGCGGCACTTCACCACTCCGTGCTCTATGGTTATAGCCTCGGGCTCCACCTGCCAATAACGGGAGAAGAGGGAGAGTATCTTCTCCCGGGCGTCCACCGCCGCCCGCTTCACCGCCATGCCCATGGACCAGCAGGATCGGCTCGCCACGGTCTGCCAGTCATAGGGATGGCTCTGGGTATCCGGGTAGTAGCACTTCACGCTCTCAATGGGAACCCCGAGCTCCTCGCACACCATCTGGGCGTAGGCGGTGTAGGCCCCCTGCCCCATGTCCATGGTGGCCGCCAAAACCTCAACGGTTCCGTCCCCCAATACCTTGACTATGGCGCTGCTCGCCGCGTCCGCCGGCATGGCGGGGGCCTTTATGGCCAACGCAAATCCCTTACCCCTCTTCCAGCCGGGACGCTTCGGCGGCTCCTTCTCCCCAAGCTTTATCTTCTCAACCACCTTGGCAACTATCTTGTCCAGCGCGTGGTTGTGCATGGGCATGCCGGTACAGGTGGGAAGCCCGGGCCTAAGCATGTTCTTCAGCCTGAACTCGATGGGGTCCATGCCTATCTTATTGGCCGCTATGTCTATTATGACCTCCATGGCCCCCATGAGCTCCGGAAGCCCAAAGCCCCGGTAAGCCCCACCAAAGGGCTTGTTGGTGTACACCGCATAGCTGTCGGTCCACACGTTAGGCACGTAGTAGCAGCCGGTGGAGGTGTAACCGGCGCTGCGCACCGGGTTGGCCCCGTACTCCGCGGAAACTCCGGTGTCGAAGAAGAAGGTGTTCTTTATCGCCTGGATCTTCCCTTCCTTGTCTATCCCCAGCTTTATCTTCGCCACGTAGCCCTGACGCACCCAGGAGGAGATCAAAACCTCCTCCCGGGGGATGTGAAGCTTCACCGGACGACCCTTTATGTCCGGATCCATGGCGGCGGAAAGACACATGGACTCTATTGTCATCCCCGCCTTGCCGCCAAAACCACCCCCTATCGGAGGGGCTATGACCCTTATCTTGTGAAGCGGATACCCAAGCCCCTTTGCTATTATCTCCCTCACCGCAAAGGCGGACTGGGCGGAGCTCCATATGGTCAGGTCCCCCGTGGCGGGATCCTCCTGGCAGATGCAGCAGTGGGGCTCCAAGAACCCGTGGGCTATCTGAGGACAGGTCACCGCCTCCTCAATGATGTACTCACACTCCGCGAAGGCCTTCTCCACATCGCCCCGGCGAATCCTGAACCAGTTGGCTATGTTGGTCCCCGGCTGGGGCGTAAGGTACGGCACGTGCTCGTAACTTCCAAGCTCGGGGTGCACCAACACGGAGTTGTCCGTGGCGGCCTTCACGGGATCGAACACCGCGGGCAGCTCCCGGTACGTGGCCTTGACCTTCAGCATGCCCTCCTCCGCCGCCTCCTCGGTCTCCGCCACCACCAGCGCTATGGGCTCCCCAACGTAACGAACCTTGCCGACCGCCAGAGGGGTGCGGTCCTGAAGGTAGAGCCCGAAATGGTGGACGAACATGTCACCGGTTATAACCTTCACCACCCCAGGGACCTTCATGGCCTCGGAGGTGTCTATGGAGACTATCTCACCGTGGGCTATGGTGGACCTGGCAGCCCGGGCGTGCAAAAGCTCCGGACCAAACCGGAGGTCATCCGCAAACCTCAAGGTCCCCGCCGCCTTCTCCTCGTCGAACTTCCTGGTCACCCAGGTTCCAACCCCATGGTTGGTAACGGTCTGCTTCATGGCGATCCTCCCCTCATGCTCCGCAGCAGGACATCATCTTCGCCGCCTTGCGCACCGCCCGGAATATGCCCTCGTAGCCGGTGCAGCGGCAAAGGTTACCGGAAAGGGCCACCTTCATCTCCTGGTCCGTGGGGTTGGGGTTCCTCTTGAGAAGGTCGTACACCGCAAGGACCATCCCGGGGGTGCAGAAACCGCACTGGATGGCCCCCTCCTCTATGAAGGCCTGCTGAACCGGGTGCAGCTTGCCGTCCTTGGACACCAGCCCCTCAGCGGTCATCACCTCCCGGCCTTCCGCCTCCTGGGCCAAGACCATGCAGGACTTCTGAAGCTTCCCGTCCATTATCACCGTACAGGTGCCGCACTCCCCCTCCTCGCAACCCCTCTTAACGCTGGTTACCCCGTAATCCCTAAGGGCCCGAAGAAGGGTCGTCCTGGGCTCCACTTCCATGGTCACCGGCTTTCCGTTCAAGGTGAAGCTTATGGTCTTCTTAGACATCTGGAACAGCCCCCCTAAAGACTCTCAAGGCACTTCCTTATCGCCCTGGCGGTGAGCTCACCCACCATGGAAAGGCGATACTCCCGGCTGGCCCGCACGTCGGTTATGGGGTTCACCGCCCCCTTGGCCTCCTCGCATACCCTGGCCATAAGCTTGTCGTCCACGTCTAAAACCCCGTCCAGCAAGGCCTCCGCCCTTACCGCCCTCACCGGCACCGGGGAGACCGCCCCGTAGGACAGCCGATACTTCCTGCCGGAAGGACCATCAGTCACAAGACAGGCCACCCCCACCTGCGCCAGGTCCAAGGCGTTGCGCCGCCCAAGCTTGATGTAGCAGCCCGCGGAAGGCCCCTCCGGAACCGGAAGGGTTATCCTGGTGACCACCTCCCCGGGCTTAAGGACGTTGCGCCTGGGACCGGTTATGAACTCCATGATCGGGACCCGCCTCTCCCCGTGGTGGGACGCCACGTGGACAACCCCCTCGTATACACAGGTGGGGGGGATCATGTCCCCGGAAGGAACGGAAGAACATATGTTCCCCACGTAGGTGGCCTTGTTCCTTATGATGTGGTCCGAGTGGGACATGGCGGCATCCACCAGGGCGGGGTAAAGCTCCCTGGCCTTGGGGAAGGACGCCAGCTCGTTGAGGGTCACACAGGCCCCCACCGATAGGCCCTCCTCAGGGGTAAACTCGATCCCCTGAAGCTCGTCTATGAGGCTCAGATCCACCACCAGCTTGGGCTGGATCACATGCTTCTTCATCCAGACGAGAAGGTCCGTGCCGCCGTTCTTGGCCCAAGCCCCATCCTTCTCCAGAAGCTTCATGGCCTCCGCCAAGGTGGCGGGACGCTCTAGCTCAAAGGACAGCATAAAGTCACACCCCCATCTTCAAAAAAAGGGGCGCCCTAAAATAGGAACGCCCCGTGAAATACATCTACTCCTCGACGAAAGCCACGATGCGGCTTATGCAGGACTCGCCGCCCTCAAAACGCCAGGGGAAGCAGCCGATGGTAACCCGCTTGCCGGAGAGCAGGTCGATGTCCCCGCCGAGACACTCGGCATGAATTATGTTGTGGGGGAACAGATCGATGTGCATGAGCTGGTAGTCCTCCGGCGGGAAGAAATCGTCCAGCCCCTTGCCGTACTTCTCCTTGAGATGCTTGTCCGCCATCTTGGCGTGATAGGGCATCCACTCCCGGATCTTGGTGTTCATGGGGTGATCCGCGGATCCGCAGTCAACCCCTATCCACTTTATCTTCCTCTTCTTGCACCACTGGGCGAACTCAGAGGTGGGACCGGGGTGCATGACCATGTACCTCACCTCGTCCGCCTCAGGCTGGTCCCAGCCGTAGCGGTGGTAACCGGTGTTGATGATCAGTATGTCCCCGTCGTGAACCTCCGCCCGCTCCTCTATGTCCTTGCTGGTGTATATGCCGTAGTCCTCCGCGATGTCCCTTATGTCCACCACCACGCCAGGGCCGATGAGGAAATCCTTCAGCTCCAGGCTAGCTATGTCGCAGCCGTGGGTGCAGAAGTGCAGGGGACCATCCAGGTGGGTTCCCACGTGGTTGGAGTGGGTCAGCAACTGACCGTTGGCCCCGTTGGGGGCTAAACGCTTGAAGAACTTTATCTGCAGCGGCTCGTAGGTGGGCCACGCAGGAGTGAGATGGCTTATGGGGATGGTGAGATCGTAAACCTTTATGTTGCCCCAGTTCTTAAGTTCCCAGTTAGCGCTCATGTTCATTCCTCCTCTTCATTTTTATGGCCTAGAGAAAGCCCAAAGGGCTTGGACTCCGAAGACTCAAAACCTTGAATCTAAGTGGCCTGTCTACTCCCCGTACTTCTCCACGAAGGCCTCCGCCGCCTTTATGAAGGCCTCGGCGGGCATGCGAACTATGCCGGCACCCACCTGCCCCCGTCCAGGCTCCTTGTGGGCCGCCCCGGTGTCCAGAACCGGGGTGATCCCGGTCTCCGCCACCTTGAGGATGTCTATCCCCGTGGGGGTGCCCCGGAAGTTAAGGGAGGGGATGGAGTAGACGTTGTTCTCCCCAAGGGTTATCTCGTACATCTCCAGGGTGTACTTAGCCGCGTCCTCCGGGGTACCGCCTATGAACTGCACTATGGCGGGGGCCGCCGCCAAGGCGAAACCGCCTACCCCAAGGGTCTCCATGATGGCACTGTCCCCGATGTCCCGGTTGACATCGTCCTTGGTGTACCCGGGGAAGAGAAGCACATCGGGCAGGGCGGCCTCGCAGGTAAACCACTGCTTCCCAAGCCCTGAGACCTGTATGCCCATCTCGGTGCCGTTCCGGGCCATCACGGTCACCAGGGAAGACCCCTCCACCTCGTGGGCCGCCTCGGTGCTGGCCTTGGCGGCCGCCATGGCTATGTTGAGGAAGAAGTGGTCGTTCTTGTCGATGAACCGCACCACCTCCGCCAGATCCCGGCAGTTTGGGACCGCCTCTATCATGAACGGCACCACCGCCCGAAGGAACAGGCTGGTGCCCGCCTTGTTGCGGTTGTGCATCTCGTCCCCCATGTGCAGCGCCTGGGCTATTATGTTCTTTACGTCTATCGCCCCCCTGGACCTCATAGGCCCTCCTTATCCCCGCGTGGAGGTTCGGGTAAAGGGTGTAACGCATCCACTTGAGGCGCTCTATTACCTCCTGGTCATACGGCCCCCATCCTCATGACCTTGCCCAAGCCCTCGTTCATGCTGCAGTAGGACCGGTTCCCCCGATCCTTGTTCTCTATGACGAACACCGGCATGTGAGGACTCGTGACCCCCGCCATGGGACCCACCGCGTTGTGATGATGACAGGGATCGAAGGCTATCTCACCGCTGGCCGCCAGCTCCTGGGCCTCCTCCGGGGTGGAAGCCCATCCCTCGTACAGGCAAGCGGCGATCACCGCCCCCCTCATGGGACCCGACATGCGCTCCCACGTGATGGGAGGGCCCGCGTGCATCAGCATCTTCTCTCCCATCCCAGGGACCACGTCCACCGCAAGACCCATGTCCACCAGCACCGGCTGGGCCGACAGGAGCCTGGAAAGGGCCTCCTGATTCGCCTTGTCGATATCCACCATCCCTTATCCCTCCTTTTATGAGAAGCTCTCTCCAACCCCCCGCCCCCTCAAAACCCGGGGGCCAAGGGCGCTACTGCCTCTTAAGCTTCCTAAGCTTTGACAGCAGGTCCGAACCGGCGGTGGGGGGACGCCAATCCATCTGCACCACCAGGACGCCCTGGGCGGACAAGTCCTGGGCGAACTGCTCCACCCCGATGTTCACCACCTTGGGACCCTCCTTCAAGAGTTTCTTCAATCTCTCGTTCAACCCCATCACCCCTTAAGAAGGTACGCAGCAAGCCTCGAGGCCTTGGCGTTGCTGTCCATCACCACCACTCCCGCGTCCTCCAGCGTCTTCCTCTGACGGTCCGAGTCCTGGGGATCGTCGGGGGTGCCGCATACGGACGCCACGAAGACCACCCGGTCCCCCGCCAGCTTCCGCGCCTTCTGTATGCCCTCCACCAGCCCCGAGGCGGGATCCGGGTTGCAGCCGTAACCTATCACCACGTCGAAGAGGATGACCCCCACCTCCGGGTCCTTCGCCTCCTCCTCGAACCTGGAGGCCCTTAGGGACACGTCTATCATGGGGTGCAGACGCCCCTGAGTGAACTCGTCCTCCCCGAAGTCCACTATGCTGTGCTCCACGGACCTCAGGCTGTCCTCAAGCTTGAGCTCCTTCCTCAAGGGGGTGTTGCTGTGAATGGGACCCAAGACGTCCTGAGCTATGAGCTGGGCCTCGTAGCAGAGGGTCCCACCGGAGTAGAGCCCTCGGAGGTATCCCTTGCGGAGCCCTATCTGCTCCGCCAGGGCCCTTATCTTCCGGTCCTCCTCCTCCATGGCGGACCTCACGGCACCCACGTCCTCCCCCTTCGCAAGCGCCGCCGCCACCGCAGCGGTCTCCTCCAGCTCCCGACAGATGTACACCGGATGCCTGTCCCCACTGGCCTTGCCGCCTATGAAGCCCAGCACCACCGGCTTTTGCGAACCGGAAGCGAGCTTCAGGATCTTCTCCTCCACCTCCGGTGCCGGGGGCTTGCCAAGGATCACCAACACCTTAACCTCCGGGTCCTCCAGCAGGAGCCGGGAAGCCATCTCAACCATTATGCCCCCCACCTCGGACTTAACGTCCCTGCCGCCGGTGCCTATGCCGTGGAGGGTCCCCACTCCCCGGCGGGCCAGCTGCACGTGAACCTCCTGAAGACCCGTCCCCGCCGCCGCCACCATGGAAACCGGCCCCACGGGACACACGTTGGCCATCCCTATGGCCACCCCGCGGATTATCACGGTGCCGCAGTCAGGCCCCATCACCAGGAGCCCCTTCTCCGCCGCAGCCCTCTTGACCTCTATCTCCTTCTCCAGGGGCACGTTGTCCGAGTAGAGCATCACGTTGAGCCCCTTGGATATGCAGTCCGTCGCCACGTCACCGGCGTAACGGCCCGCCACGGACACCACCGCCAGGTTGGCATCCCCCAAAACCGAAAGGGCCCCGTCAATACTCTTGGGCCTGTAAACCCCGCCCCCATCCTGCCCCTGCTGCTTCCAGGGGGGGTTGCTCAGGTACTCCCTGGCCTTCGCCACAGCCCCGTCGAGGAGGTCCGGCTCCCCCATGACCGCTATGATAAGGTCGTTAGGGGTCGCGCAAAGCCCGGACAGGTCGTATCCCGCCGCGGCAAGGATCCTCAAGTTCGCCTCGGTGCCCATGGACAAGGACGCGGAGCTTATCCCCTCCATGGAGTTGATCTCCTTGGCAACCCTCATCAGGGTGACGCTGTCGTAATAGGTGCGCTCTACCACCTCTATGCGCTGTACCACAAGATCACCTCCGCAACCTCTGAGTCTGCAGCCTAAAAACCAAGCCCTCAAAGGGCCATTAAACCTTCTATGCCTAGGGCCATCCCTATAAGACAGCATCTGCCGGAGGTGTGCCCCACCGCCTGGGCCCTTCCAACCGCCTCCAGAAGGTCTCCGCGGCCCATTACCCCCCCAAGCCCCGCCAGAACATCCCTGGCGGCCTTCCACGCAAGGCCAAGGGCCGCACAGGAAAGCTGGTCCGACGAGAACCAAGAGGTCCCACGGGGGTCAAACACCTCAAGAAACCGCATCCCCGCCGATACATCCCCCACGGCCCTCCGGGCCAACAGCCAACCGGTCAGCACATCGTCCCCCGCCGGGGTGTGTCCGGGACCCATCCCCACAAGCCCCATGGGGTCCCCCCCCTCCACCGGCCCCCTCAAGAAGGACAGCTCCGGATCCTCAAGGAAGCCTAGCCACTCAAGCCAAAGGGGCCTAAAATCCCCAAGGGGCTCAAGACCGTCCACCCAAGGCCAGTACAAACCGCATGGCCCAGGGGGGAGCCAAACCGTGACATCCCCTGCAAGACCCTCCAACGACCTCACCAGGACGCTCCTGGGCCCCATGAGACACAGATCCTGCACCAAGCTCACCCTTACACCCCCGGGACCCTCCAGGTTCACCGCCCGCCGGTGAACCTCCCGGACCCTTAAGGGGGCTCCAGAGAGGACAAGGTCCCCCAGGACGTCATCGCTCACCCCAAGAGGGAAGACCTCACAGCCCCCCATGGGAGCCTCAGCCCAGCACCCCCTGGCGCTTAAGCTCCTGGATCTCCTCCTCGCCCATGGAAAGGAACTCCCCCAGGACCTTGCCGGTGTGCTCCCCAAGCAGCGGTGCGGGACCTTTTATCTCCCCCGGGGTCTTGGAGAACTTTATGGGCACGCCCGGGACCTTGAGCTCCCCAGCCACCGGGTGGACCAGGGACACGATCATGTCCCGGGCTAACACGTGGGGGTCCGATACCACCTTGTCCACGGTGTTTATGGGGCCACAAGGCACGTTCGCCTCCCGCAGGACCTCCACCCAATGGGCGGTGCTCCTGGTCCTGGTGCGCTCGTTTATAGCCGCCTTGAGCTCCGGCCAGTTCCTTATGCGGTCCGAGTTGGTGAGGAACCTCGGGTCCTGGACGAACTCCTCCATGCCAAGCACGCTGCAGAGCTTAGCCCAAAGGGCATCGTTCCCCGCCGCTATGTTCACAAAACCGTCGGAGCTCTCGAAGGTGGCAAAGGGGGCTATGGATGGATGATCGTTCCCCGCGGGCTTAGGCACGTTCCCAGTGACCACGTACCGGGCTATGGCGTTCTCCAGCGTGGCCACCAGACAGTCCAACATGGCCACGTCCACCATCTGTCCCTGACCCGTTATGTCCCTGGCCCTGAGGGCTCCAAGTATGCCTATCACGGTGAATATGCCGGCCAGTATGTCCGCCATGGAGGAACCCACCTTGGTGGGGTGCTCCTCATCCGGACCGGTTATGCTCTGCAACCCTCCCATGCCCTGGATTATCAGGTCATAGGCGGGGAGGTGGCTGTACGGGCCATACTGACCGAACCCGGAACTGGCGGCGTAGATCAACCTGGGGTTCACACCGGACAGCACCGGGTAGCCCAACCCCAGCTTCTCCATGGTGCCGGGCTTGAAGTTCTCCACCAGCACGTCCACCTTCTTCACGAGCTCCAACAGCAGCTTCTTCCCCTCCGGGTGCTTCAGGTTTATGGCCACGCTCTCCTTGCCCCGGTTTATGCTCATGAAGTAGGCGCTCTCTCCGTTCACCATGGGGGCGAAGGCCCTGGAGTCGTCACCCCCCGAGGGGTTCTCGACCTTTATCACCCGGGCCCCCAGGTCGGACAACATCATGGTGGCGAAGGGACCCGCCAAAACCCTGGTAAGATCCAGCACCGTAACTCCTTCCAACGGCCTGTTCACGGCCAATCACCTCCCGTAGGGTATCCGCCTGGCGGGCTCAAAGGGGCAGCGCCCCTCCTCCAAAATCCCCCGGTAGCTCCTGAGGTTCCGGTCCTCCACGTGATCAAACCACTGCTCCGCGGAGCTGTTGGGCAACACCCTCCTTATGGGATCCGGATCCAGCCGGGCCCATACGCACTCGTCGCTGGCCCTGGCCTGGGCCAGCTTCATGGCGGAGGGATGCACTATCATGGAACCTCCGAAGAAATACGCCCCCGACGCATCCCGTCCCACCGAGTTGGTGGCCACCCAGTAAACGTGATTGTCGTAGGCCCTGGCGCGGTTCGTTATCTCCCAGTGATCAAAGGTCCTCATGAACGCGGAGGGCCGACATATGACCTCCGCCCCCATGAGGGTGGTGACCCTGGCGAGCTCCGGGAAATCCCCGTCGTAACAGATCACTATGCCTATGTTCCCAAGCTCGGTCTTAACGCAGAAGGGCTCATGACCCGGGGTGGTCCACCCACCCCCCTCAAGCCTCTCGGTGGGAAACGGATGGGTCTTCCTGTAAACCCCCAATATCCCAGAGGGGCCTATGAGGACCGCGGAGTTGTAAACCACCCCCCGCTCCGGCCCCCTCTCGTAGGTGGGGAAGACCAGGTGTATCCCCATCTTCTTGGCCCACTGGACCCCCCGGTCGGTCAAAGGGCCAGGGATCTCGGACACCGCGTCCCAAAGGTCCTTCGCATCCCCCAAGGGGGTGAACCCGGTAGTGAAGCTCTCCGGCAGGACCACCAGCTCCGCCTGGGACTCCTTCACACAACGATCCACCCACATCTCGGCCCTGCTCAGATTCTCCTCGACATCCATCGGCTCCACGGCAAACTGCACCGCCGCCGCCACGAAAGATCTCATCCCAATCCCCCCGTATGGCCCCACAAGGGGCCCTAAAAACTACAACCAATCAATTTGTAATCCCCGCACAACAAGACCTTCTTGAAAGCAGCAGCCCCGTAGGATCGTAGGTTTGGCGCTTTCAAGCCACTAAGCCTATTGCCTTTATAGACCGCTACATTACAATACCTTCTTAAGGGTTGCCATCCCATGGCAACCGTTGACAATCTGACGACGCCTGTTGAGCAACAATATCCATATTGCCATGGGCTTCACAATGGGCGCTCCAAGGGGGATTGGGCTTGATAGCGGCGGACCTTCTAAGACACCATTTGTTCCCTGACTTTGACCTCCTGGGGGGCAGCAGCGGCCTCAACAGGGAGCTCTCCTCGGTGTCCGTAATAGACGCCCCCGACGTGGATCGCTGGATGAGGGGCGGGGAGTTCCTTGTGGGCAGCGGCTACATATTCCGGGAGGACCCGGAGGCCTTCACGGACTTCCTAAGGCGGGTCAACGAACGGGGCATAGCGGCGGTGGGGGTGAAGCTGGACCGGTATCATCACGAGCTCCCATCCTCCATGGTGAGCGAGGCGGACAGGATGGGGCTGCCGCTGCTGTCCATCCCGCTCCACTATCGTTGGACCGACATAATAGAGGGGGTACAAACGTTCCTGTTCCAGGAGCGCAACCGCTCTGCATGCTCCATCGACGAAGTGGGCAGCTTCCTTGAAGAGGGTTTGGACATAAGGCAGATACTCTCGACCTTCGCCTCAAGGCTTCAGCGGACCCTGACGGTCCAGTGCTCCCAGATGGGGATATGCCACAACTTCATGCCCGATGGCTCGGTGGAGGGACCCGAGGCGGCCCAGGAGTTCCTTAAGACCCCGGTGGTCCAGGAGCGGGGACTGCCAAAGAGGGGACAGGTGGTGGCCAACCTGGAGCTTAGGAACAGCGGGGTGCTCCAGTGGAGCGCCTCCTACCGGTTCCTTTCGGACACCCCGCTCACGGTGCACCTATGGCTGAGCCAGGGGGAGAACATGCCTTCCGCAAGGCAGGAGCGGATGATACTGCGGGCCATGACGCTGGTGAGGGCCTCAGCCCTGGAGCTCTCCGCCATATCCAACCGGTCCGCCATGAAGAAGGAGAAGCTCTTCGAGACCCTGTGTTTGGACATATACAACGACACCTCCATCGTGGAGGCCAACCTGAGAGAGCTTGGGATAACCCTGCCCCATAAGTCCTGCGTGGTCATAGTGTCCAGCATGGACGGCACGTCCCCACCGAGGTGGACCCCTCCGAACGCGGTTATGAGCTACAGGCTTGGGGACATGTGGACAGGCTTGGTCCCCCTGCCCGATCTCGATCAGGCCAAGGGAGAGTGGAGCCAGCGGGGAAGGGACCTCAAGGTTTACGTGGCGATAGGAGGGGGCATAAAATCCATAGGGGAGATAAGCAGGTCCTATCAGGAGGCCAAGAGGACCTTCAACTGGCTGAGGGAGTTCTCCCTGGACCCCGGGGCATACGCCCACGAGGACCTGTCGCTGTACGCCCTGCTGGACAACCTCTTCCGGCTTCCGGAGGCCAAGGGGGTTTACAAGAGGTTCTTCGAGCCCCTGCTTGAGGAGGCTTCGTCCAACTCAAGGCGAAGCCTTCCCCTGAAGGAGCTGGTGAGGAGCCTGGTGAGCTGCGACTTCAACGCCCGGCAGTGCGCCCAGATGCTTCACCTGCACTACAACACCGTCCGGAACCACCTGGACGAGCTGGAGAAACTCTTGGGCGTGGATCTGAACAACCCGCACCACAGGCTGGGGCTTGCCCTGGCTTACCACATAGGGAACGGCATTAAAAAACGGGGGATCAAGCTCTGACCTTAAGCAGCATCGCCATGCCGAAGAGGAAGAACCCAGCCAGGAGTGGTCCTCCCAGGGCGAATGACCCGGTCATCTGGGATATGACCCCGAACGCCAGGGGACCAAGGACCCCAGCAAACTTGCTGGACAGGTCGTAGAAGCCGAAGAGCTCCGCACTTCGATCCTTCGGCACTATCCTTGAGAAGAGGGACCGGGAAAGCGCCTGGGCACCCCCCTGGACCGAACCTATGGCAAGCGCCATGGCCCAGAAGTGATAGGGGGTCCTTATGAACGGGACGAACAGACATATCAGAAGGTACACCGCCAGTGTCCCCATAAGGGCCCGCTTATCCCCCACGAAGTCCGACGCCTTGGCCCACAGCATGGTCAAGGGTATGCCTATGAACTGGGTGGCCACCAGAGACATCAGGAGGGTCCGCTGGTCTATCCCAATGCTGGAGCCGTAGATAACCCCCATCCTCATTATGGTCCCTATGCCGTCGTTATAAAGCCAAAAGGCGAACAGGAACCACATCACATCCGGGTCCCCTGGGAGCTCCCTAAGGGTCTTAAGGGGCCTTGCGAAGAGACCGTAGGAGTCTCCAAGGGCCCTCGGAGGCTCCTGGATGAACATCCAGAAAGGCACGGTGGCAGCGGCCCACCAGAGGGCCACGGACACGAAGGACATCCTAAAGCCCGCCTCCCCGTAACGGGCAGCCATCAGGACGTTCAGCATGAGGAGCACGCCGCCCCCCAGATATCCCAAGGCATAACCCGCGGAGGACAGGAGGGAGCGATCTTCATCGGAGGCTATGTGGGGCAGGAAGGAGTCGTAGAAGACGTTGTTGAAGGAGAACCCAAGGGAGCCCGCCACGAACACCGCAAGCCCCAAGATCCAGCCACCTCGGGGGAGAAGCCCCATGGCGAACGATGAAATCACCCCCAGGGCGGTGAAGGCCATGAAAAGCGACTTTCTGAGCCCCCGCTGATCCGCCGCGGCCCCCAAGGCAGGTGCCAGTAGGGCGGTCATTAGCATCCCCATTGCGGTGCCGTAGCCCCACATGGCCAGCACCAGCTGTTTGGGAGCTCCGGCACCCAAAACCTCCCGGTAGAAAAGGGGGAACATCACCGCCATTATGGTGGTGGCAAAGGCGGAGTTGCCCACGTCCTGCAGGACCCAGGCCAGCCACTTAGGGTCCTTAAAGACCCCCGTGATTTTCAAAACGCTAATTACGAAAGCCCCCCTTCATCTAAAAAGGTGGTCTTAGTTTACCACCCCCGAGCCAAAGCACCTAATGGGTTGTAAAATCCTCTTTGGTCCAGAAGAAGGGAACTGGAGGGATAGGAGCTGATAATCTTAGAAGGGGTATCCCTTAGGTACGGGGAAAGGGTCATACTGGACAACGCGGGCTGGGTGGTCCCAACGGGGCATAAGGTGGCCCTGGTGGGTCCCAACGGCTGCGGCAAGACGTCTCTAATGAGGCTGCTCGCCGGGGAAGACCATCCGGAGTCCGGCTCGGTCACCGTGAAGGGGCTTCAGGTGGGTTATCTCCCCCAGGACATAGCCCAGGTGGGGCCTGGGAGCTTGATGGAGCACCTGAGGGCAAGAAGCGGGTTGACTCAGGCGGAGTCGGCGATGCGGGAGCTTGAGGCTCGGATGGGTGCATCGGGCATAGGGGAGGACGAGGCGCTCAAGCTAGCCAAGGAACATGACGCCCTGCAGTCAAGGATAGCCAGTCTAGGGGGCTACTCCTTCGAGGCCCGGGCAAGGCGAGTTCTTAGCGGCCTTGGGTTCGAGGAGCGGGATCACGAGAGGGACTGTGCGGACTTCTCTGGGGGCTGGAAGATGAGGATACTCCTGGCCTCCATACTGCTTTCGGAGCCAGACGTGCTGCTTCTCGACGAGCCCACCAACCATCTGGACACGGAGAGCATGGAGTGGCTTGAGGGGTACCTCAAGTCCTTCGATGGCACCATGGTGGCGGTGTCCCACGACAGGCGGTTCATAAACAGGACCACCGCTTCGGTGGCGGAGATCCGGGGCGGGAAGATAAGGACCTATCAGGGGAGCTACGAGTCCTACCTGAGGGCCAGGGAGGCGGAGGAGGAGGAGCTGCGCCGAAGGGCCAAGGAGGTCCGGGAGCTACGGGCCAGGACCATGGCCTTCGTGGAGCGCTTCCGGTACAAGGCCTCAAAGGCCTCGCAGGTACAAAGCCGCCTCAAGGCGCTGGAGAGGATAGAGGATGCGGTGGAGCTGGAGTCCGCAAGGGAGCTGACCATAAAGATCCCCACCCCTCCCAGGGGTCCCGAGCTGGTGATAACCGCCCAGGGACTTGGGATGAGCTACGAGGGCCGGTGGGTCTTCAGGGGGATCCGCTTCGAGGTGCACCGGGGGGACCGGGTGGCCCTGGTGGGCTACAACGGTTCCGGCAAGTCCACCCTCATGCGGCTGATGGGGCTTAGGGAGGCCCCATCGGAGGGCATCGTGCGCTTGGGCAGCGGTGTGCGGTATGCGTTCTTCTCCCAGGAGAGCGCCGAGAACCTGGACTATCGGAAGACCGTGCTGGAGGAGGCGAGATCCGCCGGGACGTACGTCACCGACCAGGATGTGAAGTCCACCCTGGGGGCGTTTCTGTTGGGGCCTGACTACTGGGATCTGCCGGTGGAGGTCCTGTCCGGGGGGGAAAAGTCCCGGCTGACCCTGGCCAAGATGCTCATGGAACCCGCGAACCTCCTGCTCTTGGACGAGCCCACAAACCACCTGGACGAGAGGACCAAGGATATCTTCGCCAGGGCCCTTAAGGCCTACCAGGGTACCTTGGTGATGGTGTCCCACGACCGGGACTTCCTTGACCAGGTGGTGAACCGGGTGTTCGAGATACGCCGGGGCGCCCTCAGGGAGTACCTGGGCAACTACAGCCGGTTCGCAGAGATTAGGGGGGAGATCGATGGGGTCGACGGGGGCCCTAGTTCGTCCCTGGAGGCGGGTGGACGGGACTCCCGGGGGACGGGGCCTCAAAAGGACTCCGGGTCCGTAAAGGAGGAACGAAGGCGCCAGGCGGAGGAGAGGAACAGGATATACCGTCTTAAGAAGGCGGTGCTGGACAGGATGACCCCCATAGAGAAGGCCATCGGGGCCGCGGAGGATCGGAAGAGGGAGCTGGAGGAGATGCTGTGCAGCCCCCAGGTTCTAGGCGACTCATCCAAGGTACAGGAGCTGATGCTCGAGCTGTCCGAGACAAACCGGCGTCTTGAGTCCCTGTACCCCCAGTGGGAGGCCCTGGCGGAGGAGCTAGACTCCATAGAATGATCCCGAGGGTGCGGAGCACCGGCAAGCCGCAGGGCCGGGACGGATTTTAACCATGTCAATCCCTGCGGCGCAGCCTTATGAACGTTCCCTCCCCGGGGGAGGACTCCACGCACAGCACCTCCGTGGCGTTGCCCACCACCTCAAGCTCCGTGCCCTTGTGCTCCCCCCCGGCGAGGCCCCAGTAGTACTCCCCTATCTCCCTCTGCTGAGGGTGTATCAGGCGGCGTCTCAGCCTCTCCAGGTCCTCTTGGGATAGGACAAGGTCCGGAGACCGTATCTCCACGTGGAGGACCCCGTTGACGAAGAGGAAGCGATTCTCTATCTCCCTGGAGCCACGCCGTATGAGATAGGCCACGAGCTCGCCGGAGGCGTGTATGGCCTTGGCCCACTGACCCTTCATGACATCAGTCCTCCTCCCTCAAGGCCTCAAGCACCGGCAGCAGCATTGCAGCCACTATGCCGCCGGATAGGCCGTTGTTGTAAAGGCTAAGCCCCCCGTGGATGCTCCCCACGGTCATCACCACGATCAGGTGCAGGAACCCCGCAGCGATTCCCGCCGCCACCCCAAAGGCTCCGCTCATGGGGGCAAGACATCCGCTGAACAGCACCGCCAGGGTGGCCCCTGGGCTGGTCACCGGCCAGACGGACACCACCGCCGCCAGCCAAGTACCCACCATCACTGGCACCACGTTCCTAAGGTGCTTTCCGAAACCTCCGAAGCCCGCAAGGGTTATCATGCCCCCTACGGTTGGGCCGTTTAAGTCTCCGCCGGTGAGTTTAAGGTACAGAATCCCCAGGAGCCCCAGGGACCCCATGTTTATAAGGGACGGGCCGAACCCGGAGTACTGGACGAAGTCCGACACGAGACGACCGGACGATGAGTACAGGTCCTTAAGGCCCGGCATGAAGTCAGGGGTAATTATAAGACCCCCTATTATCATGGAGGAGAACAGCAGGACCATTGGAACGAGGAATATATCCTGCCCCCCGTTGAACCAGTAGAAACCCCCGTCCAGCGGGACCCCTATGGCCCTGAGCAATCCAAGGGCCACCAGCCCCAAAAATCCGCAGGTGAAACCAACGTTGTATAGGTTGTAACCCTGATGCACCACCAGAAAGTGTTTCGCCAAGGGGGGCAGGAAGAAACCCGCCGCAATGCCTCCCACCAACCCCATCAAGACGGATCCAAGCCAAGGCCCCACCGGGGACAGGGAGGCCCCGAAGGCCAGCTCGCTTACCAACGGTGCCAGGGAGGTTCCAAAAAGGGATATGAGCAGGTGATCCTTGAAGGGCACCCCGCGAAATCGGCTGTGGAGCATTACCCCGATTATTATGGGCCAGATGTTAAGCATGTTCTTACCGAAAAACCCGAATCCGCACACCGTGAAGACCGCCGCTATGGCAGGACCCGTCAACCTCACCTGGGCAGCGGCACAGACTCCAAGGGCGGAAAGACCCACCATCCCCGCGTTAACCAGCGCGGCAGAGGGGCCTCCAAGCAGCACATAGTCTGTTATCAGGGTGCAAGTGGAAAAGAGTATCCTCTTAAGCCCCGCAAAAAGCTCGTCCACGTTGCCGTCGCACAGGAAGATGCCATACAGTATGAGGGCCCACAGGAACGCGGAGATGACCCCGTAACGACGGAACTCCCGCCTCGTCTCCTCCATCAGAGGGCACCTCCAACGGCTTTCGCAAGGGGAGGCGAGTGGTTGAGGGTATTCTTTTTCATGGGTCCGACCTCCTCAGCTTTTAATAAAGGTCTATTATTTTCAATTATAACACCCTACCGATAAAAACCGGAGAGGATCCACTGATACATCAAGAGCCATCGGGGGTTGAGCACGAAGGCCGGGAAGAGCCCCATGGGTATTACGGACCTTGCCACGTGGTAGAGGGAGCCCGGGGTCTCCGACCTTGCCACCATGGCAAGGGGTACCTGGCAACAGAGGAATCCCAAGCCGTAGGCCATGGGCTTGCCCAGATCCTGGACAAAGTTCATGGCCCGGTCGGAGCAGTAGGCCACCCAAAGCCCTTGTATGATCACCTCCAGCAGGAGGAAGCACAGGATGAACATCCTTCCCATGGCTAGAGGGGCAGACTGGGACCTAAGAGACCGGATCAAGGGGACCACTCCCCTTCCATAGGACACCCAAAATATCAAACCCCAGGTGAGGAAACCCAAAAGATAACCGGCGATGCGCAAGGAAGAAGCCCCCATTCTCTTAATTTTGATTACAAGTTAGACTATTATCATTGCATGTGATATATTACATCTTCGGGGCGTTTGCCCGGAAGGGAGGCGTTTGTGGTGACGGAGTCCCGCTTAAATATTAGCAGGAGAACGGTGCTCCTGGCGGACAGCTCGATACTGCTGGCCGCGTCTTTTTGGGGCGTGGGTTTCGCGGTGCTGAAGGACGCTTTAACGTACCTTCCTACATTCACGGTGCTGGTGTGCCGATTTCTGGCCGGAGGGGTCATACTAGGCCTCATATTCAACAAGCGCCTGAAGGGTCTATCCAAGAGGGGCATCCTTGACGGGTTATGCACCGGGTTTCTGCTGTTCCTGGCCTTTGCACTTCAGACCATGGGGCTCATATGGACCAGCGCGGGGAAGCAGGCGTTCCTCACCGCCACGTACGTGGTGCTGGCACCCCTCATATCCTGGGGGATAACCAGGCGTTTCCCAGGGCTTAAGTCCATGACCGCCTCTTTCATCTGCCTTGGGGGCATATGGACCTTGAGCGCCGCCGAGGCGGGGGGGCTAAACAAGGGGGACATCATGACCCTGGTGTCCGCGGTGTTCTTTGCCGCCCACCTCCTGGCGGTGGACCGGTTCTCCAAGAGGACCGATCCGGTGGGGCTGGCTTCGCTGCAGATGATAACCCTAGGGCTGCTCAGCCTGCCGTTTGCCGTCCTATTCGAGAACCCATCGTTCAGCGCCATGCCCCCGAGGGCATGGTGGTCCATGGCGTACATGATAGCCTTCTCCACCGTTGGGGCTTTCACTATCCAGAACGTGGCACAGCGCTACACGTCCCCGACCCATGCGGCACTGCTGCTCTCCACCGAGGCGGTCTTCGGCGCCTTAGCGGGGGTGCTGATGCTGGGAGAGGTGTTCACCCCCCAGATGCTCATGGGGGCTTTCATGGTGATGGCGGCGATCATCCTGGTGGAGGTGCAGCTGCCAGCCGCTTGGACGGAACGGCTCCTGAGCAGGGCGGAGGAACGATAGCTGGGCACGAGAGAACGAGAACCCAAGGGAATTTCGTCCTCCCCAATGCAGCAGGTCCTCTTGAACTTTGATAACGGGACGGAGCTCATATCCGTCCCGTTATCCTTGTTCTCCTCGTCATGGATGTCATGGATCCCCTTGAGACAACGGGACAGTGGAAGGATGGACAAGCCCTGGGAAAAGGCTATAGCGGGGATACCGGTTACCCCCTCAGAAGAACCCCTGAGGGAGTGGGGCTTTTCCCATTTTTTCTCCGTCCTCATAGGAAGGTCCAGGGCTCTATGCGCCCGCCGCAAAAGGGGAAAAAAGAGAAAGGGGCGATCTCACGATCGCCCCTTGCGGCAAGTTCTAAATTTTATTTAGAGCTTCACCACGTTGGCAGCCTGCTCGCCCTTAGGACCCATCTCCACATCAAGGGAGACCCGCTGCCCCTCCTCGAGGGACTTGTAGCCATCCATCTTGATGGCGCTGAAATGGCAGAAAACATCCCTACCCTCGTCGGTGGTGATGAAGCCATAACCCTTCGTCGCGTTGAACCACTTAACAGTACCCTGAGTAGCCACTTGTTGCCTCCTGAATTTAGTCCTTTCTAGAGAAGGACGGTTGCGCCGCCCGTCCTGGGCGACAGTGACATTATAGATCTTCTAAAAATTTTGTCAACCCAGGATTTTCAATTAATCTTTTTAACCCCTAGGGCTTATCGATCCACAGGCCTCCCCACTCCACCAGGGTGAACCCCCTCCTGACGGGCACCTTGATGTCCGGTGTCTCAAGGGGTTTCCCGTCCCAGGGGCTGAAGGCCACCAGGGCCCTTATCTCCGTATCGGGCAATGGGTCCACCTCAAGGGGCATGTGCACCCGGACGAAGGACGGGTCAAAGGGTTTCACCGCCACGTCCACCCCATATCGTTTCAGTATGGGCCGCCAGTAGTTCGCGAACTCCTCCACCTCCGGGCCCTCAAGCCCCAAGGCGTTCCCAACCGCCCTTAGTCCCCGGTCCAGGTCATCGGCACGAACCACCCATCCCCCGAGCTCCACTCGGACGTCCCCGTCCAGGGAGCACTCATAGTAAAGGCTGTGGCCGCCGGTGGAAAGGGAACCGTCCGGGGAGGCGTATACCCTCCAGGGCCCCAGTGGAGGATCGGCCTCCACCACCTTCCCCAAGGGCTTGGGCTCCAGGACCACGAAGGTCCTGACGGGGGGATACAGGTATATGACCGGTTTCTTGACGATCGGCATCTCCCAATCATCCGACAGGGGGACCAGCCGATCGTCCTGGGGCCTGAAGCGAAGGTCCCTGCCCTGCTCATCTATGACGCGGACCACCTTGGGCAGGAAGCTCGGGAGGTTCGCCGACACGGAGAGCCTGACCCAGCTGCGGTCCTCTAGGGGGACGGTCTTGAAGGGGGACTCCCCAGCGGAGGCGATGAACCACTCGGTCTCACCCCTGCAAACCGTCTTGAGCAGAGCCGCCCAGGTAAGCCCCAAGGGGTCCAGGGGTCTTGCGTCAACCAGCTGGACCACCAGATCCCCCGCCACACCCTCGCCATCCGAAAGGGAAACCCACAGGTCCCCCGGAAGCAGGTACCGGCTGTTCCTGGGGTCCGGCTCCCCTAGGGCGGATCCATGAAAGGCCCAAAGGACCAGGAACAGCGCCCCGGACCATACGGCAAGCGCTGCGGACCGCCTCTTAAAAAGGCTAAAGACCCTCATCGGCTCCACCCCCCTGTTCCAACAGCAAGGCTCCCGCCAAGGGGATCACCCTCAAGAGGGCCTTCATGAGGGCCCTCTTGGATCCCCCGGCAAGCCCAACCACGAACCCCGCCCCGAAAGCCCCGGCCGTCAAGGCCGGGACGTTGTCCGAAAGCCACCGGTCCGCATCCCTGGAGAGGGCCATGAGCCTCTCCCGGGCGGCGGTCAGCTCCCTTTCCTCCGAGGTCCCGAAGCCCAACGGAAACACCCCGCTCCCAACGCACAAAGGGCCGCCCCTGCAAGGGCAAAAGCACCGGGACGGCCTAGGTACGGGGAAGCCCAAAGGGCCCCCCCGTAGGCCGCGAAGCCCGCCCCCAACCCAATGAACAATATACCGATGGCGACCCCCGCTACCCACCGGGCCCAAAGGGCCCGGATGAGCCGCATCTCCGCCTCGAGGGTTTCAAGGGCGCTTAAGAACAGCTTCGCCAGCGTCTCCATCCCAAGGGCACCTTCCCGCCTTATCCGCCTAGTCCTGCCTGTGCCGCACCAGGGCCCCCAGCAGGAGCCCCGCCCCAAAGGCCAGGGCCGCCACCGCCAGCGGCGACTCTCCCACCATCACTTTGGCACGGCTTAACGCCTCCGAGGCCGGCTCTGCCACGGCTCCAGCTCCCTTTGATATCCCCTCCAGGATCCTGTCCTTAAGCCCCTCAAGATACCTCCGGATGCGCTCTTCCCCCTCGCGCTCATCCATTGCTTCCCCCGACACCCTCTGCTCCAGGGCCTCCAGACGACGCAGTATCTCCTTAAGATCCTCCTCCATCCCAGTCACCTCCAAAGGGCTATGGATTACATGTTCAATTATATAGCTAAACAACCAAACCGCGACATCACATCAATAAACTCAAAAACTGATATAATCGCATAAATATCGAAACGAAGGGAGTGGCACGTCATGGAGGTATCGGAGGCCCTAAGGCAGAGACGATCCATAAACTTCTTCGACCCTAACAGGGAGATACCGGAAGGGGTTCTTGAGGCGGTACTGGAGGAGGCCAACCTAGCACCTTCGTCGTTCAACCTCCAGCCCTGGGAGGTCATATTGGTAAAGGACAAGGATAACAAGCGCAGGCTTAGGGAGTGCGCCTTCAACCAGCCCAAGGTGGAGGAGGCCTCGGCGGTCCTCATAGTGGCGGGGGACCCCATGGCGGTGGAGAACCACATCGACCCGGTGCTGGAGAGCATGATCCGGCTGGGCTACATGAAGGCGGAGGACGCGGCTAGGACCAGGCCCATGCCGTTCAAGCTTTACGGCGAACCGGACTCGGAAAGGCGCAGGCTCTTCGCCGCCAAGAACGCATCCCTATTCGCCATGAGCGTCATGGTGGCCGCCATGGGACATGGGCTATCCACCCATCCGATGGACGGGTTCGACGAGGCCAAGGTCAAGGAGACCTTTGGGATACCAGATAGGCTTGTGATCCCCATGCTCATAGCGGTGGGCTACCTCAAGGAAGGGGTCACCCTGCTTCCCAGGGGCATGAGAAGGCCCCTGGAGGGGTTCCTGCATCGGGAGAGGTTTTAGGCCAACCGCAAGGCTTTGAATATCGGTTCAGCTTCAGGGGCGGCATGACTACAAAAGTCATGCCGCCGTTCCTTTTTTCTTAAGATTCAAAAACGATTTCCCTCTATTGACTCAACTCTCGAAGGAACTAAATATATACGAATCCCCTGCGGGGGAACCAAACCAGAAGGGAGTTGGTGCTTTTGTCCAGCGCTGATAGCAAGAGGGAGGGCTTCTCCTCGGGTCTTGCGGTGTTCTTCGCCACCCTGGGATCCGCGGTGGGGCTTGGGAACATCTGGAAGTTCCCGTACCTAACCGGGGCGAACGGAGGCGGGGCTTTCTTGGTGATCTACTTCATATGCATAGCCCTGGTGGGGATACCGGTGATGACCGGTGAGTTCATAATAGGCAGACGGGGCAGGAGCAACGCGGTGGGATCCTTCAGGAACGTGACGGGGAATCCCAACACCCCCTGGAGGTTCGTGGGCATCATGGGGGTGTTGTCCGCATACCTCATAATGTTCTTCTACACCGACGTGGCGGGATGGGTCTACTTCTACTTCTTCAAGGCCGCCACGGGACAGCTGGCGGGGATCACCAAGGACCAGGTGGAGCCGCTTTTCCGGAGCGTGGTGGGTGCCGGGGCCAAGGACCTCAAGGGTGCCATGTCTCCGCTGCTCTGGCAGTGGATAGTGTTGGGGCTGGTGGGAACCGCAATCTCAATGGGGGTAAGAAGCGGCATCGAGCGGATAACCAAGACCCTCATGCCCCTGCTGTTCGTCCTCATAATAATGTGCGACGTAAGGGCCCTCACCCTCCCGGGAGCCAAGGAGGGGGTGGCCTTCCTATTCAAGGTGGACTTCTCCAAGGTAACCGCCTCGGTGATCCTCTCCGCCCTGGGGCTTGCGTTCTTCAAGCTGTCCCTGGGAATGAGCACCATGATAACCTACGGGTCCTACTTCACCCAGGACAACCGGATGCTCAACACCGCCGTGCGCGTTGCGGCCTCGGACACCCTGGTATCGATGCTGGCGGGGCTCGCCATATTCCCCACGGTGTTCAGCTTCCACATGGAGCCCTCCGCGGGGCCGGGACTTCTGTTCATGACGATACCCCTGGTGTTCAGCCAAATACCCATGGGCAGCGTGCTTCTGGCGTGCTTCTTCCTGCTCACCTGTTTCGCCGCCACCACCGCCATGTTGTCCATCATCGAGGTCCCCATAGCCTTCATGGTGGAGGAGCTCGGCATAAAAAGGCCCAAGGCGGCGCTGGTGAACTGCCTCATAATCGCCCTGGTGGGAGCCACCGCCACCCTCTCGGCGGACAGCACCGGCTACCTGGGGCACGTAAAGGTCTTGGGCAAGAGCTTCTTCGACCTGTATGACCACCTCTCCAGCAACATCCTAATGCCCATCGGAGGACTCCTCACCGCCCTGTTCGTGGGCTACTTCATCAAGCCCGCCACGGTGGAGGAAGAGCTCTCCAACAACGGGACGCTGAACAACCAAGGGCTGATAAGGTGCTACATCTTCATCGTGCGCTACATAACCCCCGCCCTCCTGCTCCTGGTCTTCCTCAACACCACAGGCATAATAAAAATTTAACTATAAAATGATTCCAAGGTCCCGGTAAGACCACCTCCGAAGGTCCGATAATCATATAGGACCCTTCGGAGGTGATCGTAGATGGATCGCAAGGTGGACCCCGTGACGGGAGTTAACTCCGTGGAGCCCATCCGTCCAAAGAGAAATCCCAAGGGGGCGCCCGGCAGGTTGAAGCGCCGCTGGGAGGACCTGTTGGAAGAGGAGGAGCGCAAGGGGAGCTACGATCACCGGCCATGGGACCACAAGGGGGAAGAGGACCCAAAACCCCGCCCCGGGGAGGGGGACGTCCATGCCGCAGCCCAGGCGAACATCGGCCAGGATCCCCAGGAGGTGCTCAAGCGGGTCAAGGAAAGGCCCCTCCCGTTCCTGGAGGCCCATAGGCCCAAGGACCCAAAGGGCAAGGTGTTGAATTCCATAGGGTAACCTGCTTGACTTTTGTTTTACTGTGAGTTATCATGAACCCAACATCCAAGGGGAGGTGTTGGGTTTGGCGCTCATAAAAAGGATACTGGGGATCGTCTACACCATGAGCCTCAACGGGGAAAGGCTGGAGCTGCTCTTCGACGGGGATCGGGCCTCCTCCTTGAGGCGGAGCATGGTGACGGTGCAGGACCTGATGAATCGCGCGGGGGCAAACCCCGGCGTTTGGGACGGCTAGATACCGCTTCCCTGCCGCGGGCAATGCGGGGTTGAACAAGCGGGTTCGGAAAAGAACAAGTTTAAGGGCGGGGATGATCCCCGCCCTTAAACTTTCTCTAGCCCCGGCGCGGCGGTCCCTTGGGGGAGCCCCGCATCCCCAGGGGCTGCCTAAAGCTCCATCCCCGCCTTGAGGGCCTTCACGTTGAGCTCCAGGAACCTGGCAGGCACCACCTCCGCCAGGACCTCCTCCCAGTTTATGGCGTCAAGCCCCATGGCCTTGATCAAAGCTCCAAGTAGCACCACGTTCTGGGCCTTCACGTTCCCAAGGTCCTGGGCCACCTTCCCGGCGTCGAATATCTTGACATCCTTAACCTTCCGGCGGAACATGCCGTTCAAGTCCTCCGGGTACTTGGCCCGTCCCAGGAGGACCGGGACTGGGTATATCTCGTAATCGTTAACCACCAGGACCCCCCGGTCCTTAAGGTAGGTGAGCCACCTTGCGGCCTCCAGCTTCTCAAAGGCCACCAGTATGTCCGCCTCCCCCTCCGATATGACCGGGGAATAGACCTTGGAGCCGTAGCGCACGTGGGTGGTGACGCTGCCACCCCGCTGGGACATGCCGTGGATCTCCGACATCTTAACGTCGTATCCCATCCGCATCAGGCCCTCGGAGAGGACCTTGGAGGCCAGTATGGTCCCCTGTCCGCCCACGCCGACCAGGAGAATGCTCTTGGTTGAGTTACTATTCATTGACCTCGCCCTCCCTCGAGATGGCCCCCTTGGGGCAGAGCTGCATGCAAAGGCCGCACCCGTTGCACTGGGCCACGTCTATGGTTATCACCCCGTCCTTCATCGCTATGGCCGGGCACCCGGGCCTGAGACAGGACTTGCACTTGACGCACTTGGACTGGTCCACCACGCAGTGCACCCCCGCCCGGGAGCGCTGAACGTCCTTTATCAGGGCACATGGGCGGCGGGTTATTATGACGAACGGCTCCTCCGAGGCCTCCGCGGCCTTCACCGCCCCCTCGCAGGCCTTGTAGTCGTAGGGATCCACCACCATCAGGTTCTCCCGCTTCACCCCGCAGGCCACGCACAGGGCCTCTATGTCCAAAGACACGGTCTCCTCCCCCATCAACGTGCGGCCTGTCCCGGGGTTCTCCTGGTGCCCCGTCATGGCGGTTATACGGTTGTCCACTATGACCAGCGCCAAGGGCACCTTGTTGTACACCGAGTCTATGAGGCCCGTGATACCGGAGTGGAAGAAGGTGGAGTCCCCGATGACGCCAAAAACCTTGCCCTTCCGCCCCGCCAGCTGCTGAACCTTCTGGAACCCAACGCCGGCGGAGACCGACGCGCCCATGCAGATGACCGTGTCACCCACGTTCAAGGGCTCCATGGCCCCCAGGGTGTAGCAGCCTATGTCGCTGGTGACCACCTTGTCCTTAACCCGGCTCATGGCGTAGAAGATCCCCCGGTGAGGGCATCCGGCACAGAGCACCGGAGGACGTCCGGGGATCTCGCAGTCCGGTACGGTAACCGCCGGGGTCTCCGATGATACGAAGGCCCTCCGCACCACCGCAGGAGACAGCTCGTCCACGGGGGGCAAAAGCTCCCTGCCCACGCACTGGATCCCCAGCTGCTTGACGAAGTTCTCTATATACGGCTCGTTCTCCTCCACCACGTACACCCGGTCCACGCACTTGGCGAAGGCCCTTATCATCTCGTCCGGCAGGGGGTACGAAAACCCTATCTTGAGGTAGCTGGCCTGGTCTCCGAAGACCTCCCGGGCATGCTGATAGCCTATGCCGCTGGCTATTACCCCCACTTCGCGGCGGCTGCCCCACTCTATGCGGTTGTAAGGGCAGTGGTTGGAGAAGTCCCTCAAGGCCTTGAGCCTCTCCTCCACCACGTAGTGGCGGGCCTTGGCGGAGGACGGGGCCATGAGGGTCTTCCTTATGTCCCGCTGATACTCCATTACGGGCCGCTCCTCCCGCTCCCCCAGCTCCACGATGCCCTTGCTGTGGCACACCCTAGTGGTGACCCTGAAGAGCACCGGGGTGTCAAAACGCTCGGATATCTCAAAGGCGGCCTTTATGAAGTCCTTGCACTCCTGGCTGTCCGAGGGCTCCAGCATGGGCACCTTGGCGTGGAGGGCGTACCAGCGGTTGTCCTGCTCGTTCTGGGAGCTGAAAAGACCGGGGTCGTCGGCGGAAACCAGGACCAAGCCGCCGTTGACCCCTATGTACGCCATGGTGAAGAGCGGGTCCGCCGCCACGTTCACCCCCACGTGCTTCATGGCCGCCAGCGCCCTGGCACCCCCGAGGGACGCTCCGCTGGCCACCTCCAAAGCCACCTTCTCGTTGACGGACCACTCGGAGTAGACCTCCTTGTACTGGGACAGGTTCTCCAGTATCTCCGTGCTAGGGGTCCCGGGATACGCGGCCGCCACGTGGAGCCCCGCCTCCCAGGCCCCTCGGGCTATCGCCTCGTTCCCCGTCAGTATCGCCTTATTGGCCAAGACCTTCCCCTCCTTCTGTGCGTTTAGTCACCTTCGCAGCCCTCTCGAAAAAGAGGGGCTTAAAACCTAGAGATTTGCGCTCCCCTGGGAGACCAGACAGGCCATGGCTATGGAGTACAGCTTACCCTTGGCGGTCTCAGACCGAGAGGTGAGGACTATTGGGGCGGCGGCCCCTAGGACCAGACCCGCCATCTGGGCCTTCGCATAGTAGATGAGGCTCTTCCCCGCCACGTTGCCGGCCTCTATGTTGGGCATGAGGAACAGGTCCACCTCGCCGGAGATCTTGCTGTCTATCCCCTTGTGCTTCGCAGCCTCCGGGGACACCGCCACGTCAAGCGCTATGGGCCCCTCCACCACGCAGTCCCCGAAGGCCCCGGACTTCCACTCCTCCACCAGCGCAGCGGCGTCCACCGTGGACTGCATCTTGGGGTTAACCTGCTCGTTGGCGCTCAGGATCGCCACGTTGGGACACTCATACCCCAAAGCCCGAAGAGCCACCAGGGCGTTGGCCAGTATCCCCCTCTTGGCATCCAGGTCCGGAGCTATGTTTATTCCCCCGTCAGAGTGGAATACCAGCCGCTCCTCCCCGGGTATCTGAAACACCGACAGGTGGCTTATGAGATTGCCGGTCCTAAGACCCTTGTCCGGGTTAAGCACACCCCTCATGAAGTCGCTGGTGTTCACAAGCCCCTTCATGAGCACCTGGGCCCTACGGTTCCTGACCGCCTCGGAGGCGGTAAGAGCCGCTGATACCGGATCGGGATCCGGGATCACCTGGAAGTCCTTAAGCCCCACCTCCTCCGCCAAGGGGGCAATGCGCTCCGGATCACCCACCAAAAGGGCATCGCAAAGACCCATACCCTTGGCCATGGCCACGCACTCCAAGACCTCCCGATCCTCCGCCGCCGCCACCGCCAAGGTCACCGGACTCCCCTCCAGCACCCTCTTAAGCACCTCGTCGTAGCTTCGAAGCATCCGTCTACCCCCCAGTTATGTGAGATGCCACAAATAAGCCAATAACCCAAATAACACAAAAGTTCTGCACCGCACCACAAACCCAAGATTAATACCCAAGGGGGACCTTGTCCAGATCTCATCAGCCCCATTTGGATAAAAAAACAGCCTTTTCCCGTCATCCTTTATCGCTTTTATGTTTTTATTATTTTTGAAGCTATATATTAGAAGAGCATTCCCGGAGCCCCTTTTCTCCGCTCCAACGGTTGTGACATGACGGCCCAGCGTTTAAAATTGGTAACGGCTTCATGGAAGCCCATCTCAGCGAAGAGGAGGAGCGAAAATGGCCAAGGCTGTAGTAGACAAGGATACCTGCGTGGGTTGCGAGGCTTGCGTGGGCGTGTGCCCCACCTCCGCCATCTCCATGGCGGACGGAAAGGCGGAGGTCAATCCCGACAGCTGCGTGGAGTGCGGCGCCTGCGTCGCCACCTGCCCGGTGAGCGCCATCTCCCAGTAAGCCGGTAAGCACCAATCCGCTTCGGGAGGCCCTGACTAAGGGCCTCCCCCTCTCGTATCCCCCAGGGCCTGTCGAAGCCCACCCTCCATCCAGCTATACCGCCACCAGCCCCATCCCCTCCAAGCAAAACCCCCGAAACACCACAAAAACCCCTCAATCCAGCCGCCGAGGCCAGAGGAACACCCCAATCACCGGAGACGAAAAAGGACCGCTGTTGGGAGGATGCTGCAAGGCACGAGACCACAACCGGCCCATACCACGAAGAGGGCCGGCAAAAAATTCCGAATAGGCTGCACATATTCATTAGTAAAATGCTATAATTTAAAATCAAAAAATGGGAGGTGATACCCATGGGAAATCGTGTGGGCAAGCTCGGCAGAACCCTGCTGGTGTTGGGCTTAGTGCTGCTCCTAGCTTCCATGGCCCAGGGGAAGACCCGGGTGGCGGTGTTGAGCTTCCAGGACAACTCCGGCGCGGGAGCCCCCGCGGAGGCCATAGCGGACATGATGACCAACGAACTCTTCAACACCGGCATGTTCTCCGTGGTGGAGAGGTCTAGGCTGGAGCAGATAGCGTTGGAGCAGCGGATGTCCGCCCAGGGCCTCATGGACCCCACCGCGGCGGTGCAGATGGGGAAGATGCTGGGGGCCGACTACCTCATAACGGGCTCCGTGACCCAGTACAAGTACGAGGCATCCGGCGGGGTGATACCGCTCCCCTTCGGGGGGCTCAGCGGGGTGGCGGTGGGATCCGAGACCGCGTACGTGACCTTGGACGTGAGGCTCATCAACTCCACCACCGGGGAGATAGTGCTCACCGCCAAGGCGGAGGGGGCGGCTAATCAGACCCAGGGGGGCTTTGCTTACGACTCCGCGGTGTTCGGCACCGGCAAGGCCGGAGGGCTCCTCGGACAGGCCACGTACAAGGCGGTCACCAAGGCGGTGGACCAGATAAAGAGCAAGGCGGGCTCCGCCATAGCGGTAAAGCCCTACAACGTGCTCTCAGAGATGGCCAAGGTGGTCACCATAGACGGAGGGGTGAACAGCGGGGTCCAGGCGGGACAGATCTTCATGATCTACGCGGAGGGCAACCCGGTGTTGGGGATCAAGGGGGAGATACTGGACGTGGAGAAGATACCCCTTGGGCTCATCAAGATAACCGAGGTGAACCCCAACTATTCCAAGGGTACACTCATCAAGGGAGTGGACGTCCGCCGGGGGGACAAGGCGGTACCGTACTGGGGGGACGTTGATAGCTTCAAGATGGGCATAAGGTAGGGCACGCAGCCATTTGCCCTGCGAAGGAGGTGTTCTTTTTGAGGGTCTTTAAATCCCTTGGGGCGGCGGCACTGATGTGTCTCTTGGGCGCTTCCTTGGCCTTCGGGGCCATGCTGCCCCAGCACAAGCGCATAGCGGTGGTCATATTCGAGGAGGCCAGCGGGTTTTTCCGGGAGAACCTGGCGGTGGACACCTCCTCCACGGTGATAACCAAGACGCTCATCGAGAACGGCTACCCGGTGGTCAACGCCGCCCAGGTGGAGAGGATAAAGCAGGACAAGCGGTCAGAGCTTCTCATGAACGGCAACCCCAAGGCCATACGGGAGCTGGGAAAGATCTACGACGTCAGGATATTCCTGGTGGGGAAGGCCACCATGGCCCAAGCGGTGAAGAACGACTTCGGCACCTACACCGCCACCGCCACGGTGACCATCCAGGGCTACTCAACCCAGGACGGCAAGTACCTGCTAAGCGAGATGAGCAGTTCAAAGCAGCTTGGGGGCACTCCGGACGAGGCCTCCCAGAGGGCCGTTGAGGCGGCGGCCCAGGAGCTGGCAAGGAAGCTGATCTCCGGCCCGAGCCAGTCCATCCACAGCTCCAAGGCTCCCTCATCTTACCGGAAGGTGGTTGTGCAGCTCATGAACGCCAACGACTTCCAGGGGGTGAACGACGTACTAGGAGCCATTAAGAACCATTCCGCCACCTCGGAGGCGGCGGTGACCTCCTACGGAGGCGGAAGGGGCTCCATATCCGTCAGCTTCGGCGGCACCTTAGAGGAGCTAGCCTACGCGGTAAGGGCCGTTAGGGGAGTGAAATCCGCGGTGGTTCAAGGGGGCGTGGTGGTTGCCACATTCGAGTGACAAAACGCCTCCGATCTCCAGGTGCGAGAGCCAAGAAGGGGGCCCCAAAGGCCCCCTTCTCCTATCTTAAAATAAAGATCCGAGCTTAAGGCATCAGGAGGCCTGAAGGGGCCTCCTCCTTATCGTGAGCAGCCAGTGCAGGGAGGCGGTGATCGCAACCGTTATGAGGGCCATCTTAAAACCCGCCCCCTTAGGGTAGACCAGGACTATGCCGGAGGCGAAGAACAATAGCCTCTCCCACCAGGTCATATCGGAAAGCCCGGTTCCAATGAAGGCGCAGGACAGGAACAGTATTCCCACGGCGGCAACGGCGAACACCTCCAGGAACTTGAGCCACGAGAAGTCCACCAACAGGAGCACCGGGTTGTAGACGAAGAAGAACGGGAGTATCAGCCCCGAGGACGCCAGGAACAAGCCCATGAGGGCCACCTTGGAGGGACGACCTCCCGATAGGCCCGCGGCGGTGAAGCTCGTAAGCGCCACCGGCGGAACGACCCCCGAGAGGGTGCCGTAGTAGAATGCGAAGAAGTGGGCTGCCAGGGGGGTCACCCCCATGCCCTGAAGGGCCGGGGCGGCGATGGTGGCCACCACTATGTAGCAAGCGGTGGAGGGGAGCCCCATGCCAAGGACTATCGAGGCCACCATGCACAGCAGAAGCGACGCCCACAGCATCCCCCCGGAGAGGTGCATTATGTTCATGGCTATCACCTGCCCAAGGCCCGTCATGCCCACCGATCCAACTATGAAGCCCACTATGGCACAAGATACCGCCACGGAGGCGGAGCTCTTGGCTCCCTCCTCCAGGGCCACCATGGCGTCCCTAAGGCTCATCCTGGTGCTTTTCCTCAGGGAGGAGACCACGATGATGGCCACCAACCCCGCCATTGCGGAGAACAGGGGGGTATAGCCCGCCACCAACATGTACATTATGAAGGCCAAGGGTATCATCATGTGTCCCCTTTCCCTCATGGTCTTGGAAAGGGGGGGCACTTCATCCTCGGGAAGGCCCTTCATCCCCTGGCGTTTTGCCTTGAGATCCACCATGAACATGATGCCCAGGAAGTACAGTATGGCGGGGGCGAACCCGGCCAGCATTATCTTCACGTAGGGGATGCCCAGGAAGGAGCTCATTATGAAAGCCGAGGCCCCCATTATGGGGGGCATGAGTATGCCTCCGGTGCTGGCGGAGGCCTCGACGGCGCCGGCGAAGTAGTCGGGATAGCCTATCTTCTTCATAAGCGGTATGGTGAAGGCCCCGGTGGTGGCCACGTTAGCCTGGGCGCTGCCGGAGATTGTACCCATGAGCGCAGAGGCTATCACCGACACCTTGGCGGGACCTCCCCGGTACCTGCCGGCCAACGCCATGGCGAGGTCGTTGAAGAACTCGCTGGTCTTCGTGGCCGCAAGGAACGATCCGAAGAGGATGAACATGAAGACGTAGGTGGCGGAGACCGTAAGGGTGGTGCCGTATATCCCCTCGTCGGTGAACACCATCCTCACCAGTATCCTCTCCCAGTTAAACCCCCGGTGGGCAAAAAGCCCGGGGAAATAGGGACCGAAACGGGTATAGCCAAGGAAAAACAGGCTCAGCAACGTCAAGGGTATCCCCACCGACCGCCTGCTTGCCTCGGTGAGGACCACTATCATAGCCGCCGCCACCCAAAGGTCCATCCCGGAGGGCTCCATGTTGACCGCCAGAAGGTGATCGTATCTTAGGAGCATGTAGAGGGCGGAGAACAGGGAGAAGGCCGCCATGGCCACATCCGGGACAGAGGGACGCTTCATGGGTGACGAAGGCAGGGCGGGACAGAGGATGAACGTGAGCGCCATGAGGGTCCCAAGGTGTATGGCGTTCATCTTTATGGTCATCATGACCCCCACGGTGTTCATCCAACAGTGGATCAGGGATATGGCAACCGCGAAAAGGGCGGTCCATCTTCCAACGGCCCCTTCAAAGTGCCTTAACGGGACGCTCTCAAAGGGAGACAGCAGTTTTAGCAGATTACCAACCAAAGCGGTTACCTCCGTTTCCGCGGCTAAAACCCCGTACCCGGGCCAGGGCGCGAAAGCCCCAAGACCCGGGCACAGGACCGACTGTTGCAATAAAACCTCCTAAAGTTTATTAAGGGAGAAGCTTGGGAGGTATCTTTACACCCCTATCCATGAAGAACTTTATGGCTCCGGGGTGCAGGGGAGCTCCGAACAGCCCGTCCAGGGGCTTTTCGTAGTCTATCTTGGTGAAGGCGGCGTGCTCCTTCTGCATCTTGTCCTTGTTGTCGTAGATGACCTTGAGCATGTCGTAGACCACCTGGTCGGGAACGCTCTTGTCCACGATGAGGGCAGACTTAACCCCCGCCAGCATGAGCGGCTTGTCCTGCTTGGGATAGGTGTTGGCCGGCACCACCACTCGGTAGTAGAACGGCGCATCCTTCCGGAGCTTCTGCATGTCCTCGTCGGAGAACTCGAGGAACTTCACCTTGGTCCTGCTGGCCAAAAGCTCCGCCACCGCTCCGGTGGGTATGCCCGCCTCCGCGTTGAACCCGTCGAGCTGGCCGTTCTGGAGCGCCTGGGAGGCCTCGGTATAGCCCACCCTTTCGGGTATTATGTCGCTGAACTCAAGCCCCCCCAAGGCCTTGAGCAAAACACGGCTTGAGAACTCCGTGCCCGAGGCGGCGGGGCCCACCGCTATCTTCTTGCCCTTGAGGTCCTTCCAGGTGGATATCTTGGAGTCCGCCCTCACCACAAACTGGGTCACGTCGGGCCAAAGCCCCATCACGTACCTCACGTTCTCAATTCGCTTGCCCTCGTAGCGCACCGTACCGGTGTAGGCAAAGCCGGTGAGGTTGGACATGGCTATGGCCATCTCCGCCTCCTTCTTCCTCAACATCTCCAGGTTCTCCGCGGTGCCTCCGCTGCTCTGGGCGGACCACTTATACCCCTTGGAGCCCAGGACCATGTTGAAGTGGTTGGCCAATATGGTGCCCACTGGGTAGTAGGTCCCACCGGTGCTGCCCGTAACTATGGTTATGAACTTCCCCGCCCCAAAGGACTGGGTGGGAACCGCCAACCCCAACATCAAACAAACCGCGAAGACCAAAGACCTGTACCTCATGAAAACCCTCCTTTCAAGCATCGTGATCTTCACCCAAAGCTCGTTATAATATAATGCATTGCCCAATGGATATAGTCAAACCCCCTGCTCTTAGTAAAACTGTCAAAAACGAAAAAACGGAGGGCGAAGCGCCCTCCGTAAGCGAGCCGTGACTCACAGCCCTAGAACCGAGTAAGATCACATGCGCACGCAGCCAACCCCCAAGGGTGTTAGTTCCTCCGGGCCAGCTGCTCTATGGATATGCTCCTGGTGTGTTCGGTCTTCACCCAAACGCCCTGGTGCTTCGCCAGGAACGCGGCCTTGAAGAGGATGGGAATCCAGGTAAGGCCGAACAGGAAGTAGCCGAAAACCTCCTTGACGTAGCTGACGCAGAGCCTTCGCCGGTGCATCGAGGGCCCCACCAGGGCCACGAAGAAACAGTGCCCCAGTATCATGGCCACCGGGAGCCCCACGAAGGCCAGCCACTCCAAAGGCGACGTGGGGGCCTTGCTCTCCAGGGTGGGGAACAGTATGGCGTTGTTCACCACCGTGTAGACCATTCCGGCGAACATGGCGATAAGGGATATGCAGGCCTTAGCGGGGGCCAAAAGGTAGAGGAACAGGTCCAGGTACTGGATCCGGCGGGTCCTAATGAACATCCTCAAGGCCTCCATGCCGTACCGCCAGCAAACCCAGTAGTGACCCTGCATCCACCGGGTCCTCTGTCGGACCGAAATGCGGTAGTCCAGGGGCTTCTCGTCATACACCACCGCGTACTCGTTCCAGTGGACCCGGCTGCCGGAGAGGATGAGACGGGTTGACATCTCCAAGTCCTCGGTGAGGCTCTCCAGGTTCCAGCCTATGCGCCTCAAGGTGGAGGACCTTATCACAAGACCGGTGCCTCCCAGGGTACAGGACAGCCCCCAGTTGGACCGGGCGAGCTGCCAGAACCGGTTTGTGTACCAGTAAGCCAGCGCGTAGGCCTTGGTGAGCCAGTTATCGTCCGGGTTCTTGACGTCAAGGACCCCCTGGACCGCCTCGGCCTCCGGATGGGCCTCCATGTAGTCGTTCATCCGGCTTAAAAAGTCCTTGGCCGCCAGGTTGTCCGCGTCGAACATCACCAGGGCATCCACCTCGTCCATGGGGATCTGGGTCAACGCCCAGCGGACGTTCCAGGTCTTGCCGCTCTTGGTGGTATCGCGCCTTATTAGGGCGGTGGCCCCGTAGGACTCCGCCACCTGGGCGGTGTCGTCGCTGCAGTTGTCGCAGGACACGAAGACCTGGTAGCAGCTCTTGGGGTAGTCCTGGGCTCGAAGGCTCTCCAAAAGGGGCCCTATCACCCTCGCCTCGTTGTGGGCGGGGATCAAAACCGCAAACCGTCTGTACCTGGAGGCCTTTGGGGGCTCCTTCGGGGTCCACCACCCCCGGAAACTGATCACAAACTGGTACACCCCATCCGCTATCAAAAGACCAAACAGCAAGTAAAGGCAACACTGGACCAGCCACCAGCCCCACCATATGGCAAAGTACATCATTTCCTCACCGCTCATGGGTCACAAGCCCTCCGTTCCACGATCTTATCTAACTACACTGTCCCTAAACGCCTTGAGGATAATACTCTAAGACCGGTTATACACGCCCGACCCTAAGGGGACGAGGTATTCTACACCTAAGGCAGCTGTTGGCAAACCCTCTCCACCATATCTTTTTCGAGGAGCAGGTCCGAGAACCTGAGGAGCTCCGCCGCCTCCTCCGCCACATCACGGTAGGCGTTGAAGTCCACGGCCTCTCCGGTCCTCAAGCTCGCCGCCCTTCCAGCCGCCGGATCCACCAGGACGCTGCCTCTGATGAACGTGCCGTTCCGGAAGACCACGTTACCCACCCTTGCGGAGAGGAGGTCCTGTCCGAAGGGCAACGGCATCTCCACCCCCATTATTGACGCCACCGTGGGAGCTATGTCCATGTGCCCCGTGGAGATCTCCATCACTCCAGCCCCCTTGCCGTGGGGCATGCGTATCATGAAGGGCACCGTCTGAGCGGCCCTCCAGCGGAACGCCTCCCCCATGTCCTCCCCAAGGAAGGCCCCTAGCTCATCCTTGTTGGCGCTGGGAATGGCCACGTGATCACCGTACAGCACCACCACAGAACGATCGAGAAGGCCCCTGGATTTGAGCCCCCTTAGGAACATGCCTATCTGGGCGTCCGCATAGTGGATGGCCTGCAGGTAGTCCCCCAACAGGGTTCCCTCCAAGGCGGCATCCAGCTTAAGGGCCCTCGGTATGCCCTCAAAGGAGTAGGGATAGTGGCTGGTAAGGGTAACCAGGAACGCGTAGAAGGGCCCCTTCTCCCGTGACAATATCTCAGAGGCCTGGGCGAAGAAGCTCCTGTCCGAGAGGCCCAGGCCTATGGCCTCATCGAACCGCATCTTCTCCCGGCTGACGTACCTATCAAAACCAAGGGACGGGTACATCCGGTGTCTGTTCCAGAAGGATGCCTTATCGCCGTGCAGGGCCAGGGTGGCATACCCACTGCGCTTCAACGCCTTGGGCAGGGACTCGAAGGCGTTGGAGAAGAAACGGGTGTAGGCAACGCCCTTTGACGCGGGGAACATGGAGGTCTGGGCCATGAACTCCGCGTCCGCGCTGTTTCCCAGGCTGGTCTGGTTGTAGGTGTTGGGGAAGTAAATGCTCTCCCGAACGAGGCGGTTGAGGTTAGGGGTTATCTCCTGCCCCCCCACGGACCGGTTGATCACGAAACCCTGAAGGGCCTCCACCTGTATCATTATTAAGTTGAGCCCCCTGCCGGCGCCAGCCAGACCGCCCCGACCCTCCAACTTGTCAGGAGCGCTGCGCTTCACCGCCCAATCCACCAGGGCCTCTTCCTCCTCCGCCGCCACCGCCTTGGAGGAAAACAGGTCCGCCGAGGCGTTGATGAGGTCCGCCAGGTGATACCCCACGGGACCTAAGCTCATCATAACCGCCGGCCTATCCCACATGGCCTTTATGTAGCCCGGCACCCTGAGCTTCGCGATCCCGCTCTGCACTAGGAACGGCGTAAGCCCCAAAAGGCATAGGGCGGGGAAGAGGATCCTCCGCTTGAGGGGGACTTCCCTAAGGTCCCTCCTGGCCCTATAGAGCCTCACCACCGCGGCGGCGAAAAGCAGCGGCAGGTCCAACACGCAGAGGCCGTCCTCGGGGGTCAAAAGGGCCCACACGGAGTCCGATACATCCCCAAGCTGCCCGGCAAACACGAGGCTCCTCACGGTGAAAAGGTCCGAGTAGTAGCGGAACGACAAGAGATCCGCAAGACAGAGGGCGGAAAAGCCGGCACTCAAGGCGAACATGCCCAAGAGACGAAACCGCCTGGGCAAGAGGAGGGGAAGACCCGCGAAGGGCAGAACCCCCAAAATGGTGGACCAAAGGACCTGGGGATACCGGTAGGAGCCGGCGAAAACCCCGTCACACACCGCAAGCAGCTTAAGCGCCGACGCGGCCCAAACCGCAAGGAACCAAACGAGATCCCCCTTCATCGCCTCAAGGGATCTCATAAATCCAAGCCGATTAAACAACCCACGGATGAAACTCATCACACCCATTCCTCCAAAGAAGCTTACCTCAAGTCAGAATCCGATAGATTATACACCTCTAAACCGTCAAGGCAAGCCGCCTGCACCCCACGCACAGCAAGGTGCACCACAGCCCGCGGGGGACACGCCGGGGAGGGCCCAACGATGTCGATCCCAGGGGCATGCTAGGTGGATCGGCATGGAAACGCTATTGTTGCAAAATTACAACTAATATATGATCGGAATTTTTATTTTGTATTTGATGGTTTATCTCGGTAAATAGTTTTTATATTCTAATCATATAGACGGGAGAACACGGGATATTTAAAATACCCCCCAACAAGGGGGTGGTCTCCTTGATACGCAAAATCCACTGGAGCAACGGCTTGGGTTGACCTCAGGACCCCGGATGGGCCCCGGCGGGACCCTGGGGGCACTCCTTTCCTCCCTGGCGGCGCATCCCGGTGAGGATGTCACCGCTTATGTCCTCTGTCTGATATCCACTTATCCGCTAATCCACAAAGACATGAAGGGAGGAGACGGCATTGGATCTTCTTGAGCTCGTAAAAACGGTAAACGGGGTGCTATGGGGGTACCTCCTGATATTCCTCCTGTGCGGGACCGGGATCTTCTACACCCTAAGGCTTGGGTTCGTTCAGGTAAGGCTATTCAGAAAGGCCTTCCGAAAGGCCTTCGGGGAGCTGAACCTGTTCGGCAAAAGGGCTGACAGGGAGGGAATGTCCTCATTCCAGGCGCTGGCCACCGCAGTGGCCGCCCAGGTAGGCACCGGGAACCTGGCGGGAGCCGCCACCGCCATCGCCATGGGAGGACCTGGAGCCATATTCTGGATGTACCTGGCGGCCTTCTTCGGCATGGCCACCAACCTCGCTGAAGCGGTGCTGGGACAGATATACAAGGCCAAGGACGACCGGGGACAGGTCACCGGAGGCCCCGCCTACTACATAAGCCAGGGGCTTAACATGCGGTCTCTTGCGGCCTTCTTCTCCATATCCATCATAGTGGCCCTGGGCTTCATAGGGAACATGGTGCAGTCAAACTCCATAGCCGACGCGTTCCACACCGCCTTCCACGTGCCGCCCATATGGATTGGGATAGCGGTTGGCGCCGTCGGGGCCTTCGTCTTCATAGGGGGCATCGGCCGTATCGCCTCGGTGACGGAAAAGATGGTGCCCCTCATGGCGGGCATATACATACTGGGAAGCCTGTACATCTTAGCCACCCACATAGGGGCAATCCCCGGGGCCATAAGGGCAATACTGGTGGGGGCCTTCAACCCCGCCGCCGCCACCGGAGGGCTCATCGGAGCCACCATAAGGGAGGCGGCCCGCTACGGGATCGCCAGGGGGCTCTTCTCCAACGAGGCGGGCATGGGATCCACCCCCCACGCCCACGCGGTAGCAAAGGTTGACCACCCGGTTGAACAAGGGCTCATGGGCATAGTGGGGGTCTTCATAGACACCTTCGTGGTCCTCAACATGACCGCTTTCGTCATCCTATGCACCGGCGTCCTGGACGGCAAGACCACGGGGATAGCGCTGACCCAAAAGGCCTTCACCTCCGCGCTCGGGAGCATCGGGAACCCCTTCGTGGCGGTTTGCCTGCTGTTCTTCGCCTTCTCCACCATAGTGGGCTGGTACTTCTTCGGGGAGGCCAACGTAAGATACCTGTTCGGCTCAAGGGGACTGCCCCTGTACAAGGCAGCGGTGGTGGGATTCATAGTCCTGGGCTCAACCCTGAAGGTGGACCTGGTGTGGGAGCTGGCGGACACGTTCAACGGCCTCATGGTGTTCCCAAACCTCCTGGCCCTCATCATGCTGTGTCCCGTGGTGGCAAAGGCGGTGAAGGAGTTCGAATCACAGGGCAGAGAGTGACGGGCAGAACAACCTAACCAATTCAAACAGGGGACTAAAAAACCGGTGCCGCAAAAGGGCTCCACCCCCTCCTGCGGCACCTTCTCGTCCCCTAAGACCCCTTAAGACGGGGCCTCAGGGGATAAACCGGGCACTGCTAAGATGTGGCCCCCGGGATCACTTCTCCACCGGATCCTTCTTGCCTGAGAAATCCCAGAAAAAGGCCTCCCACTGGGTGAGGCGAAACACCTCAAACAGTGGATTGTCCGGGGTCTTGTACATGTCCTTCAGCGTCTCATTCCCCTCCAGTATCCTTGACTTCTGCTCAAGCCCGGGGAAGAACTCGGCGACCCCCCTAATCCGCAGCGTCACCGACCAGTCGGGGGAGGCAGAAGGCCACCTCACAGCGGGGATCCTCCTTAAGCTGCCTGAAGACCTCCTTGTCGTTGGAGAGGCAGAACAAGGGACAACCCTGGTCCTCAAACTGGAACATGAAGGGCCTCACCCTGGGTCCCTCGGGGGAGACGGTGGCCAGGAAACCAAAGGGGTTCTTGCTCAGGAAGTCGTACATTTGTCGTTTGGAAGCCAACTCTATCTACCTCCTACAGCTTAATTTCCTGCTCCTTATATCTATATCCCAGCGGGACGGACAGCGCAAGATGGGGGTATAATCCCCTACCGGGGTGATGACATGATAAGAAGGCTTAAGGCCCTGGTTTACGGGGCGGGCATCGCGGCCTTGACGCTATTGGCGCTGCCAATCTCAGGCAGGGCAGACGTCCCCCCCGTGCCGTTCGGGGCGTTCAGAGGCTTCAACGTGATATACATACAGATGGAGTCCATCCAGCAGTTCCTCATAGGTTCCAAGCTGCAGGGGCAGGAGGTAACTCCCAACCTTAACCGGCTGGTCCAAAGGGGCCTCAGCTTCACCCGCTGCTACCCCCAGACCGGCATGGGCAACACCTCCGACGCGGAGCTGCTGGCCATGTGCTCCTTGCTGCCATTAAAGGACCATGGGGTCTTCAACCTCCTGCGCTCCCCCATCCCATCTCTCCCCCAGCAGCTCAAAGCCATGGGATACCACACCTACGCATTCCACGGCAACTCCCCATCCGTCTGGAACCGCAGGAGGGTGTACCCCCTCATCGGGATAGACAAGTACTACCATCGGGGGAAGCTGGTGAACGATGACGTGGTGGGCCTTGGCATATCGGACATGAGCCTCCTGCGGCAGACCGGGCACGTGATGTTCAAGCGGAAGCTACTGAAGGAACCCTTCTTCGCCCTGGTGATGACCCTCTCAAGCCATCACCCCTACAAGGTCAAGGGATGGAACTTCCCCAAAGGCCCCTTCGAGGGCACCGTCCTGGGGGACTACCTCGCAAGCGCCAACTACGCGGACCACGCCCTAGGGGAGTTCATAGACGCCCTGGAGGGCTCGGACCTGGCCAGAAGGACCCTGGTGGTGATCTACGGAGACCACAGGGCCCCGGGGCTGGAGATGGAAAGGGTGAACCAGTTCCTGCAGGAGAACCAGATGAAACCCATATCCAGCGAGGGCTGGAAGCAAAGGGACTTCTCTAGGGTACCCTTCATAGTCCTCATCCCCAGAGAGGACGGGACGTACGAGGCCGGATCGTCGGACATACCCTGCGGCCAGTGGGACATATCCCCCACGGTGGCCCACCTTTTGGGATTTAAGATGCCCAATGCACTCGGGGAAGACCTCCTGGAGGAACCAAGGGGCCTAGTGGTGTTCCCCCAGGAGGAGATCATATACCGGGACTACTGGAGCGCCTTCGGCGGCAAAACCCTGGTGGACATGACCATGGAGAGGCCGGTGGTGCCCATGGTGCTGAACCCCCAATGGGACGCCGCTCGAAGGGCAAAGGAGATGAGCCTCAGGACCCTCGGGTTGAAATAGCGGGGATAGAGGGTATAAAGCCGAGGGGTCCCGGAAGAGACCCCCGCTAAAGGGACACCTCCACTCCCAGCCCCTCCGATAGGGCCCTGTTAAAAGCCCTCTGGGCGCACAACACGTCAAGGGCACCGAAGCCCACGCTCTTCATGACCGTTATCTGGAACTTGCTGGTCCTGCCCTCCTTGCCCCCCAGGATCAGCTCCCCCAGCTCACCGGTTATCCGCTCCGGGCCGAACCTACCCTCCTCGATCGGTATCAGCAGGTCTCCCGCCTCCTCCATGGCCCCCTTTAGGTAGTCCACGTAGACCAAGTCCGCCCTCTCCAGGGTCTGGGAATCCAGCTCCCTTGACGTGGGGGTGTAGGCCCCTATGGCGTTGACGTGAGCCCCCATTGGAAGCATTGCCCCCGGGAAGACCGGCTTGCTGGAGGTGGTGGCAGTGGTCACCACCATAGCGTCCGCCACCGCATCCTCCGGGGACTCCGCCGCCACCAACCAACAGCCCCTTGCCTCCGCCATGGGGGCTGCGAGCTCCACAAACCTGCGGCTCCTATCGGGATCGCAATCGTAAACGTTAACCCTTTTTAGGGGCCTCGCGAGCAGCATCCCCTCCAGCTGGGTCATCCCCTGCCCCCCGGTGCCGAAAAGGGCCCCCACGGAGGCATCCTTCCGAGCCAAGAGATCCGTGGCGCAACAGGTGACCGCACCGGTCCTAATCCTAGTGAGCTCGGTGCCGTCGATCAGGGCCTCCACCTCGCCGGTCTCGGAGGACAAAAGAAACATCAGCGCCGTGACGGAGGGCTTATCCAAGGACACGTTGCCGGGAAAGACGGACACCACCTTGACCCCCGCGGCCTCGCTCACCTCTTTCACCGAGGCGGGCATCACCAACACGTCCCCCAGCTCCAATGACAACCTCTCCCTCACCGGCACCTGAGCCCTCCCGCTAGACCAGGCCCCAAGGGCGGACCTCACCGCCTTAACCGCCTCCGACATGGGAAGAACCTTTCTGACCGCCTCCGCACCAATCAGCTTCATCCGATCCACCTCCTCCTCAGGTCCTCCGAGATCTTCACAAAACGTAAGAAACATAGGCTGACGGCCCTGAAAAAATCCCCGCTTGCACTCAAAGGGTCCTTCTCCGCCCCTGCCATAAGCCTGCGCAGCTTCTCAGCCCCCATGCTGGCACAAAGCCCCTTCAGAGAGTGGGCGCACTTGGAGGCCCCCTCAAGATCTCCCCGGTCCAGGCTATCCTTGAGCTCCATCACCCGGATTGGGAACTCCTCCTGAAACATCTCCAGAAGCCTTACGAGGGCCTCCACATCCCCATCCAAGCGGTCCCAAAGACCCTGGACGTCAAAATCGGGCAGGGAATCGTCATCCAGATCTAAATGCTCCATGCCAACAGCCTCCTTGGCTCAACTCGATGGGCCCTGAAAACCCAGTTGCCCTTCACCGACGACGGGGTGTTCATCCGGTGCCCGCTGCCAAGGCAGAGCAGGTCCTGAAGCGGTATGACCCGCCACCTGGAGGGGGAACAAAGAATAAGCCTCACCATGGCCTCCACCGCCCCCTCCGGATCCAAAGACCGCCCCACCATGCGCCTTAAAGCCCCCCTCTCCTCCGGAGAGGCCTTGAGCCACCATCCAAGGGACGTGTCGTTGTCGTGGGTACCCGTATAGGCGACCCCTAAGGCCTCGTGATTCCAGGGAAGGTGCGGATTGTCCTCCCCCCCAGAGAATGCGAACTGCAGGACCCTCATCCCGGGCATACCATATTTCAAGCGGAGGGACGTGACATCGTCGGTTATCACCCCCAAGTCCTCCGCCACCAAGGGAAGCGGACAGGGCTTGCCCTCCTCGGGGGATGCGAAGCCGAACCTCTCAAGGATCAAGTCGAAGAAACCGCTCCCAGGCCCCTCCCTCCAGCGGCCCCTCACCGCAGTCTCCTCCTCGAACGGTATGGCCCAGTAACCGGCGAAACCCCGGAAGTGGTCTATCCTCACCACATCGAAGACCTGAAGGGAGGCCTTAAGCCTCATGAACCACCAATGGTACCGGTCCTCCTTCATAACCTCCCAGCGGTAAAGGGGGTTTCCCCACCGCTGACCGGTGTCGCTGAAGTAGTCCGGCGGAACCCCCGCCACCTCCACGGGGTTGCCCTCCCCATCAAGCTCAAAGAGCTCCGGGAAGGCCCAGGGATCCATCCCGTCGTGGGCCACGTATATGGGCAGATCCCCCACAAGGACTATACCCCTGGAGGCGCAGAAATCCCGGAAGGACCTGAACTGCCTAAACGCCAAGAACTGCTCGAACTTGAAGAACTCGCTCCTGTCCAAAAGCTCCCCGCCCGCTTGAGCCAAGGCGGTCTCGAACCTTCCGGCCCAGCTGGGCCAGCGGGTCCATATCTCTCCCCGGAAGGACTCCTTGAGGGCCATGAAAAGCCCCCACCGGTGGATCCAGAAGGAGTTATCCTCCAAGAACCCCTGGTAATCCTCCTCAAGATCCTGTCTGGCCCCGCCCCTGAAGGCCCTAAAGGCCTCCTCCACCGCCCTGCGCCTCGACGCGAAAGCCCCTGCAAGATCCGCCCGCCACGGGTCATCCAGGGGAACCCTCAGGGACTTGGCCAGATCCGCCCCTATCAAGCCCTGGGACACCAGATCATCTATCGATATTATCGTGGGGTTCAAGGGGAACGCCCCGTAGGCGGCATAGGGGCTGTACCCCATGGCGGGGTTCGGATAGTTAAGGGGCAGCATCTGCCACAGGGTCCATCCACCCTGGACCAGGAGCTCCCCCATCTGCCTGGCAGCTGGCCCCAGGTCCCCTGCCCCGTACGGGCCGTTAAGGGACGTAAAGTGCAGGAGCACTCCCCTTTTCCTCGAAAGGAACATGGACACTCTGCCACCCCCTATTTTTTGAGGTCAACCTTGAGGCTCGAAGAACAAGAACGAGTTCCCCGGTATGGTAAGCGTCAGCGAATAGGGCCTCCCATGGGAGCCCAGATCCGAGGCCCAAACACCTCCCAGGTTACCCTCCCCAGATCCCCCGTACAGGGAAGCGTCGGAGTTGAGCACCTCCCTCCAGAAACCCCCGCAAGGGACTCCCAGCCTATAATCCCTGCGAGGAACAGGGGTGAAGTTCCCAACCCCCAACACCACTGGGCCATCCTCCGAGAACCTGAGGCACGCCAATATGCCGTTGTCCCGGTCATCACAGTCCACCCACTGGAATCCCCTGGGGTCGAAGTCCAACTGGTACATGGCAGGACGGGACCGAACGAACCGGTTCAGGTCCTTAACCCACTGGAAGATCCCCCGGTGCAGCTCCGACTCCCCCATCAGATGCCAGTCAAGGCTGGACTCGTGGTTCCACTCCCTCTCCTGGCCGAACTCCCCCCCCATGAACAGGAGCTTCTTGCCGGGATGACAGTACATCCAACCGTAAAGCAGCCGCAGCGAAGCCGCCTTGTTCCATTCGTCCCCCCACATCTTGCCCCATAGGGAGCCCTTCCCGTGAACCACCTCGTCATGGGATAGGGGAAGCACGAAGTTCTCCGAGTAGTTGTACCAAAGCCCAAAGGTGAGCTCGTCGAAGTGCCACTTGCGATGAACGGGATCCCTGGACATGTGGGACAGCACGTCGTGCATCCATCCCATGTTCCACTTCATCCCAAATCCCAACCCCCCAAGGAAGGTCGGGCGGCTCACCATGGGCCAAGCGGTGGACTCCTCCGCTATGGTCTGGATCCCCGGGAAGCTCCGGTAGAGCTCGCAGTTCATGGCCCGGAGGAACTCTATGGCCCCCAGGTTCTCCCTTCCCCCGTATTGGTTAGGAATCCATTCCCCGTGCTTCCTCGAGTAGTCCAGGTACAGCATCGAGGCCACCGCATCCACCCTGAGGCCATCGGCGTGGTAGACGTCGCACCAAAAGGCAGCGGAGCTTATGAGGAAGCTCCTAACCTCGTTGCGATCGTAGTTGAAGATGCCGCTCTTCCAGTCCGGATGGTACCCCTTTCTGGGGTCCTGGTGTTCGAAAAGGCAGGTCCCGTCGAAGAGCCCAAGGCCGTGCCCGTCCTTGGGGAAGTGGGAGGGAACCCAATCGAGGATCACCCCTATGCCGAGGTGATGCATGTGATCCACAAAGGCCATGAAGTCCTGGGGGGTTCCATAGCGGGCGGAGGGGGCAAAGTACCCAATGGTCTGATAGCCCCAGGAACCGTAGAACGGGTGCTCCATAACAGGCAACAGCTCCAGGTGGGTGAAACCGGTCTCCAGAAGGTAGTTCCCAAGCCTCTCCGCAAGCTCCCGGTACGAAAGGGGCCTGTTGCCATCCTCCGGCACCCTCTGCCATGAGCCCGGGTGAACCTCGTATACGGTCCAAGGGGAGTCCAGCGAGTTCCTATCCGGCCTGGCTGACATCCAGGAATCATCCCCCCACCGATAGGAAAGATCCCAGACCACCGATGCGCTTCGGGGAGGGCACTCGAAGAAGAATCCGAACGGGTCCGCCTTCTCATATGTCTCCCCGGTCACCCTGGACCTTATCACGTACTTGTACCTGTCCCCAGGCTTGACGAAGGGCACGAATCCCTCGAACACCCCGGAACCGTCCCATCGAGGGTACAGCCGGTGGGACCCCCGGTCCCAGCCGTTGAAGTCCCCCGCAACGGACACCCATTCCGCGTTGGGAGCCCATACCGCGAAAAGAGCCCCCCCTTGACCGTCCACCTCCATCAGGTGGCAACCAAGACAGCGGTACAACCTGAAGTGACGACCCTCCCGAAATAGATACACGTCGTAATCGCTCATGAGGCTTATCCCAGGCACAGCACCGCTCAATATCATCACCACCAGATAAGCGGATATAATTCGCTCGTAAGCTTGCCATATATTGTATCCCATAGGCACGGTTTGTCGTCCCTGCAAACCGGCGTTACAATGAAAAAATAGAATTTCGCAGCGGAGGTGACCCCCTTGGGCTTGAAAGAAAAGGCGGAGGAGCTGGCAAGGGCCATAGAGGGAGCGAGGAGGATAGGGGTCCTCACAGGGGCGGGGATATCCACCGGGGCGGGGATACCGGACTTCCGGGGGCCCAAGGGCATATACAGGACCCTCAAGGTTGAGAACCCGGAGGCCATCTTCGACATCCGCCGGTTCAATGAGGATCCGTCGGAGTTCTACCGGTTCCACCGGGGCCTTATGGAAATGATGCTCAAAGCGGAGCCCACCTTCACCCACCGTTTCCTCGCGGGTTTGGAGGGCTCTAAAAAGGTTACCGTCATCACCCAGAACGTGGACGGCCTGCACCAGCGGGCGGGGTCTAAAGACGTCATCGAGATCCACGGGGGCATAACCCATAACTTCTGCTCCTCCTGCGGCAAGAGCTACTCCATTGAGGAGTTAAGACAGCTCATGGATCTCAGCGACGTTCCAAGGTGCTCCTGTTCCGGGACGATAAGGCCGGACATCGTGTTCTTCGGGGAGCCGGTTAAACAGCTGGAGCGCTGTTTCAGCGCCGCCTCCGAGAGCGACCTAATGATGGTCATAGGTTCATCCCTGAACGTGACCCCCGCGGCGCTGATACCCTCATCATCCAAGGGGGTTCTGGCGGTGGTGAACCTGGGGGAGGTCAACACCTTTAACCTTCACCGCCGTGTGGACATAATGGCAGAGGATGACATAGACCGGTTCTTCAAGCGGGTGAGCGAAAACCTAAAGAACCTTGCTTAAGGGCTTAGGAGGGCGGCTTAAAGTGGATTCTTTCCTGGTCATGCGGATCGCAAGCAGGTACCTCGCGCTGCCCATCCAGCAGGTGGTCCGGGCCGTTCCTGCGGCCCTGCTCAGCCCTCCCGCGGGGAAGGGGCCGGTGGCGGGTATACTCAACTTGGAGGGGGAGATGATCCCGGTGATCGACCCAAGGGAGATCTTCGGGGTCCCCAAAAAGGAAATGGACACCTCAGACGCCATCGTCCTGGCCCAATGGGGGGACCAGGTGATCGGAATATGGGTGGACCAGGTGCTCGGGGTCTTTGAGCCTCAATCCAGAAGGAGCTGCACCGTGATGGGGCAGCCGGTGGACGCGGTGGCCATAGGGCAGGACCAGCCGGTGGCAGCGGTTCTGGATATCGGGGGGATGTTCTCTGAACGATAGGGAGGGACCACGCAAGGCGGAGGCACAAAAACAGCTCCTAAGCATGGCGGAGAACTTGATCCCCATGATCGAGTCCAGTTACGGCCTTGACCTTCGAGGGAAGGAAGAACAGCTGGCAAGGGTCCTGGGTAAGCTCTGCGAAGACTCGGGGATGGATCTGGACCGCTGTACATCCACGGGGCTCCACAAGCTCTGCGATGCCGCGGTGGAGCACATGGTGGTTGGCGAGAGCTACTTCCTGAGGCATCGGGAGGCCCTGGAGGAGTTCGTAAGGCACACGGCGTCCATGGGAAGGCCCAACGTGTGGTGCGCCGCCTGCAGCACCGGCGAAGAGGCCTACTCGCTGGCGTTCCTTTTCGTCCAAAGGGGCATAGAGGACTTCTCTATACTGGGCTCCGACGTAAATCCCTCGGCCATTAGAAGGGCCAGGGAGGGTGTATACGGTCGCTGGTCCCTCCGAGGCCTGGGCGATGAAGCGCGCCTTTTGTTTGACCACATCCATGGGAATCTATTTAGGGTAAAGGATAGGTACCGGAGGAACGTGCGTTTTTCGATCGGCAACGTGATGACCCCGCCGGAAGGGGTCTTCATCGGCATATCCTGCAGGAACCTCTTCATATACTTCTCCGACTCCGGGATATCCAAGGCCTTGGATATCTTCTACCAAAGGCTCCACCCCAAAGGGGTCCTCCTGGTCGGGGCGGCGGAAGCTCCCGCGGTGAACAGGCTCATGGGCAACCGGTTCGTGCCATCCGGGGTCTTCGTCTTCAGGAAAGCATCCCCCATCAAGAACGTTGAAGCTTATCCCATGCCCCACCGGGAGGACGCAGAGGGCATAATCCCCCGCACACCCAAGATGGCGGAGATGACCCGCCATACGGCAGAAGAGGCCCCGAGAATCGAGACACCGGCTAAACCCGCAGGGGAAGCTCCAAAGGAAGCAAAGGAGGCAGTCCCCCTCAAGGACCAGGAGGACTTGGTCTTCGAGAGGGCGAAATCCATGGCAGACCGGGGAGACCTGCAAGGGGCGCTGGAGATCCTGACCTCCGCTGAGAAGGTTGACCCCACCGGGGCTAAGGTTAAGTTTCTAAAGGGGGTGATACTAATGGACATGGGCATGCACAAAGAGGCGGCGGAGTCATTCAAGGAGGCGGCGTACCTGGACCCCTCGATGCCGGAACCCCGGCACTCCCTCATGATACTATCCCTCCAGGAGGGGGACATGGCGTCCGCCCAAAGGCATGGAAGGCTTCTTCTCAACATCCTCAAGGACTTGGACGACCGGGAACCCACGCTTTACGGACCCCACGTAACCAAGGGTCACCTAAGGAAAACCGCAAGCGAGCCGTTTTGAACGCCGTGAACAGGGGGGATTAAGGTGAGCTCACGGGCGGATCTCACGACGGAAATATTAAAGGCCCGGGCGGTTAAACTATCCCGTAGACCGCAGACAGAAGAACGGCTGATCTCCATGCTCATGTTCATCAGGATGGGCAAGAGACTGGGCATACCGGCCTCCAAGGGGGGGGAGATAGTCCGCCTCAAGATCGGGTATACTCCTCTGCCCCTAACCAGTCCCCATTTGGCCGGGGTGTTCAACCTGAGGGGCAGCATCGTGCCCCTAATAGACCCGTCCCCCCTGGCGGGCATATCCGGCTCCGGAGAGATCCAGGTGGCCATGATCATCCATAACCGCAAGGGGCCCTTCGGCATAGGATTTGACAGACTGGAGGGGCTGGTAAGCCTAAGCTCATCGGCGGTCCGAGAGGTGCGAGGCTCGGGCCCGGTCAGGTGGATGCTCGATGACGTCCCCATACTCGATCCGGATCTCATATCCCCCTGAACAGCCCCTGCCCCCTTAACAGGGCAAAAGGAGCCGGTCACCTAGGGTTTTTACATCCTATAGAGCAAATTCATCTGCTTAGGCAAAAGCATAAATAAAATCTAACATAATAGAATCTTAGGAGTGATGACCATGAAGATTACCATAAGGATCAAGCTCCTGGGCCTCATCACATTAGCATCCCTCTCCCTTATGTGGCTTGGATTCACCATGTGGGGGAACATGGTCCAGGCAAAAAGGATGTACGAGGAACAGCAAATGGTCCAAAGGGCCCTCATGCTGGCGGAAAGGATAAATTATAAAAGGATGGAGGTAAGGAGCATCTTCATATCCGCCCTTAGCGACCAAACAAACAAACTGTACGGAGAGGACTTGCCTCAAAACCTCCGTAGGAAGAGAGAGGCAATAGACCAGATGGGGCGGGACGTGGACGATCTGTTAAGTAACCCGTACATAAGATCTAACCCCAAGGAACTGTCCATGGCGGAGCATCTGAGGGACCACTACCTAAAGTGGCGGCGGGAGCACGAAGAGGTGGACAAAATCCTATGGGACTTGAGCCAGAGCGGGAGCAGGTCCTCCAGGGAAAAGGTCTACTCCGGGGGGATGAACAAGATAAAAGATCTGTTCGAGTTATCCAATCAGTTCGGGGAAGAGGCGGACGCCTTCGTCAACTTCATGACATCCGAGGCCTCGGCAAAGGCGTTAGAATCCGCAGAAAGGGCAAAGAGATCCGCCGTGATGTCGATCATAGGCCTTGGGATCATAATCACCGCCATCATGTCCTCGGGATACCTCCTGGCCTTCAGGGTATCATCCGTAATCCGATGGGCCTCCCACGCCATGGAGAAGATAGCTTCCCGTAGTATAGATTTAACGGTTCCCCAGGATTTCCTCAGACGATCCGACGAGGTAGGGGACATTGCTAGGTCCTTGGAGCAGCTCCTTACCGCCCTAAGGGAACAGATATCAGAGATGGGCACGGCGTCAAAGACGTTAACCGACACGTCGATCAAGATCAGCAGCACGGTGTCCCAGGTGGCGGCATCCACGGAGGAGAACTACTCCGCCATAACAGAGAGCTCCACTTCCATGGAGGAGATCAAGGCCACCGCAAGGAGCACCGCCAAGAGGATGGAGGAGGCCACGCAGCTTTCCCGGGACGGGCTTGATCTGGTGATAAGGGCAAACGAGGCCGTAACGGGGCTTCTAAACTCCCTCAAGGCGATAATGGAGCGGATGGACTTCATCTCCGGCACGATAGTCAAACTTAACGACCGCAGCAGGGAGATAATGGAGATAGCGGACACCGTTGAGGACCTGGCGGATCAGTCAAACCTGCTGGCGGTGAACGCGGCGGTGGAGGCCGCCCGCTACTCCGACGGGGGCAAGGGTTTTGCGGTGGTGGCCCAGGAGATCAAGGAGCTTGCGGAGCAGTCCAAGCAGTCCGCTAAGGAGGTGAAGCACAAGCTCGAGGAGGTCCTGCGGGCCACGTCATCGGCGGTCATGGCCACAGAACAGGGCATGAAGGCGGTAGCCGAGGCGGAGAAGCACACCGAGCCCGTAAAGAACTCCATGGACCAGATGGCCCGTCAGCTGGGGGAGATAGCCCAGATGGCGGGGCAGATCCTCAAGGCCAACCAGGACCTGTTCATAGGGGTTGATCAGGTGAACCTGGCGCTGGAGCAGATCCGCACCGCCAGCAAGGAAAACTTGGATGCCATGAAGGCCCTTGAGTCCTCTGCGATTGAGCTAAAGGCCCAGGGGCAGAAGCTGATTCAAATCGTGAACGAGTACAAGCTCTAGGAGACCGGCCCATGGAGGACAGCTTCCTTGAAGAGCTTCGCAGGGACTTCGCTGTGGAGGCAACGGAGTACCTCTCGACCATAAGGGATATACTCCAGGATCCTAAGTCATTCGAGGATCCCAAAATGATCGAAGAGGCCTGCAGGATTTTTCACAACTTGAAGGGGGCCTCCCAAACCGTCGGCTACCCCAGGGTATCCCTTTTGTGCCAATCCATGGAGTCCCTCCTATCCGCCGCGAGGAAGGGGAGCCGAAGCATCACCCCCTCTGACCTTCCCGTGATAGCCTCCGGCCTGGAAACCCTTGAATCCCTCATAAACGGGACAGACGTACCCATTGAAGCGGTGGCAAGGGGGGTTGAGGACCTTCTCAGCGGGAAGGTCCCATCACCCACCAACAAGACCCCGCAAGAAGCCTCGGACGCCGCCGGCCAAGCCGCGGCGGCTGCACAGGAGGAGCACCACGCATCCGGCGCTGAAAACTCGGCAAGCGCCGAGGTCCCCGAGGTCGAGAAGGCATCGGCCGAACCGGAGCCCCAAGGGGTTCCGCCGGCCGCGGAAGAGGCACCCCCCATTCAGCCGGCAGAAAGGGTGGATCCCCAGGGGCACCAAGACCTTCAGCGGGAACATGACGACACCGTAAGGGTAAGGTTCAAGGACGTGGAAGAGTTCATCACCCTCTTGGAGGACCTCATGTCCCTGCGCCTCTACGCGGCCCAGAAGGCGGAACAGCTCTTCAGCGTCGCATCGGAGGATAAGAGCTGCGCTGAAGCAAGGCCCGTCATCCGGGGGCTCCGGGAGGACCTATCCGCCATGGACAGGGCCATAAAGACCCTCATGCAAAAGGCCCGGGACATGGGAATGATAAGGGGTGACTGGCTGCTAAGGTTCCTTAAAAACTCCGCCGTGGGGCTGGCAATTAAGCTCTCCAAGTCGGTAGACGTACATGTGTCGGGCGGAGACGTAAGGTTGGACCGAAGGGTCATGGAGACTCTAAAGGATCCCCTCATGCACCTCATACGTAACGCCATGGACCATGGGATCGAGTCCCCGGAGGAAAGGGAAAAACAGGGTAAGCCAAGGTCCGGGACCATCTGGATATCCATATCGGCCGACGGAAGCGACTGCATGGTGACCGTGAGGGATGACGGAAGGGGCATGGATCCCGAAGCGATAAAGGCAAAGGCCTTAAAGGATGGACTCATATCCCTAGAGCAATCCTCTTCAATGGGCACGGAAGAGGCACTGCACCTGATTTTTCAGTCCGGGTTCTCCACCGCCCAGGGCGTATCGGATGTCTCCGGCCGGGGGATAGGGATGTCCATAGTGAGGGAGGCACTGGATAAGATCGGGGGTACCATCAAGATAGCGACATCAAAGGGCCTTGGAACCGAGTTCTCTATTCGGTTCCCATCCACGGTGAGGACCTACCGGGGGGTCATGGTTAGGGTGGGGAGTCAGGTCTTCAGCATACCCTCATCACAGGTGTCAATGGTGTACGCCATTAAAAACAAGGACCACCAGGCCATGGGGATCGCCATGGGGAAGGAGAGATACCTTCCCGCCATAGACCTCAAGGACCTGTTTGGTCTTAAGGGCAACTCATCCTCCCCATCCAAGCCTCAGGGGGTGGTGATACTCTCCTCCGATGGGGAGGAGGCCGGGGTGATCAAGGTGGATCAGATCCTCGGGGAGCATGAGGGGATCGTAAAGGGCCTTGGGACCTTCCTGGGCAAGGTTAGGTTCTTCGTAGGTGGTACCATCCTGGGATCGGGGATTGTATTGCCGGTCCTGGACGTGAAAGACCTGCTGGACTCCATTGACAGGGACTCCGCCCCCTTCGTGGAGGAGAAGACTTCGGGGCCCAAGAAGGTTCTGGTGGCGGAGGACTCGGTCACGTCCAGAGCCCTCCTTAAGAACATCATAGGTTCCCTGGGCTACCAGGTTGTGACCGCCTCGGACGGGCAGGACGCTTGGGAGAGGCTGTCCAAGGAGGACTTCGACCTGGTGGTGACCGACGTGGAGATGCCTCGAATGGACGGGATAGGGCTGCTCAAGCGCATAAGATCCAATCCGCCCACCAGCAGGCTGCCGGTCATCGTGGTCACCTCCCTGGACTCCCAAGAGCAGGTTAAAATGGGGATGGAGGCCGGGGCGGACGTGTACATCTCGAAGAAGGACTTCGACCAGGACAAGCTTAAATCCCTGATATGGGGGTTCCTCGGGTGACCGGGACGGGCAGATCCGTAAGGAGGTAAGGCGGTTAATGGGGATAAAGGTGCTGGTGGTGGACGACTCCCTCTCCTTCAGGCGATACATGCGCATGGGGTTATCCTCCCTTCCGGAGGTGGAAACGGTCACCCTCACGGAGTCCGGGGAGGAGGCACTGGAGGTGCTGACCCTTTCAGGGGGACGCTTCGACCTGGTTACAATGGACGTAGAGATGCCGGGCATGGGAGGCATGGAGGCCATAAGGCGGATAAGGTCCCGTTGGGAAATTCCGGTGCTGGTCATATCCTCCCTGTGGTCCCCCGGTGAGGTGGCACTGACGTTCAAGGCCTTCGAGGCCGGCGCCTTCGATGTCCTAGCGAAGCCCGCCCCAAGGACCGATCCCAATACCTTCGCGCGAAGGATCATCTCCACCGCAATGCCGGTGATCAACCGCACCCAACCGATGGGGGGGATAAAACCCAGGGAACTCAAGGTCCCCTCACCGCCGGCTAAGAAGCCCTACCAGATAAAGGTGATAGCCGTAGGGGCCTCCACCGGAGGCCCCAAGGCCACGCTGGAGCTCCTGTCCGCCCTTCCGGCCCCCCTTCCGGTGCCGCTTCTGTTGGTTCAGCACATGAGCACCGGCTTTGATGAGGGCTACGTAGAGTGGATAAAAACCGCTTCGGGCCGCAAAATTCAACTGGCTCGGGACGGGGAGGTCCCCTCCAGCGACACCGTGATCGTGGCCCCCGCGGGACGCCACATGGAGCTCAACAAGGGCAGTATAAGGCTCACCGATGGCCCCCAAAGCCACGGGGTAAAACCGTCGGTCTCGGTGCTCTTCAAATCCCTCCTTAACGAGCTGGGGGGCAGCTGGTGCGGCATACTCCTCTCAGGCATGGGATCCGACGGGGCCCAGGAGCTAAAGGCCGCAAGGGAGACGGGGGCACTCACGCTGGTGCAGGACCCTGAGTCCTCGGTGGTCTGGGGGATGCCCGGGGAGGCCTGGCGGATCGGGGGCGCTGATATGATGCTAGCTCCCTTAAGGATGGGAGAGTTCATAAGAAACGTGATACATTAATCCCAATCAAGGGGTTAAGCACCTAGAAGAAGGGACCGGTGAGGGATGATATTGGACAAGTTCCTAAACCCCAACAGCCACACGATAGCCCTTGCGGAGGACAGCCCCACCCAGGGCAGGGGGCTTAAGAGCATCCTCGAAAAGGAGGGCTTCAACGTCCTATGGTTTCGGGACGGACAAGAGGCCCTTGAGCACATAAAATCCATGGACCAACCTCCGTCCATCATCATATCCGACGTGGTGATGCCCAGGATGGACGGGTTCGAGCTGGTGAGGAACCTAAAGTCCCATGAGGCCACCAAGAACATCCCGACGATACTGCTGACCGCCCTATCGGACCCCATAGAGGTTATAAACGGCCTTAAGGCCGGGGCGGATAACTTCCTGGTGAAACCATCTTCCCCGGAGCAGATCTTGAAGCAGGTCTTCTACCTGATAAACCAGAGCAACCTGGGGGATTACGATGATTATCAGGCAAGGGTGGTCTTGGAGGTCAACTTCAGCGGCCAAGTGCATCAGATAACCGCTCATAAGATGCAGATAGTGAACCTCATCTTCTCCCTCATAGACTCCTCATCCGCGTCCGCCCAGAAGCTGAGCGACCTGTTGTTCCGCCAGCAACAGCTGGAGGAGGACAGACGGACCCTGTTCAACAACCTGCAGCATGTTCTAGGTTCCATGGATGACGGGATAATCGTGGTGGATCCATCGGGCCAAGCGGTCTACTCCAACTCATCCGCCCAGGCCATAATGGGTGAGGTGGGGGCGGAGGGCCTGCTGGCCTCCCTGCCCGAAGGTGAAGGGGAGATACGGTTTACCCTCCAGGACGGAAGCCCCCTGGTGCTGGACGTAAAGCACTCCACGGTCTTGTGGGACGGAGTTCAGTGCCGGATGTCGGTTCTAAGGGACGTAACCGAGCTGGTGATCCTGAGGGATCAGCTCAAAACCCAAGCGGTGACGGATGCCCTAACGGGCCTTTACAACCGCCGGGGGTTCACCGAGGCGGCCAGCATCGTTTTAAAGCAGGCCAAAGAGGCCTGCAAGCCCGTCTCCATGATATACATGGACCTGGACGGCTTCAAGAACGTGAACGACACGTTAGGACATCACGCGGGGGATCAGCTCCTGGAGGAGATGGCCCAGGCCATGCGCGAGTCCTTCAGATCCCAGGACCTCTTGGGGCGCATCGGGGGGGACGAGTTCGCCTGCTTCCTGCTCCACCAGGAGGGGTTAAACCCCGAGGAACTGATACACCGGCTGGAAGCTAGACTTACGGCCCGGCACAATGCCATATCCGTAAGCTACGGCATATCCCATGACCAGCCCGGCGGATCCAAGACGCTGGAGGAGATGATGATAGAGGCGGACAGGGCCATGTACCAGCATAAGGAGGGCAAGAAGGCGAGCAGAATGGGAGCTTACGCTTGAGCCGAGGAGCTCCCCAGGTACCGCAGCGGCCAAGCCGAAGCAGCGTCTCGTCAGCGAACCAGCCGTAGGGAGCTTCAGCGTCGGCGACTCCGCCGCCTCCTCGTCAACAGCGTGGACTGCCGTCTTTCCCTCTTCTTGAAAAGCCGGAGCCCCGGCAAGGAGGGTTTGAAGAACACGACAAGCCCCAGGGCCACCGACGTCCCAGCCCCTCCAAGGAGGATCCAAAGGGTCCCTCCCCCCATGCCGCCAAAAGCATGATCAGAACTCTCAGGACCCTGATCGGGCTTCTGGTCGGGGCTTGGTCGGGGGGCCTCTTGAACCGGCTTCTTATCAGGCCCCTGTTGGGGGGCCTTCTGATCTGGCTTTTGATCGGGGCCCTGTTGGGAGACCTCATGACCTGACTTCTTAGATGATACATCAGGCACCTCCGGTAGGCCCAAGAGCCCCGTTGGGAGGTGAATGCTCTTAACGGCATCCACCACCGAGCCCCAAAGGGACCTCAGGCCCCCCCCTATCCCCCAGCGGAAGGGTTTGCTTAGCCCTAGGTCAACCACCTTGAGGCCGTCGGGGCCGAAGAAGAACACCTGACCGTCCTGGTTTACGTTGTTTACCTCGTAGTTGGAAAGAGCCTCGAAGGCCTCCTGAACCACCTCCACCCGGGAGGGCACCAGGACCGCAAGCCCCCCGTCAGCGGTTAAGGATTGCCCCATGACCCAAAAGGCCTCGCCAGCAAGCTTGGCCTCCACGTCCTTGCGGGGTAGCTTAAGCTGGCCGTCCTTGTACAACACGCTCAACCTGTCCTCCATGTCAGTTGGCAGGCTGTTCCCTATGAAGATGAAGAAACCATCCGGGACGTCCACGTCCTCCCCGTAGAACCGGACGTCCGGGAACACCGGGACCTCGGAAGGAAGAGAGGAACAAAGCCACCGAAAGGCCGCGAGGGCCCCCTGAAGGCCGGTCCATTTAAGATCCCGCCCCACCAGGACAGGTACCCCTTCGCTCATAAGGGCCCCCATGTCCCCAAGCATGCCATAGGCCTTGCCATAGGACATCTTGACATACGAGACCTGCAGAGAAGATGGTCCCCCAGCCCCCCGGACCACCAGCTTCAATCGGTTTTTAACCTTAAGGTTAACCCAATCGGGAACGTAAAGGACGGCATCCACGTTGCCGTCCTCAAGCCTCTCGGAGCAGACCAGCTGGCCGTTCACGTACAGGTCGAGGGCCCCTTCTCCCCTTGCCGAAAGGGGGACCACCCCCTTGACCGATATGGACAAGCGGTCCACCACCCCTCCCCACAGGAAGAGGTCCCCGAGCTCGTAAGACCATCCTGGAGCCCAGGACCTGGAAAGCCTTTGATATTTCCAGCGGGTCCCCTTGCTGCCCCCGGAGGCCTCGGACAAGCCGGTCACCGTGGCACCCTGCATCATCCCCATCAACGTGGGGTCGAAGATCTTGGCACAAAGATCCCTCAGGGAACCCCTGGATACCCCGTTTATGAGCAGGTTCGCCCCCCCGGAGTCCAAGGTGACCCCATCCGCCTGCTGATCATCCAGCTGAACTCGCACCTTGGGGAGGAACGGCTCGGATAGCTCCTCGGAGGCCTTTATCAACACCACCCTTCCACCGGGCAAAAGACGGCTTAAGGTGCCCACCAGGGCAAAACCGGCGGAGAGTTCCTCGTCCCTAGCCTCGTTGGGCACCACCACCGCCACCCCTTCGTTGAGGGAGGCAAGCCACTGGGACACGCTCTTCGGCATCGAGAAAACCCCTTCCAAAACCAGACGGGCAGAGGTTATTTGAACCCCCGCGTCCTGAGAAGGGTCATCCCAATGCCCCCCCGAAAGGCCGGCTAAAACCCTTATCACCACCTTGGCACCCTGAAGCTTGGCCCCTGAAAGGGGTATCACCAGCCGCTTATCTCCGGAAGCCAGCCGGGAAGAGCCTATCATCACGTTCCCCAAGAACACCGAAACGGTGCCGGAAACAGCCCCCTCCGGATAGTTCAACGACAGCTCGAGCCTTGAAGGGCTCATTACCGTCCCCGAGGGCAGCGGGAACCACAGCTCCGCCTCCCCCTTAGGGCCCCCTATCGTAAGCCCTCCAGCCCCAATGGAAGGAGAGTTAATCGTCCTCTCACCTCCCCATGCGGAGGATAGAAATACACCGGTGAACACCAGAAGTGCCACCCCAAAGGACAAAAACCTGCGAAACATGAAAAGCCCCCTACCTGCCGGAAAGGACATCTCCGGATACGTATTAAAATACCTGTTAAGGCCAGATTATTATACTCGCTATAAAGGCGGTGACAACGATATGAAGGCCCATGGAAATAATTTTTCAACCCTGTGCGAGCTTCAGCGCCAAATGGCTCAGCAGGTGGTCTTAAGCTCCCTCAAGGGTGAGATCCGGTTCATCTCCGGGGTGGATTGTTCGGAGGTCCAAGGGCGCGTAAGGGCCGCCGCGGTGCTCATGTCATGGCCTCAGCTTGAAGAGCTTGGAAGGTCCGCCTTCGAGGACGTGTGCACGGTGCCCTACGTTCCGGGGTTCCTGTCCTTTAGGGAGATGGAACCGATGATGAAGGCCCTGGAAGCCCTTAAAGGGCCGGTGGATCTTATCCTGGTGGACGGATGCGGCATAGCTCATCCACGAGGTCTCGGCATAGCAAGCCACCTGGGGGTGGCAACGGGGGTACCGTCAATTGGGGTGTCCAAGTCCCCCCTGGTGGGGTCTTTCGAGGAACCCGGAGAAGCACCCCTTTCAAGCTCCCCCCTGGTCTTTCAAGGACGCCAGGTTGGATGGGCGCTTAGAAGCCGAAAGGGCTGCAAACCCATATTCGTAAGCCCTGGGCACCTCATAGACCTTGAGGGGGCCCTAGAGACCGTCAAGATGGCCCTTCGGGGATACAAGCTGCCGGAACCAATAAGAAGGGCCGACCGGCTGTCAAAGCTAAGGCCCCCTAAGGCTTAAGCTATGCCTATCGGACGAACATGTAGAACACTATCCCCGCCAATACCGCAAGCACCGCGCCCCCTGCGATGATGATCATGGGCGAAGGGGCCTTGGGAGGAGGCGGCACGTCCTCCACCACCTCCTGGAACGCCTTCTTTATGCGGACGTTGCCGGAAAGCCTTAAGATCCCCACAAGCCCATCTGAAAGGTGAAGATCCACCTGGGTGCTTCCGGTCTCGGTCTTCTTCACCGATATGACCTTGGCGGACACCACCCCGTCAAACCCGGGCAGCTTGGACTTAAAGAGGTCGTAGAAGAAGGAGTCCTCCGGGAGGGCCGCTAGAACCTCATCCCCTTCCTTCAAGCCCTGAAGTGGTATGCCCCCCACCGGATCGAGCACCGGCTGGCACGTGAGCACCACTAAGTGGGGCACCTCCGGCTTAAACCCATGATCCTGCTCTTCACCCCGGACCCGGGCTTCCACCTCCTGCTGGCCCTTGCTCCCAAAGGCCCGCAGCTCATCCTCCGCCTCATCCGGGGATAACTCGTCCATCCTAGCCACCACAACCGCCTTCAAACCCAGGCGGTCCGCGGCGAACTTTATGAGTTCATACTCGAAGGCTTTCACGTTTCCCTGGAGCAGGGCGCGCTGAAATATCTGGCTGTCCTGAACGAACATCCTAAACTGCATCGCCCCGTAGGCCCCGAAGGATTGGTCGTCCATCCCCATGGAATCTATGAGATGAGCCCTGGACCGCCAGGGATCCGGGACCTCCAAGTCGGACGACGTGCCCGATATCTTGATCCATATTATCCGCTTGGAGTCCCCCAATATGCAAAATGGGAAGATGAACCGCTGTCCCCTGTCGTTCTTGCCGTCCACAATGCCGCTTATGACCGCGTAGTCGGGCACCTGCAGCACCCCCTGATCTTTCTATGTATCTATATATTACAGGCACTGGCGGGATTTTAGCACCCCTAAATTCCTCCAATGGGGTGATCTTTTTAACAACCCAGGGTTATGAAGTAAAATGACTTCAGCACGATCCAAAGACCAGGCAGAACGGCCAGGGGGTGAAGGACATGACAAGAAAGGTGGTCGTCATAGGAGCTGACGCGGCGGGCATGAGCGCCGCTTCGCAGTTAAGGAGGCTGGACCGCCACGTGGAGATACTGGTCTTTGAAAGGGGGCATTACACCTCCTACTCCGCCTGCGGCATCCCCTACCTGGTGGGAGGTCTCATCAAGGATCCTGGCAGGCTCATATCCAGAACCCCTGATGATTTCGCCTCCATGGGCATCAATGTGCGCACCAGATCAGAGGTGACCGGGATAGATACCGTTTCCAGGACCGTGGAGGTGCTGGAATTGGATACCGGGAGGACCTACCATGAGCCCTACGACCAACTGCTCATAGCCACCGGCGCCAAACCCATAAAGCCTCAGGTGGAGGGGATAGACACCCCCGGTGTCTTCGGGGTGAACACCCTGGACAGCGGCATTGAGCTTCTCAAGGCGGTGGAGGAGCGCCGTCCCCGCAAGGCAGTGATAATAGGAGGAGGTTACATAGGCCTGGAGGTGGCGGAGGCCTTGAACTGCCATCGAGGCCTTGACGTAACGGTGGTCGAGAGGGCTCCGACCGTGATGGGGACCCTTGACCAGGACATGGGGAAGCTGGTGGGGGAGGCCCTTTTGGACGTGGGAGTGAAGCTCAAGACCAACGAGGCCCTGCGGGCGGTGGAAGGACACCAAGGTTGGGTGAAGGGCGTTTGGACCGACCAAGGGTTCATCGAGGCAGATATTGTGGTCTTGGGGCTTGGGGTGGCTCCCAACTCCGACCTGGCCCAGAGGTCCCGCATACCCTTGGGCTTCAGGAACTCCATAGAGGTGGACCTTAGGATGCGCACCCCCGTGGAGGGGATCTGGGCCGCCGGGGACTGCGCCCAGAACTTCCACATGATAACCCGTAAGCCCTTCTACGTGGCCATGGGCACGTCGGCCAACAAGATGGGCCGGGTGGCGGGGCTCAATCTCGCGGGAAGGGACTACCTGTTCCAGGGGGTAATGGGGACCGCGGTGTGCAAGATATGCAAGTACGAGGTGGCGAGGACCGGGCTCTCGGAAAGGGAGGTCTCCGAGGCGGGGATCGACGCGGTTTCCGCGGTCATAACCGATGAGACCCGGGCGGGCTACTACCCCGGCTCCGGTGACATAACCGTAAAGCTAACAGCCCGGAAGGACACCGGCGCCGTCATAGGGGGACAGATAGTGGGGGTCGAAGGCGCAGCAAAGCGCATCGACGTCATCGCCACCGCCATAAGGGGCGGCCTCACCGCGGAAGACCTGGTGAACATGGACCTAAGCTACGCCCCCCCGTTCTCCCCCGTATGGGACCCCGTTCAGGTGGCCACAAGGGCCCTGCTGAAGCTCCTGTAACCGTCATTCAACCACAAGGTCCCTATGCTGTGGTAGGATCTTCCCTATGAGGAGATCCTACCGCTTTTTACTCACGTCCCTTATCATAACCGCTTCCATCATCTGGGCCGTTCGGGCGGTTCACACCGGCCTTCCAAGGGAAGGACAGTCGGAGTTCTTCGCCATGAACACCTTGATGAGGATACGGCTTGAGGCCCCAGACCCCGAGGGCGTCCTGGCTCGATGTGAGTCCACGGTGAGACGCATAGAAAGCCTCACCTCCGCCCACCTGGACTCCTCGGAGGTATCCACCCTGTCGAGGACCGGGGAGATATCACCCTCGGACCCGGTGCGGCGGGTACTGCGAACCGCCTTGGATGTGGCGAGGGACTCTAAGGGATCGTTCGATCCCACCATAGGGGCCCTCACGTCCCTGTGGCAGATAGGCACCCCAAACGCACGGGTGCCAAGGCCTGAGGAGATAGCAAGGGCGATAAGGCAGGTGGACTACAAGGGGCTTTCGGAGTCCCGGGACGGCAGGTTTCACTTGAGGTCCGGGCAGAAGCTGGACCTCGGCGGGATAGCTAAGGGCTTCGCCGGGGACGTCCTTGCGGATGAGCTCGGGACCATGGGGGTTAAACGGGCGGTACTGGACCTTGGGGGGAACGTGGTGGTCCTGGGCAGCCCCGACAGGGGGCCTTGGAGGATAGGGGTACAGCACCCCACTTCCCCCCGGGGGACCCTCTTGGGCATCCTGGAGCTTGAGGGGCCCAGGGCGGCGGTGGTGACCTCCGGGGTTTACGAGAGGTTCCTTGAGGTGAACGGCCGAAGGTACCACCACATCTTGAATCCCAAGACCGGCTATCCCGCCCAATCGGGGCTTCTTTCGGTCACGGTGGTATCGCATTCCTCCACCGCCGCCGACGCCTTGAGCACCGCCCTCTTCGTGGAGGGCCCAAAGAAGGGACAAGAGCTGCTCAAAAGGTACAATGCCCTGGCCCTGTTCGTTACTACGGACCGCAGGATCCTTATAAGCCCCGGGCTGATCGGACGGTTCTACCTTAAGGACCCTTCGTTCCGGGTGGAGCCTCTGGGCTCCGGAGGGGCGCAAAGGGGAGGGAAAGGGCCATAGCGGGGAGGAAGCTGGACCGCTGGGTGGCGGCGGTCATAATACTAGTGAGCCTAGGTGCCCTGGCGGCAAGGCACTTGCTGAGCCATGGGGGGCAAACGGCAACCCTCGAGATATCCTCACCGTCGGTAAAAAAGATCATCCCCCTGGATGGTTCTTTCAACGGCACAATAATGATCAGGGCGGAGGATGGGGGGTTTAACTTGGTGGAGGTCCGAGGGAAAGCCGCCAGGGTTAAGGACGCCGACTGCCCCGATCGGTTGTGCGTAAGACAGGGGTGGCTGTCCAAACCGGGGGATCAGGCGGTATGTCTTCCCCACCGGCTGGTGGTCCGCATAAGGGGGGATCGGGAGGAGGAGGTTCATGGGATATCCCAGTAGACGGGTGACCCTTGACGGTCTGCTGCTAGGGGCCGCGGTATGCGTAAACGTGCTGGAGGGCCTTTTCCCATACCCATTACCGGGGGTTAAGCTGGGGCTTCCAAACGCCCTGGGGCTCGCCGCCTTCGCCCTTTGGGGCTTCAAGGACGCGGCGCTGGTGTCCCTGGGGAGGGTTTTGTTGTCGGGGCTCCTCTTCTCCGGTTTCGGCCTGTCGTTCCTGTGTTCTCTTGCGGGGGTCCTAGGGGCCCTCGGGGTCCTAGGCGTTATGGGCCGCATGTGGCCCGAGAGGCTCTCCTTGAGGGGGCTGGCCCAAGCTCAGGCCCTGGCTTTCAACCTGGCCCAGCTGTGGGTGGCATCCAGGGCGGTGAGCTCCTTTCACCTGTTCCTCTCATACCTTCCGATCATGGGCATATCCTCCATCCTCACCGGTTTCGCCACGGGGACGATGGCGGAGTGGCTCTGCCAAAAGATCAAGGGGACGGAGGTACCCCCCCCATCCCCTTGAGATCTTCTTGCTGCTCAAAAGCCCTTGATGCTTGATCGCCGCGGCTAACGGGGCTAGTACGAGGACTCCAGGAACAGTATGGACTTGGTGGGGCACTTCTCCACGCACTTCATGCACTGGGTGCACTTGGACTGGTCTATTACCGGCAGGTTGTCCTCCATGGTTATGGCCCCTTCTGGGCAGACCTTGCTGCAAAGTCCGCAGCCTATGCAGCCGAGCTGGCAGACCTTCTTGACGTCCGCACCGCGCTGGTGGGAATTGCAGGCCACCCTTACCCGCTTGTCCATAATCACCAGCTCTATCACCCCCTTGGGACAGGAGGCAACGCAGAGGCCACATCCCACACACCTGGACTCGTCAACCCTTGCCAAGGAGTTCTCTATCCTTATGGCGTCAAAGGGGCAGACGGTAACGCAGGTGCCAAGGCCGAGGCAGCCGTACGAGCAGCCCTTGGGGCCGCTGCCGGGCAAAACCACCGCCTCCCGGCAGTCCATGACCCCGTCGTACACGTAGCGTGTCTTTGCCACGTCCGGGCTGCCCTTACACTTAACGAAGGCAACCCGTTTTATCACGTCCTCCGCGGACATCCCCATGATGGCCGCCACCTTTGTGGCCACGTCGGCCCCCCGGGGGCGCACTTGTTGGGCTTGGCCTCCCCGGAGACCACCGCCTCGGCGTAACCGTCGCAGCCGGGGTAACCGCAGGCCCCGCAGTTGGCCCCTGGCAGGGCATCCCTGACCTGCTCCACCCTCGGATCCACCTGGACCCGGAACTTCTCCGCCGCCACCGCCAAGAGGACTCCGAAACAAAGTCCCAACCCGCCTAACACCGCCGCGGGGAACAAGGTTCCTTCCATGCCCATTAAGAAGCACCCCCTATATGAGTCCCGTGAAGCCCATGAAGGCCACCGCCATTAGGCTCGCGGTCACCAGGGCGATGGGAAGCCCCCTCATGCACCGGGGCATGGTGTCACTGGCATCTATACGCTCCCTCAACCCCGCCATGAGTATGAGGGCCAAAAGGAACCCCACGGAGGCTCCCACGGCGTTAACCATGCTGCCGACTAGCCCGTAGCCCTTGTTCATGTTTATCACCGCCACGCCCAAGACCGCGCAGTTGGTGGTGATGAGGGGAAGGAATATCCCAAGGGACTTGTAAAGGCCTGGGTTCAGCTTCTTCAGGGCCATCTCGACCAGCTGCACCAGGGCCGCTATGACCAGTATGAACGAAAGGGTGTACAGGTACTGGAGCCCCATGGGGACCAGGATGAAGTTGTACAGGAGCCAGGTTATCATGGAGGCCAGGAATATAACGAATATGACCGCCATACCCATTCCCTTAGCGGTTCCCAGCTTCGAAGAAACCCCAAGGAAAGGGCAGCACCCCAAGAACTGGGAGAGGATTATGTTGTGGACAAAAACCGCACCCAAGAATATACCTATGAGGCTCATCTTCCGTCATCCTCCGTCCTAAGCATGCTGCATACCTGGCATCCCGCGCAGGCGGTCTGCTTGCCCAATCGATCCGCATCGGAGTCCGCATCTATCATGTCGGTGCCTCCGGGACGACGGCGGCGCTTCAGGTCCTTTCTGTAGTTAAGGTAGCCCATCACCAGCCCAAGGGTGAGGAAGCCCCCGGGTGCCAGTATCATCACCAGGGCGGGCTGAACGTAATGGGGGAACACCGGGCAGCCGAAAAGGGTACCACCACCGAGAACCTCCCTTATGGATCCCAGGATCAGGAGCCCCACGGTGAACCCAAGCCCCATGCCTATCCCGTCGAAGAGCGACGCCACCACACCGTTCTTAAAGGCAAAGGCCTCTGCCCGGGCGAGTATTATGCAGTTCACCACTATGAGGGGGATGAATATCCCCAGGGACTTATCCAGCGAAGGGGCGTAGGCGGAGACCAGGAACTGGATTATGGTGACAAAACCGGCTATTACCACTATGAAGGCGGGGATCCTTATCTGGTTGGGGATCATCCGTCTCAGCAAGGAGATGACCACGTTGGAACCCATCAGCACCGCCGTGGCGGCAACCCCCATGCCCAGGCCGTTTATGGCGCTCGTGGTAACCGCCAGGGTGGGACAAAGCCCTATGACCTGGACAAAGGTGGGGTTTTCACCGAACACGCCGGCCCTTATCCTCTCCAGGGCGGTCCTTATCATCACCTGTTACCTCCCATCTTCTCGAAGACCTCCACCGCGGAGTTGACCCCCTCGGTGACCGCCCGGGAGGTTATGGTGGCGCCGGATATGGCCAGCACCTCGTCATCCTTCGCCGGGGCGGACTTGACCACCTTCAACACCTGGGCCTTTTTCCCCCTGAACTGGTCGGAAAAGCTCGGCTCGGAGGCCTTGGCCCCAAGACCTGGGGTCTCCGACTGGCTCAGCATGCTTATGCCCCTTATTATCCCGTCGCTCCCTATGCCGGTCACGAACACCACGGGGCCCGCGTAACCTTTAACAGAAACGGTCACCGCATATCCCACAAGCTCACCGCCCTTGCGTCCCTCCTGGACGTCCTGAACACCGGAGACCGGGGGGAACTTCACGGGATTGAAGGAATCCGCTTCCGGGAGGGTCTTCCGGAAGGCCTCCTGCCGCTGGGCCTCCTTGGTCTTGCTTATGGGGCCTGCGGTTATCTGCTGCACCGCCCCCAGGACCAGACCGGTGACGGCGGTTATGACGAACAGTATGGTTCCAAGCTTCACCTTCTCGTTCACGACCTCTTCACCCCCTGGGGCTGGCCGAATATCCTGGGCTTGAAGTAGCGGTCTATGAGGGGCACCGTTAGGTTCATTATGAGGATGGAATAGGATACCCCCTCGGGATAGCCGCCGTAGAACCTTATGAGAGTGGTTATGACGCCGCAGCCGAAGGCGAACAGCATCTGCCCGGACTTGTCCATGGGACTGGTGGCGTAGTCGGTGGCCATGAATATGGCGCCTAGGAAAAGGCCTCCCGCGAATATCTCGTAGAGGGGGCCCATCGATATCCCGGAGGGCCTGTGGAGAACCGCGCTTAGGACCGCCACGGTGCCGATATATACCACCGGGATGTGCCAAGTGATTACCCGCTTCCAAAGGAGTAAGAGTCCCCCGATGAGAAGCGCCAGGGCCGATGTCTCCCCGATGCACCCCCCCACGTTGCCGATGAAGAGGTCCATAAGTCCAGGAAGGTTGGCCCCCGTTGACTCCACTCCCTTAAGGAGGGCAAGGGGGGTGGGGCCTGTTACCC